>JBBQAW010000128.1:0-10465 GCA_038316815.1 Burkholderiales bacterium
GCGGTGGGCCTGGTGCTGGCGGGTGGCGGGGCGCGTGGCCTGGCCCACCTGGGCGTGTGGCGCGCGCTGCGCGAACGCGGCATCGAGATCGACCGTGTCGGTGGCACCAGCATCGGCTCGGTCATGGCGGCCCTGATTGCGGCCGACCAGCCCGAGGCACGCGTCCTGTCGATCGCGCGGCGCGCATTCGGTAGCAACCCCACCGGCGACTTCAACCTCGTGCCGCTGTTGTCACTGATCAAGGGTCAGCGCCTGAAGCGCGCCATCGATGAAGCAGAACATGAATTGGCGGGCGGGCCGGTCGACATGGCCGACCTCTGGAAACCGTTCTTTTGCATCGCGGCCAACTACACGCAAGCGCGCGAGCAAGTCCTGCAGCGCGGCCCGCTGGCCAAGCTGATGCGCGCCAGCCTGTCCATTCCTGGCGCCCTGCCGCCCGTGCTTCACGAAGGCGAACTGCTGTGCGACGGCGGCACCTTCAACAACTTCCCGGTCGACGTGATGCAGGGGCTGCGCGGCGTGGGCCGCGTCATCGGCGTTGACCTGAGCACCCACAAGCCGCGCCGCTACGACTTCGAGGACGTTCCCAGCCCCTGGGCGCTGCTGCGCGACCGGCTGCGGCCACGCGCGCAACGTCGCTACCGGCTGCCCAGCTTGGCGGCCTATCTGATGAACGTCACCATTCTGTACAGCAACTCGCGCCAGCAGCAGGCCCGGCGCCTGACCGACCTGCATTTCAACCCGCCGCTGGAACGGGTGGGCATGCTGCAGTGGAACCGCTTCGAGCAGATCGTCAAGCAGGGCTACGAACACGCCGTGCAGGTTCTGGACGCCCAGCCGGGCACGGCAGCTGACGCGTCGAGATGAGCGCAGGGCGCTGGCTTGCGTTGCTGAGACCGTTTGCGCCGCTTGAGCCGCTTGAGCGGCTTGAGCGGCTATGGCTTCTTCGGCTTCTGTGGCTGATGTTGGGCCTGTCTCTGGCCGGCAGCGCCTGGGCTCAGGACCCGCTGCGCGTAGGCGGCAAACGTTTCACCGAGGCCTATGTGCTGGTGGAAGTGCTGGCCCAAACCGCGCGCACTGCCGGAGCCGCCGTGCAGGTGAAGCCGGGCCTGGGCAACACCGCTATCGTGCACGCAGCGTTGATGGCCGGCAGCATCGACCTTTACCCCGAATACACCGGCACCATCGCGCAGGAAATCCTGAGGCGACCAGAACTGCAGACGCTTGAAGAACTGCGCGCCGCGCTCGCGCCGCTGGGCCTGGGCGTGGCGGTGCCGCTGGGTTTCAACAACGGCTATGCGCTGGCCATGCGTGAAGACCGCGCTGCAGCGCTGGGCATCAGCCGGCTGTCTGACCTGGCGCGCCACCCCACGCTGCGCCTGGGGCTGAGCAACGAATTCATCGGCCGCGCCGACGGTTGGCCCGGCCTGTCCCGGCGCTACGGCCTGCCGCAGCGTCCGCAGGGGCTGGACCACGGACTGGCCTACGACGCACTGGGCAAGCCTGGGCGGGCCGCGCAGGTGGATGCCATCGACATCTACACCACCGACGCGAAGATTGGCCGCCTGGGCCTGCGTGTGCTGCAAGACGATGCCGGCCACTTTCCGCGTTATGACGCCGTGCTGCTGTACCGGCTGAACGTGCCGCAGCGCTTTCCGGCCGCCTGGGTGGCGCTGCAGCGCTTGGACGGCAGCATCAGCGAAGCGCAGATGATCGCCATGAACGCACGCGCCGAACTGGACAAAGTAGGCTTCGACGCGATTGCGCGCGACCATCTGGCTGGCGGGTCGACAGCAGCGACGACAGCCGCATCGCCAGACACGTCGGCAGCCCTATCTGCAACCGCAGCGGCAACAACAGCCGCAACTACAGCGGCGGCAACCGCAGCCACAACTGCAGCGCCGGCCGATTCGGTCGCAAGCGCGGGCGGCTTCTGGCAGCGCCTGTTCGGCCCCGACCTGCTGCGGCTGACGCTGCAGCACCTGGGCCTGGTGGTGGCCTCGGTGGGCGCTGCCGTGCTGATCGGCGTACCGCTGGCCACCTGGGCGGCGCCGCACCCGCGCTGGCGCGGCTTGCTGCTGGGCGCCACCGGGGTGCTGCAAACGGTGCCGGCGCTGGCGCTGCTGGCGGTGTTGATCTCGGTGCTGGGCCGCATCGGCACGGTGCCGGCCCTCGTTGCGCTGACGGCTTATGCGCTGCTGCCTGTCATGCGCAACACCTGCACCGGCCTGGCGGGCGTGCCCGTGGGCCTGGTGCAGGCGGGCACGGCGCTGGGCCTGACGGCCTGGCAGCGCCTGGTGCATGTGCAGTGGCCGCTGGCCCTGCCCGTCATCGTGGCGGGCGTGCGCACCGCCACCAGCATCGCCGTGGGCACGGCCACCATCGCGGCTTTCATCGGCGCGGGTGGCTATGGTGAACGCATCGTCACCGGACTGGCGCTGAACGACCGCGCCATGCTGATGGCCGGTGCCGTGCCGGCTGCAGCCATGGCCTTGTTGTTCGAAGCCCTGTTCGCGCTGTTTTCGCGCCGCTTCAGGGCTTAGCGGCGCGCCGCGTGGCTCAGGTCGTCACGGCGTCTTGCGGGCCGGATGTCGCAAGGGCGTACCGCGGACCCACTGTCGCAACGCCGTCCTGCGGGCCGGTTGTCGTCCCGGCGTCCCGCTGTCCGCGTGCGCCCTTGCCAAGCCTGCTGACGACCAGCGCCAGGCCCAGGCCGAACAGCAACCAGGTGCCAGGCTCAGGAATCGGCATGCTGGGCGCATAGGCCATGCCGCCGGCCGGGATCACCGGGCTGCCGGCAAACAGACCGTAAGCACCGTAAGGCGTGGCCACGGTGTTGCTGGTGAAGCTGCGGCTGACCAAGTCAAATTCGCGGTGGAAGCCGCCCAGGTGCCCTTCTGCCTGAGCCAGCAAGACCAGCTTGCCGCCCCCCGCGCCAATGAGGGGCACCCTGCTGTCGGTGAAGCCCAGTGTGCTCAGGTTCAGCACCGATTCGGTGGTGCCGGTGGTCGGGTTCCAGGAGAACACTTCGATGGGTGAACCGATGCGGCTTTGCGACAGGTAAATGCGGTCGGTGACGGCGTCGTAGGCGATACCGCGCACGGTGATCGTGCTGGCGCCTGCTGCCGGCCCGACCAGGTTGGTGGCGGTCATGAGACCCGTCGTTGTGTTGACGCGGAACAGCCCGCCCTGAGTCCAGCCGCCCAGGGTGGTCGTCAGGTTTTGTGCCAGGTTGTTGAAGACATACAACTCGTTGCGCGTGGTATCGAAGGCCAAACCGCTGAGCTGCATCCGGGCCTGGCCATTGGGCAGTGCCTGGTAGGGCTGCGTAATGAAGCTGGCGCTGCCGCCATAACTGATGCTGAAGATGTTCGTACGGACGGTGCCTGCGGTCAGCACGTCAGAGATGCTGAAGAAACGCGCGTTGGCGTCGTCGCCTGCCAGGCCACGGAACCCGGGTGCAGCGGACAGAGGGATGCCGAAGGACTCGAAGCTGTTCAGACGTACCGACGCGCCGCTGCTGAAGTCGTTGACGAACAGGCCTGTGTCGTAGGCTGAAAACGCTGGCCGGTTGATGGCTGAAAGGAACTGTGCCTGTGCGCTGCCGATGGCGGCCAGCAAGAGCCCTAGTGCGGCCCCGCGCTTCAAAGCTTGATGCATGGTTCAACTCCTGGTTTTGATTTGGGAAGAAGAGCCGTCACTGGGCTCCACCGGCCGCACCATATCTGCATCGGCGGCCAAACCAGCACATCACCCGGCAACGGCTACGGCCTTGCAGGGGAATTCGAAGCAGCTGTCGGCGATTCGCTTTGCGGCTTCACCGCCAGGCCCAGGCTGTGCGCGATGAAGGCCAGCATGTCGCTGCGTTCTTCGATGATCTTGCGTGTGGGCTTGCCGGCCCCGTGCCCGGCATCGGTGTCGATGCGTATGAGCTTGGGCGCAGGCCCGGTGTCGGCAGCCTGCAGCGCCGCAGCGTACTTGAAGCTATGCGCCGGCACGACACGGTCGTCGTGGTCGGCGGTCAGCACCAGTACGGGCGGGTAGGTCTTGCCAGCGGCGATGTTGTGCAGCGGCGAATAGGCCATCAGGGCCTTGAACTGCTCGGGGTCGTCTGAACTGCCGTAGTCACTGACCCAGGCCCAGCCAATGGTGAATTTGTGGAAGCGCAGCATGTCCATCACGCCCACTGCAGGCACCGCAGCGCCGAAGAGTTCGGGCCGCTGGTTCAACACCGCGCCCACCAGCAGGCCGCCATTGCTGCCGCCGAAGATGGCCAGCTTCTTCGGGCTGGTGATCTTCTCGGCCACCAGCCATTCGGCCGCGGCGATGAAGTCGTCGAAGACGTTTTGCTTCTTCAACTTGGTGCCGGCCTCGTGCCAGGCGCGGCCGTACTCACCCCCGCCGCGCGTGGCAGCGGCCACATAGACGCCGCCCATCTGCATCCAGCTGGCGGCGGTGACGCTGTAGCTGGGCGTGGTGGGCACGTTGAAGCCGCCATAGCCGTACAGCAGCGTGGGGTTGCTGCCGTCCAGCTTCAGACCCTTGCGGTGGCCGATGAAGACCGGAAACTTCGTGCCGTCCTTGCTGGTGACGAAGGCGCGCCGGGTCTCGAACTGCGCTGGGTCGAAGGCGGTGTCGGGGCGCTTGAACAAAGTCACTTCGCCGGTAGTCACGTTCAGCCGGTAGATGTCGGCGGGGGTGATCAGGCTGGTGTAGCTGAAGAAGGTTTCGTCGTCGGTCCAGCGCCCGCCGAAGCCGCTGGCGCTGCCCACGCCAGGCAGCGCGACGTCGCGCAGCGCCTGGCCGTCGGCAGCGTGCATGCGCACCAGGGTTGAGGCGTGGCGCAGGTAGCGCAAGAAGTAGCGGCCACCCACGGCGGTGGCCCCGACCATCGCGTCGCTGGTCTCGGCCACCAGGGTTTGCCATGGCGGCGCAGCGGCCGGGGTGAACGTCACGCTGCCAGCAGGCGGGTTCAGGTAGCGGCCGATGTCAACGATGACCAGTCGGCTGTTGGGTGCATCCTTGTCGGTGCGCAACACCAGACTCTGCCCGTCCAGCGCCACGGGGATGTACTGCGCGTCGAAGTCCAGCGTCAGCGGCTGCGGCTGGCCGCCGGCCAGGCCTGGGTAAGCGCCGTCTTTCAACGGCAGCAGCATCAGGCCATTGCGCCGGCCCGAACCGTTCCAGACGTTGATGAAGACCATGCGCCCGTCGTCGCTGACGGCGCTGCCAAAGCCCCATCGCTGGTCTGCCGGGTTCTCGGCCACCAGCACGTCGGCGCTTTGCGGCGTGCCCAGGCGGTGGTAATAGAGCTTCTGGAAAACGTTGGCGCCGCTGAGCTTGGCGCCAGCGGCCGGGTCGTCGTAGCGGACGTGGAAAAAGCCCTTGTCGTCGGGTGTCCAGGTGGCGCTGCTGAACTTCACCCATTCGATGGTGTCGGGCAGGTCTTTGCCGGTGGCCAGGTCGCGCACGCGCCAGGTCTGCCAGTCTGAACCGGCGCTGGCCGTGCCGTAGGCCAGCAGTTCGCCGTTGCGGCTGGGCACGGTACCGGTCAACGCCACGGTGCCGTCTTTGGACAGCAGGTTCGGGTCCAGCGCCACCGTAGGCGTGGCCGTCAGCGACGCGGCGGTGTACAGCACGGCCTGGGGCTGCAGCCCGTCGTTGCGGGTCCAGAAGTAACGTCCGCCGGCCTTGAAGGGCACGCCGATCCGTTCATAGTCGGTCAGCCGGGTGACGAGATTCGCTACCAGCTGGCGCTGCGGCATCGCGGCCAGCGCCTGGTGGGTGACAGCGTTCTGGGCCCGTACCCAGGCCAGGGTTTCTGCAGCGTTGTCGTCTTCCAGCCAACGGTAGGGGTCGGCCACGCGCGTGCCGTGGTAGGTGTCGACATGGTCAACGGAGCGGGTGGCCGGGTAGGCCAGCGCGGGCAGGGCTTGTGCTTGGGCAGGCTTGGGCGTGGCGAGCAGGGTGGTCGACAGCAGGGTACAGAGCAGCAGTGATGGGAGTTGGGCAGGGCGCATGGGTGCGGTCTTGAATGCAGAAAGAGCCTGGCTGTGGCGTGGCTGCACAGGGCGTGCTGTGCCAGCGTTGGGCAGGCCGGCGCCGCCGCTGGCTACTTTGTGGCTGACGCGCTGATGGCCGCCAACGCCACCGATTGTTGTTCGAACATCGCATTGGCTTGGGCATAAGGCACGGCGTCGTCGTGGATGCGCGCGTAGGTGCCAGTGCCCAACAGGTCCTGTGCGATTCGGCGCGTCAGCATCATCGCGGCGCGCATGGGGCCCGACCCGAGGCTCACGCGCCGCACGCCCAAGGCTTGCAGCTCGGCTACGCTGGGACAGCCGGGCGAAGCCAGGATGTTCAAGGGCACCCCGATCTCGGCCACCAGCGTGGCGATGGTCTCGCGCCGAACTACCGACGGCACGAACACGCCACTGGCCCCAGCTTCGACATAGCGCTGCGCCCGGGCCACGCTAGCGCGCAGTTGCTCGGCTTCATCGCCCAGTTTCAGCCAGTGGCTGTCGGTACGTGCGTTGACGACGATGTTCACACCGGCCTGGCGGGCGGCTTCGACGGCTGCACGGATGATGTCGGCCTGCTGTTCCAAGTCCCGCAAGTGGGGCTGGCGTCCGTTCACGCTGTCCACACCGTCCTCGATGTTCACGCCCAGCGCACCCAGCGAAATGACCTTGCGCACGGTGTCCGCCACGGCCTCGGGCGTGTCGCCCAGTCCGCCCAGGATGTCGGCTGTGACAGGCACCTGCACGGCGAGAACGATCTCGGCCGTGGCTTGCAGCAGCACGTCGCGCGGCAGGCTGGCGTCATCGGCGTAGCCATGGGCGAACGCCACGCCAGCGCTGCTGGTGCCGATGGCCTTTACGCCGGCAGATTCGAACATGCGCGCGCTGGCTGAGTCCCAGGCATTGGCAATGACCAAGATTCCCGGCCCACGGTGCATGCCCTGGAATGCTTCGGCTCGCTGGGCGGCGTTCACTGTGCGGGCTCCTTCAGGTGGGCTTGAGCAGGGGCAGCACTCGCTGCGGCTTCAGCCTTGTAGCGTATCGAACGTGAACTTCTCGATCAGGTCCAGCAGCCTGTCGCTGGCGGCGCCAGCGCGGTCTTCGTCGGCTGTGGCGATGGCGCGCGCGATGGCCGCGTGCAGCTTGGCGGTGCGCGGCATGTCGGCAGCGTGGGCGTGGTGCAGGTACCAGAAGCGGCGCGACAGGCCATGCATCAGGCTCATGGCGTTGGCAGCGAACTCGTTGTGCGATGCGCTGGAACACAACTGGTTGAATTCGAGGTCAGTGCGCATGAAGGCGATGCCGTCGTCAGCGCTGGCCGCTGTCTCGAAGCCGGCTGCTATGGCGCGAAAGCGGGCGCGCTGCTCGTCGTTGGCGCGTCGTGCGGCGCTGCGTGCAATCAGCCTCTCCAGTTCGCGCCGCACTTCCAGCAGGCGCAACTGGCTCGCGACGTTGATCTCTGACACCACCACACCCCGTCGCGGCAGCACCATCACCAGACGTTCACGCGCCAACCTCTGCAGGGCTTCGCGCACGGGTGTGCGGCCGATGCCCAGATGCAGCGCCAGTTCGGCTTCAGACAGCGCGCTGCCTGGCGCGAGCTTCAGCGTGATGATGAGCTCTTCGATCTCGGTGTAGGCGCGCTCGCTCAGGCTGGGAGCCGCAGCGTCGCTGCCCACGGCACTAGACATGCTTGCGGTGTTCGACCATGGTGACGAACTTTTCGTATTCGGCCTCGTCGACGCCGTAGCTGTGATCGGCGTCAGGAAACTGCCCGGACTTCACTTCGCTGATGTACCGACCTATGCCCTGCACCGCCACTTCGGTCAAGTTGGCGTAGCGCTTGGTGAACTTGGGCTTGAAGTCGGTGAACACGCCCAGCAGGTCGTGGCACAGCAGGATCTGGCCGTCGGTGCCCGCACCCGCGCCGATGCCGATGGTGGGAATCTCCAGTTGCTGCGAAATCACGGCCGCCATTTTGGCCGGTACGGCCTCGAACTCCAGCATGAAACAGCCGGCGTCCTGGATGGCAAATGCGTCTTCCAGAATCTTCATCGCCGCGTCGGCCGTGCGGCCCTGGATGCGAAAGCCGCCAAACACCGCCACGGTGTGCGGCGTCATGCCGATGTGCGAAGCCGTCGGGATGCCGGCGTCTACCAGCGCCTTGAGCACATGCGCCTGCGACTTCCCGCCTTGCGGCTTGACGGCGTCGGTGCCGCCTTCCTGCATGAAGCGCGTGGCGTTGCGCAGCGCCAGTTCCACCGTGTGGTAGCTCTGGTACGGCATGCAGCCCAGCGTGAAGGTCTGCGGCGCGCCGCGGCGCACGCTGGCGGCGTGCATCGCCATCATGTCCATGGTGGCCGGGATGGTGCTGGTGTGTCCATGCGCAATCATGGCCAGGCTGTCGCCAACCACCGCCACGTCCACACCCGCCATCTCTGCCCACTTGGCCGAGGTGTAGTCGGGTACCGACATGTAGACCATCTTCTCGCCGCTGCGCTTGGAATCGCGAATGTCCTGGATCGTCCGCTTCTTGCGTGCCACAGCCGGGCCGCCCTCTGGCGGGCCGGCTGACTTGCTGGCTGACTGCCCTGCGGGCAGTGCAGAAACCGTGGGTTCGGGCATGGTGCTTGCCTTGACAGATGGTGTGGTCGACAACTAATATATCAGCGACCCGATGTTAAAAGTCATGTTGAAAGACCAAGACGATGATGACCGATCGCCAACGCCGTTTCCGCGAGCACTACATCGCAAACATCAGCCCGTACTACAGCGGGCTGCTGCATGTCGGTGTGATGTACCTGGCCGGCATCTCGGTCATCGCATGGTGCGTCAGCCGCATGGACAACGCCGGCTGGGAATGGCTGCTGCTGCTGCCGGTGGCGATTGCTGGCAACTTCTTCGAATGGGCCATGCACAAGTTCGTGATGCACCGGCACATCGACGTCTTCGCGCTGCGCGCCATTTACGACCGCCACACGCGGCAGCACCATCAGTACTTCACGGATGGTGAACCCACCATCGACTCGGTCAAGGAATTCCGCATCGTCTTTTTTCCCTGGCGCGTGCTGCTGGTGCTGGCGGTTGCGGGTGGCATGTTCGGCGGTATTGCTGCGCAACTCATCAATGTCAACGCCGGGTATGTGGTGTTCATTGCCATGATCGGCCACTATCTGGTCTACGAGACCTTCCACTTCTGCTGCCATGTGCCCGAGAACGCGCTGGTGCAGAAATTGCCGCTGGTCAACACCATCCGCCGCCATCATTCCGCCCACCACAACATGGGCATCATGATGCACGTCAACATGAACCTCACATTCCCGGTGGCCGACTGGTTCATGGGCACCAGCGACCTGCGCCGTGGCCTGCTGGGACATTTGTTCAACGGCTACAGCCAGGCAGATGTGAAAGAAGAACTCAAGCCTGTCATCGAGCGCTTCCGCACAGCGCAGACGCAAGACCAGCGCGTCACGTTGGATGGTCCGCGCCTTAGCGAAGACGAAGTGAAGGCTCTCAGGCAGGCCGCTGGCCGTGCCTGAAGCGGCCTGGCAAGCGATTCAGGGCTTGCACGGCCAGTTCGCCTGGAAGCTTGTGGTTTCCGGAAGGCCTGTGTTAGCGACACAGCGACACAGCGCCTCAGAACCTCAGGGCCCAGCACAGATGCTCGGCACTGAACTGCCACACCGGGTCAACAACATGCACCCAAGGGGCGCCAAGACTGACCGCCCGGTCAAGCGGCCGGGCTCAGGTTCGCTTGCCTGTGGTCAGCCCAGTTGACCCTGGCCCTTGCGGGCGCGACGCGTGGCCACGCCCACTGCGGCCAAGCCCAGGGCCAGCAGTGCCCACTGGCCGGGTTCGGGGATGGGCAGGGCGGTGGTGGTGCCGTTGTAGCCGCTGCCGGCACCAGCGGGCAGCCGGCCGATCACGTCGATCCAGACGCAGCTTGCTATCGGGCAACTGGCCAGCACGGTGAAGTTGCCCGAACCGACAGCCTGTGTGCCGCTGGGATTCAGGTCGTAGAGGATCGTGCTGCGCAGGCCTTCGGCATCGATCGAGTTGAAGGTGACCGCCAGGAAGCTGACGCCACCGAAGGCGTCCACGAGCATGTTCGAAAAGCTGTAGATGTTGGGTGCAACGCCTGAGGTACCAATGTTCCAGGTGTCGAAAAAGAGCGTGGCGGCCACGCCCTGCAGGCTTGCCGAAGCTTCTGCGGTGGCCAGCGAGGTGTTGCGGCCAAAGCCCGTCAGCCCGATGCCGCCGTCTGGCGCACCCGGTACCGTCGCCAGAAACGCGCTGTTGAAGACATTGACAGCGGCCTGCGGCGCGCTGGCTGCCAGGGCCAGAGCGGCAGCGGCCAGGGTGATCTTGAGGTTCATGTTGGCTCCTGATGTGCAGCCCAGGGACCGATTCGTCCCATGTTTAGGGGGTGGCGCCAGGCTGCTGTC
>JBBQAW010000129.1:0-10451 GCA_038316815.1 Burkholderiales bacterium
CGGCCAGAACCTGACCCGACGCCGGCTGTTGAACGATGTCAGCACGCACCGCATCGGCAGCCGCGAACTCGACCTCTCGGTCTGGTTGCGGGGCCTGCTCGTCCTGCCCAGTCAGGATGGCCGGCGGCTGCGCGTGTTGAATCCGGCGGCGAACTGGGCCGAGCAGCAGTCGGTGCCGTTGCCGGCCCGCGTGGGCATGGCCATCGCCTTGGCCGACGGCTCGGGGATGGTCGTCCTCGCAGACGATGGCCAGGTCTGGGCCGTGCGGTAGTCGCGCGGCCAAGGTGCCGGGCGCGTTCGCCAACGCGCCGCCGCGTGGCTGAGCTGTCGGGACTTGACAGCCAGTGCAGCGTTCGATGCTCTGTGGAACTTGAGAAAACCGATGGATTGGGTTGTCTGGTCAGGCGCAAACCACAACTCTTTTACATCGCGCGGATTTGCAACCACGCCAGGCGACCCAAGACGCGGCTTCATGTTCCCCATCGCGTCGAACACGGCACTAGGCTGCCAGCGGCAGCGCCAGACACAGCCGCGTGCCGCCCAAGGGCGCCGGCAGTGGCCGCAGGCTGCCGCCATGCAGCACGGCCACACGTTGCGCAATGGCCAGCCCGAGGCCACCGATGCCGCCGCTGCTGCGCTTGATCGGCGGGTCGCGCAGCGACAGGCCCTGGTCCAGCCGCTGGTGCAGTTCACCCGGCAGGCCCGGCCCGCCGTCTTCGACCACGATCTCGGCCTGCGTGCCTTCGCGCCGCAAGCTCACCCGCACGGGGCTGCTGCCAGGGGCATGGCGCACGGCGTTGTCGATCAGGTTCGTCAAGGCGCGTTCGATCAGTTGCAGGTCGCCATTGAGTTCCAGGCGGCCGGGCGGAACACCGTGCAACGCGACAGCAGGCACGGCACCGCTGAACGCGAACTTCTGCACCGCGTCGGTCACGACCTCGTCGAGGCTGAAACGTTCGCGGTGCAGCACTTGCTGGGTCGACTGCAGCGCGGCCAGCTCGAACAGCTGTTGCGACAAACGGCCAACCTTGCGGCTTTGCGCCAGTGCGGCCTGCAGCACGGCAGCGCGTCGGGTGGCTTCGGGTGCGGCTTCTGCTGCCAGGGCTTCAAGGTGGCCATGCAGCGCCGTCAGCGGCGTGCGCAGGTCGTGCGCCACGCTGGCCATCATCTCGCGGTGGTCGGCCACCTGGCGTTGCTCGCGCTCGGCGTTCGACTCGATGCGCTGCTTCATGTCGTCAAAGGCTGCGCCGATGGCCTGCACTTCGTCGCCCGCCGGGCGCACCGGTGGCGGGGTTGCGGCGCCTTCATGTGTTGTGCTGCGCTGGCTGTAGTCGCGCAGGCGTTGAGCCAGCCGGTGCAAAGGCAGGCTCAGGCGGCGGAAGGTGAATAGACCCAGCCCCAAGGTCACCAGCAGGCCGATGACGGCGGCCAGCGCGGCGCCGCGCCACAGACGTTCGGCACCGACTTGCGCGGCCACTGCATCGCGCGCCTTGCTGTCGAGGACGACGTACAGATAGCCCGGCGGACGCGTGTCGCCAGGGCGCACCGGGAACATCGCCGCGCTGAAGATGCGCGGCGCCGCGTAGCCCATGGGGTCGGTGCCCCGCAACGGCAGGGCAGCGCCGGCCAGGAAGGCGACTACGGGTGTTAGGTCCACCTGCTTCTGCCGCACCATGCCCGGCTCGCCGATGTAGTGCTGTACGCGGCCGTCGGCGTCCAGCAGGTAGACCTGCACGCCGGGGTTCACAGTCATCAACATCGACAACAGGGCGCTGCGCGCCGCGCTGTCGGCCTCGTCACGGTTGATGGATGTGATCTCTGGCCAATGTCCGACGATGTGCCCGGCCAGCCCGTGGGACAGGCGCTGCAGGGATTCCTGTTCCTGTTCAGCCGCCACCTGGCGCCCCAGCAGCGCGACAAAGGCGCCATAGGCCAGCAGCAGCAGGGCCAGTGCCAGCGACAGACGGGTGGTGAAAGACCGAGCCGGCTTCATGGGGCGGGCTCGAGGTCGAAGCGGTAGCCCACACCCCACACCGTGACGACACGCTGCGGGTCGCGTGGGTCGTCTTCGATCCGGCTGCGCAGCCGGTTGATGTGCGAATTGACGGTGTGCTCGTAGCCGTCGAAGCCATCACCCCACACGCGCTGCAGCAGTTCACTGCGGCTGAAGGGTCGCCCAGGATGCTTCAGCAGAAAGTGCAGCAAATCGAATTCACGCAGCGTCAAGGGCAGCACCGTTTCACCGCGCATCAGTTCCCGGCGCACGATGTCCAGGCGGAACGGGCCGAACCGCAATTCCTGCTTCGTCGCCTGGGTAGAACGCATTTGTTCGATGCGCCGCAACAGCGCGCGGATGCGCGCGACAAGCTCAAGCATTGAAAACGGCTTGGCCACGTAATCATCGGCGCCCAGTTCGAGCCCCAGCACCCGGTGGGCCTCGGCAGAACGTGCGCTGAGCATGATGACCGGCACGTCGGCATGCCGCGCGCGCAGGTGGCGGCAGACTTCCCAGCCATCGGCACCGGGCAGCATCAGGTCCAGCAGCACCAGGTCCCAGCGTTGCCGGTCGATGGCAGCCATGGCATGCTGGCCATTGGCTTCGCGGTGCAAGCGGTAACCCGCGTCTTCCAGATGAAGGCGCAAGGCCACCGCAATCGCGTCGTCATCTTCAACCAGCAGCAGATGTTCGTTCATGGGGGGCCGGTGCCGCGAGCAAAATAGCGTGCAGTACCGGCCGCCGATTGGAACAGAGCGGCAAGTCCTGTGCTTCAGCCGGCGGCCGTGCCGGCTTGCAACTCGTCACCGCGGCGGCGCCGCGCTATGAAGCCGACGGCAGCCAGCCCGGCGATGAGCAAGGCATAGGTGCCGGGCTCAGGCACGACCGACACGCCAAAAGAGATGCGGTAGACATCGCTGTCGGCCGTCAAACCGCTGTTGAAGGTGTAGCCGGCACCTGTGGTCAGCCCGTTGTAGGCCGCGAGCTCAGCGAAGTTGAAGGCCACCACCGAGTTCTGGTCCCGGCGCAGGCTGCCGTTGGCGCCAGCAACGAAAGCGGAGGCAGCGGGATCAAAAATCTCCGAACCGGCGTCCCAGATCTCGTTGGCCTTGACGACGATGCTGGGAATGAGGAGGGTGCCACTGGCGTTGAGCAGGAGGTACTCGAGGGGGTCGTCGTTGCCGATGAAAAAGTCATTGCTTGGTACCGCCATGCTGGCGAAGGTGAAGTACCGGTTGATCGACGTGTCCACCCGGAACGTCTCGCTCCTGGTGGCACCGGGCAGCAACGGGCCGGTGGTGACGATGGTACCGAGGGTGGCGCTCGGCTGGGCCGCGGCGGCCGCAGCTTGCCAGGCAAGGCCGACGCCGCCTTCGGCCACCGAGATGATCGGTTCGGTGGCCACGCCACCGAGGTTGAAGGCGTCGAAGCGGCCATTGTTGAAAGCGACATGCATGCGCGCGAAGCCGATGCTGTTGGTGGGCGCAAGGTTCTGCACCGTGACAGTCACGTCGACGAGTGTGGCATGTGCTGAAGCGCAAACCGTCATCAGGGCGGCGGTGCCCAAGGCGGTTTGCACAGGGCGGGAAAGAAATCGGATCATTTTCGAGACTCCTGAAAGGTTGGATGAGGACTGTGAGGCCGACGACTTGCCGTCGTCATGCCGGATGCTCGGCGCCTTCGTTCACGCCGATATCACCCAGTTCTCACGGCGCCGTGAGAACTCACTGGTGGGCGTTTGGACGCAGCAAGCCGGAGCAAACAGCGTCAGCGCGCCACCTGTCAGGCCAGCCGCAATAAAGTGCGTTCATCGCGAAAAGCCTGGTCGTCGTGTGCTCACGGTGGTCACGGTGCTGAGGGCGCTGGAAGGGTGCGCTGCAGCTGACGACCGACAGCACGCGAAGCAGGCGCTCGGGCAATGTTTTTTTTCCTGATCGCTTGCAGGCGTATGGGTCGACAGAACCTTCACCAATCCGTGATGACTGCGCAGCGCGACTTTGCTGCAATCGGCTCAGTCGACGTGCCTCGACAACGGAGCTTCATCATGACCCTTGCAAATTCACGCCACCACGCCACCACGCCACCACGCCTTGCGCGCTGCCGCCCTGGTCCATTTCAGACGACGGCACGCAGGCGGTCTTTGATCGCCAGATCAGACCACCGAACGCCCTGCAGATCGACACCGTATGGTTTCGCGACCTGCGAACGGGTCAGGAACGGCGGGTCAACACCCACGCCGCCGGTGTGCAGGGCACCCACCAGGCACGGCTTGCAGCATCTCGCGTGACAGGACCACGGAGATATTTCTGTCCGACGCAACAGCGCGAAAGTATTTCTTGGCTTGCTGTAATCCGCTGGCCCATTGCACCGACCCAGCGCCTGAAGGATGTGGCGTTCGTCCCTTCCTCTTCCTGTCCTCAAACTGCAACGAAAGCCCCCATGACCCTGCGCCAATGGATTGTTTCCACGCTGCTGCTGACTTCCGCAGCTCTGACCCACGCGATCGAGTTCCAGCCCTACAGCGCTGCTGCGCTTGCCGCCGCGCAGAAGGCTGACAAACCCGTGGTACTTCAATTCCACGCCGACTGGTGCCCGACTTGCCGCATACAGGACAAGGTGCTTCAAACCCTGAAGTCCGAACCCGGCCTGGACGTCACGGTGCTCAAGGTCAATTTCGACACCGAGAAGGAGCTGAAGAAGCAGTTCAAGGTGCAGACCCAGTCCACGCTGATCATCCTGCGTGGCGACAAGGAGCGGGGTCGGTTGGTGGGCGACAAGACCGAGGCCGGCATCCGCACGGCGCTCAAGTCCGCTCTCTGAAACGGCCGAATGTTCACCGGCCCGTCACTGCCGCCACTGGGCCTGAGCCTGGCTGCGGCCGGTCTGACGCCTCTGTCTGCCTACGTGCTGCGACTGCTGCCACTGCTGCCGCTGATTGTCGGCGGCAGCATTCAGCGCAACCGTTTCGCGCCTCTCGCGATGAGCCTGGGCATGACGCTGTCCTTCGCCGCCATCGGCGTGTTTCTCGGCGCACTGGGGCCGGCGTTGGGCGTGGACAGGTCGACCGTTCGCACGGCAGGAGCAGCGATGATGATCGCCTTCGCGCTGGTGATGCTGGTGCCCGCGTTGAGCGAGCGCTTCTCGCGCTCAATGCTGCCGATAGCCGGCGGCGCCAGCGCGGCACCAACACGGCTGGACGGACGGTCACTCGGCAGCGCGCTGCTGCTCGGCGGCATGGAGCGCTTGCGTCTGGGCTTCGCGCTGGTCCTGGGTGCCATGGGAATCGCCATCCTCACCGGGGCTGACAAGCGCCTGGAATCATGGCTGCACACCTGGCTGCCGGACGCCTCGGTCCATCTCACGGTGGACATCTGAACTAGGACTTCCTACCGCCCTGACCGCTTGAAGATCACTCGAAAACTGCACGACCTTCGCCGAAGCTTGGCGCGCGTTGCAGGTCTGAACCTGATACCTTTTACCCATGTTCGGGATTGAAAAAACGATCCCTGTTCAAGCAGCACGAAGTCCGCAATTTCTTGCGGTTTTCGGTTCCCTGCAGCCGAAGCGGCGTTGGCCGCAATCCTTGTCAAACCTGTTTCCAAAACGGAGATTTTCATGACCCAAGCCTCACCCAAGCTTCCTGCCGTTGCCCTGGCCTTTGCGCTCGGCGCAGCCTTCACCGTCTTGCCCGCCGCTGCCCAGTCGGCCGACAAGGAAAAGTGCTTCGGCGTGGCGCTGAAGGGCAAGAATGATTGCGCTGCCGGGCCTGGCACCACCTGCGCAGGCACGTCCAAGCTCGACTTCCAGACCAATGCCTGGTCGCTGGTGCCCAAGGGCAGCTGCGAGAAGACCGCGTCCAAGACCTCGCCGACGGGCTTCGGGCAGATGAAGGAATTCAAGGAAAAGAAGGCCTGACCCCGGCGCCTCTGGCCCGCGTCCTTGAACCACGTCCTTGACCCCAGTCAGCACAAGCAGCCCGAGCCCAAGGTGTCGATCCTGAGCACATGGCCTGCACTGCGCGCCGAGACTGTTTTGCCAGTCGTGCCGAAGGTTGGAGCGGGGGCCGGGCTGCCTGCACGGTCGGGCGTAGGCCTCAAGCCCGAGCACTTCAGGGACGTGCTCGAAGCGCGTCCGGACATCGGCTTCTTCGAAGTGCACGCCGAGAACTACATGGTCGACGGCGGGCCCTTCCACCACTATCTGGGCCGCATCCGCGAGCACTATCCGCTGTCCCTGCACGGCGTCGGTTTGTCCATCGGTGCTGAATGTCCGATCGACGAAGCCCACCTCGACCGGCTTGACGCGCTGATCAAGCGCTACCAGCCGGCGTCTTTCTCTGAACACCTGGCCTGGTCCAGTCATGGCGAGGTGTTCTTCAATGACTTGCTGCCGGTGCCATACGACCGTGCCACGTTGAACCGTGTCTGCGATCACGTGGACCGGGTGCAAGAGCGCCTGCAGCGCCAGATGCTGATTGAGAACCCGTCGACCTATCTCGAATTCGAGGCCTCGACCATGAACGAGGCGGCCTTTCTGACCGAGGTGATTCACCGCACCGGTTGCGGCTTGCTGCTGGACGTGAACAACGTTCACGTCTCCTGTGTCAATCACGGCCGCGAAGCGCTGGCCTACCTTGGCAGTCTGCCGCTCGAAACCGTCGGCGAGATTCATCTGGCAGGCTTTGCCACCGACCACGACGCCGCCGGCGCGCCACTGTTGATCGACAGCCATGGCTCGCCGGTTGATGAAGCGGTCTGGGGCTTGTATGCCGGAGTGCTGGCCCGCACAGGGCCGATGCCGACCTTGCTAGAACGGGACAACGATGTGCCTGGCCTGGCAGCGCTGCTTGCCGAAGCCCAACGCGCCGAAGACTTGATGCGGGTGCCCGCTGAGCCCACACGCCGCGGCCTTGACCGGGGGCGCTTGTGACCCAGGCCGCCTTTGCAGCGGCACTGCTGGCACCCGAGCTGCCTTGCCCCGCAGGCATTCGCACATGGAACGGCTCGGACCCGGGCGCACGGCTGGCGGTCCATCGCAACAACGTCGTCAGCTCGCTCATCGACGCGGTGGCCTGCAGCTTCCCGGTCGTACAGGAATTGGTGGGTGAAGAGTTCTTTCGAGCGATGGCCTCGGTGTTTGTGCGCCAGCACCCGCCGCGTTCGCGCGTGTTGGCGCATTACGGCGCGGACTTCGCCGAATTCGTCGACGGCTTCGCACCGGCCCGGCCCGTTCCTTACCTGGGTGATGTTGCTCGACTCGAAATGGCGCGCGTACTCGCCCAACACGCTGCCGATGCCGACGCGCTGACAGCCGAGATGCTTGGCCGGGCGCTGTCCAGCGGCGTAGACCTGGGCGCACTCCAACTCGTCTGCCATCCGTCGACTTCGGTGGTGGTGTCCGGCTACGCCATCGTTTCGCTCTGGGCCGCCCACCAGGGCGAGGTTGATCTGTCCGCGGTCGATCCCGCGTTGCCGGAGTCTGCGCTCGTGCTTCGCCCGGGGCTGGACGTGCTCGTGCTGCGTTTGCCGCCGGGCGCCGCGCGCTTCGTCATGGCCCTTCAGGCTGGCGCGGGTCTCGCGGATGCTGCAGCCTTGGCTGCAGACGAGACTATTGATTTCGATCTGTCCAACGTGTTGGCCCTGCTGATGAGTCATGGCGCGCTGACTTCCGTGCAAGTCCCCAGGAGTCCTTGGCCATGAACACCACGACATCCCGCCCTGCGAAGGGCGTATCCCCAGCCGCGCCGCGACCTGAAGGACTGGCGGGACGGGTTGCTGCACTCGTTCGCTGGTTCGAACGCATCCCGAACAGCCTGATCGCGTTGCTGGCGCGTTTCTCGATCGCTGCCGTGTTCTGGAACTCTGGCCAGACCAAGATTCAGGGCTTGGTGCTGAACTTCGTCAGCGGCGAGTTTGAACTGGGCTGGCCGCAACTCTCGGATTCGGCCCTGGCCCTCTTTGAGCATGAGTACAAGCTGCCCTTCATGCCCCACGAACTGGCCGCACCGATGGCGGCGTTCGCCGAGCACCTTTTCCCGCTGTTGCTGCTGTTCGGTCTGGCGACCCGGTTCTCGGCACTGGCCCTGCTTGGCATGACCGTCGTGATCCAGGTCTTCGTCTATCCCGGCGCTTACGCCACCCACGGCACCTGGGCGGCGCTGTTGCTGTATCTGATGGTCCGCGGACCTGGCGTGTTCTCGATCGACCACTTGCTGGCGAAGCGCCAGACGTCTGGGCGATAGAGCCCAGGAACGCGAGCGGGCGCCGCGCGCCCCCAGTGCAGTGTTCGACGCGATTTGGAACAATAAACGCGTCTAGGGTCGCCTGGTGTCCTTGCAAATCCGCGCGATGCAAAAGAGCATGGCTTTGGTTTGCGCCTGGCCTGACAACCTTATTCATCGGTTTACTCAAGTGCCACACAGCATCGAACACTGCACCAGCGTTGGTATGCCTGCGCGCTGCCGAAGACCTGCATGACGCTGGACAGCAACTAGCTGGCGCCAGCGCGCATGTCCATGGGCTTGAGGGCGAGGCCCAGCGAGTCGATGCGGATCACCGCAACTCGCGCATCCAGGCTGAAGCACGCGGCGTCGACCTGGCGGGCCTGATCACCAGACGATGATGGGCTCGCTGGCGACCATCGCGTCACCAGCGCGGCAGTTGAAGGCCTGGGCGAAGCTGGCCATCTGGCTCATCGGCCCCAGGATGCGCCAACGTCCGGGCGAATGCTGGCCGGTGCGGATCTGGCTGACCAGGGCTTCATTTCGCCACTTCACGCGCCAGACCACGGCGTTGGCCATGAAGAAGCGCTGTTCGGGCGTGTGCCCTTCGACCAGGGGCGCGGGCTTGCCGGCTATCTTCTGCCGGTCCAGCGCAATTTGCAGCCCGGCGTACGCGATCTGCATGCCGCCCACGTCCGACAGGTTTTCGCCCAAAGTCTGGCGGCCGTCGATGCGTTCGCCTGGCAGGGCTTCGAAGCCGCTGTAGAGCGCGGCCACCTTGTCAGCGCGCAGCTTGTAGGCCGCCACGTCGGCCGGCAGCCACCAGTCGCGCAGGTTGCCCTGGGCGTCGAACTGCCGGCCGCGGTCGTCGAAGTGGTGGCTGATCTCGTGCCCGATGACCATGCCGATGGCGCCGTAATTGCTGGCGTCGTCGGCGTTGACGTCGAAGAAGGGCGGCTGCAGGATGCCGGCCGGGAAGACGATCTGATTGCCGCTGGCTGCGAACGCATTGACGATGTGCGGGCTGGTGTTCCAGCGGCTGCGGTCCACCCGGCGCTGCAGGTCGGGCAGGCGGTCGGCCGTGGCCCAGGCGTTCACCTTCAGCAGGTTGCCCAGATAGTCGTCGGGCGCCAGCACCAGCCCGTCGTAGCTGCGCCAGCGGTCGGGAGCGCCGATCTTGGTCGTCATCGCGTCCAGCTTGACCAGGGCCAATTTCTGCGTTTCCGGGCTCATCCACGGCGAAGCCTGAATGCGCTGGCGCATGCCGGCGCGGATGTCGTCGACCATCTGCAGCGCCAGTGTCTGGGCCTGGGGCGAAAAGGCCCGCGCCGTGAACAGTTCGCCCAGCGTCTGGCCCAGCGGCAGGCCGCCGGTGCGCCCGCCAATGTGCTGGATGACTTCTTCCACGCGCGGCGGCGGCGTCTTCAGGCCGCGCTGCGCTCGCTGGGTGTAGTCGAAGTGCGACTGCGCCAGCCGCTTCGGGCCGTGCGGGGCCACGGCGTCGAGCAGGCGCACGCGCAGGTAGTCGCGCCAGCTTGCCATCGGCGCGGTCTGCACCAGGCGCGCCATGGCCTCGGCGAAGCCGGGTTGGCCCAGGATGATGGGCGTCTTGCCGTCGGTACTTTGATTGCCGAAGTCGGCGTTACCGGTGTAGCCCGACAGCAGGGCGCGCCAGTCCAGCCCGGGTGCCTGGGCCTGCAGGCTGGCAACGGTGACGGGGTTGTAGTTCGCGTTCGGGTCGCGGCGTTGGATGCGGTCGGTGGTGGCGGCGGCGAATTCGCCTTCGAAGGCCATCAGGCGGTCGACAGCGGCTTCAGACGTGGCCTCGGTGGCGGCGCCGGCGGCTTGCAGCAGGATCGCGGCGTGGCTGCGATAAGCAGCCTTCACGCGCTGGGTGTTGGCGTCGCTGCGGGTGTAGTCGTCGCGGTCGGGCAGGCCCAGGCCAGACTGGTTCAGGGACAGGACATGACGGTTGGCGTCCTTGGCATCGATGCCCACGCCCATGGCCAAGGGGGCTGCCACCTGCAACCGGGCCATTTCAGCCAGCAGGGCGGGCAGCTGTTCGCGCTGCAGGCTACTGATGCGGTCCAGCAGCGGCTGCACGGCCTTCAGGCCGGCGTAACGGTTGCCACGTGCTTGGAAGAGCGTGTAATTCTCCCTTGCCAGAAGTGTCGCTTTGGCAAAGTCCCCTTGATCGATCAGATAACCAGCATACCCCAAAAGCTCGACGCCCAG
>JBBQAW010000130.1:0-10409 GCA_038316815.1 Burkholderiales bacterium
TAGGCCAGCACGCGCGCAGGTGGCGGCGCAATGCGCACGCGCACCGGCTTGCCGTCGATGGCAATGCGGTCGCCGTACGAGATGCGCTGCCCGATGTGGGCGACCTCGCCGTTGACGGTGACGCGGCCTTCGGTGATCTTCTGTTCCAGGTCGCGCCGCGAACCGGCGCCAGACTGGGCCAGCACCTTGTGCAGCTTGGGCGCGTCTGCCTCGGGCGAGAGCACGCGCTTGTGCTGCGGCTCAGGCGCATCAGGGCCGGGCTGGGTGCCGGCTGGCAACGGCTGGGTGGCGTCGGCTGGCATGTCGCCTGGCGCGTCAGCTGGCATGTCCCCTGACGCACGCGCGGCATCCGTATGCAGGGCGTTGTCGCTGCCTTCGCCAGCATCATCGGCCAGCGGTTCGGCTTCAGCGTCGAATCGGCCAGCCAGCAATTCTGCGAACAGTTCACCTGCCTGGGCCGGCGGAACGGCGGCGGCGGAACCGGCTTGCGTGCTGCCATCTGGCTGCCGATCGGCCTGTTGATCTCCCAGACCATCGCCGCGCTTGTCGGCACCCCGGCGTCCGCGGCGGCGATTGCGGTTGCGCCGCGAACTGCGCGTACCCGCGTCGCCGCCGGATTCACCGTCTGCGGTGCCACCTTGCGCGCTGCCATCGCTTGCCTCGGCTGGGCTCTCGCCTGCGGTATCGGACGCGGTATCGGACGCGGTATCCGACCCGGCCGTTGCCACGGCCTCAGGCGCCGATGCCGGGGCGGCGACAGCACCTGCGACGGGCGCAGGCGCACGTTCAGCCACCGGCACCGCTGCCGAAACTTCGCCTTCAGCCGCAGCCAAGGCGGAAGCCGCCGCCGTTTTACGCGGGGCCCGCTTGCGCTTTGGCGCAACCGGCGGTGTGGCGTCGGCGCTGGACTCGGGCGGAAGGGTGTCGGCGTCTTGTTCGTTCATGCTGGGCGGTCGGTGGAGATGTCGGTGGGGATGTCGGCGGGGGCGGCAATGGGAATCACGGTGGGGCTCGGTTCAGGCAGTGCGCCTTCAGCGGCGCTGGCCGTTTCGGCCACCGCCAGCGCTTCGTCGTCCAGGGGCAGGCTGGCCTGGGGGGTTTCGTCGATCAGGGCGGGGTGCGAGGCCAACGCGTCCATGGCCGCCTGCACACCTGCCGAGCCGTCGATGGCGGGTAACTGGTCCAGGCTGGCCAGGCTCAGATCGTCCAGAAACTGGCGCGTCGTGGCATACAGCGCCGGGCGGCCCGGGGCTTCGCGGTAGCCGATGGCGTCGATCCAGCCGCGGTCTTCAAGCTGCTTGACGATCTGGCTGCTCACCGTCACGCCACGGATATCTTCGATGTCGCCACGCGTCACCGGCTGCCGGTAGGCCACGATGGCCAGCGTTTCCATCGCCGCGCGCGAATAGCGGGGCGGCTTCTCGGGGTGCAGCCGGTCCAGGTATTCGCGCATCTCGGGGCGGCTCTGGAAGCGCCAGCCCGAGGCCAACGCGACGAGTTCAACGCCGCGGTCCCGCCAGTCGTGCACCAGTTCGTCGAGCAGATGGCGCAGCGTGTCTGCGCCGATCTCAGCTTCGAATAGGGCGCGCAGTTCGTTCAGCGTCAACGGTACCGCTGCGCAGATGAGCGCCGTCTCGAGCACACGCTTGGCCTGCGTTGTATTCATGGCCTGCATTTGGGGCGGCCGGCAAAAAGGCGCGGCGGCCAGAGGGTCAGTCGGTCGGTAGAGGTCGTTCGGCCTGCGTTGGCCGAAGCCATGACGCGGGGAGCTTGTCAGGCTGGGCCGGCGCACTTGTCAAGGGACAAGCGGCCAACAGGACAGTCTCGGGCACAGGCGCGGCGCCGGATGCCGTCTGCGCTGTGTTGCCCCAAGTGTAGCGCGTCAAGAGAAGGCAGCGCGCGGCGTGGCGCGGCCACCACTCGACGGGCTGCGCCCGATCAGCCCGCAGAACCCGCCACCTGCGCCCATGCAGCGGCGAAATCGGGCGGCGGCCGGCAATCGAAATGCAGCGGCGCGCGCGTGATGGGATGCGCCAGACCCAGTTCGGCCGCGTGCAGGGCCTGGCGCACCAGGCCCAGCGCCGGCCGGCCGCCGTACAGCACGTCAGCCACCAGGGGCAGGCCGCTGTGCGCCATGTGGACACGAATTTGGTGCGTGCGGCCGGTGTGCAGCCGGCAGGTGTAGGCGCCGAAACCGTCTGCCTGTGCCAGCAACTGCACGTCGGTGCGCGCCGGGCGGCCGCCAGCCACGACGGCCATGCGCACACGCACCTGGGGGTCGCGGCCAATCGGCGCGTCGACGCTGAAACTGGCCTGCAGCGGCTGGCCATGGGCCAAGGCCAGGTAGCGCCGCTGCACGGTGCGCGCCGCCATGTCACGCACCAGGGCGGTAACGGCGGGCAAGGTCTTGCCGACCATCATCACGCCCGAAGTGTCTTTGTCCAGCCGGTGCACGATACCGGCCCGCGGCAGCGCAGCCGCGCCGGCGTTGCGGGCCAGCAGGCCGTTGAGCAAGGTGCCAGACCAATGGCCGGGAGCGGGGTGCACGACCAGCCCGACAGGTTTGTCCAGCACCAGCAGGTGCTCGTCCTCGAACAGTACGCAAAGGTCCATCGGCTGGGGCCGGAAGGCCTGGCTTTCTTCGGTTGGCACCAGTTCCAGCCGCAAGCGCTGGCCCAGGCGCACCCGGCGCGACGCGGCATCTGCGCGCTGGCCGTCCAGTTGCACATGGCCGCGCTCGAGCAGGCCCTGCAAGTGACTGCGGCTGAACTCTGGCGCCATCGTTACCAGCGCCTTGTCCAGCCTTTGCCCATGCAGGGCCGCATCGACCTGGCATTCGCGGGTTTCCAGCTCGGCCACAACGGGCTCGGCAACGTCGATCTCGGGCTCGGCCGGCGTGCCCTCGCATCCCCTATAAACTGCGTCCCTTGACTTCGGGGCCCTGGCGCCTGGTGATGAGATGACGGGTTACCTTTTGAGGCGCGCAGCGCTGCTGGGTTTGACGAGCACCTTGCTGTGGCTGGGCGCATGCAGTTCGCCACCCAAGTTCGAGACGACGAATGCTACCGCGGAGCGCATCTACCGCGAAGCCAAGGACGACGCCGAATCGGGCAGCTTCGAGCGCGCCATCAAGCTGCTGGAACGCGTCGAAGGCCTGGCCGCAGGCACCCTGCTGGCGCAACAGGCGCAGCTGGACCTGGCCTACTACCAGTGGCGCAGTGGCGAACGCGAAGCGGCGCTGACGGCCGTGGACCGCTTCATCAAGCTCAACCCGTCCAGCCCGGCCTTCGACTACGCGTTGTATCTGCGCGCCGTGATCAATTTCAACGATAACCTGGGCCTGCTGGGCTCGCTGGCCGGGCAGGACCTGTCTGAACGTGACCAGCGTGCCTCACGCGACGCGTACCAAAGTTTCAAGCGCCTGATAGAGCAGTTCCCGGCTTCCATTTACGCGCCCGACGCCCGGCTGCGCATGGACTACATCGCCAACACGCTGGCGCAGTACGAAGTGCATGTGGCGCGCTATTACCTGCGCCGCGGGGCGTATGTGGCCGCAGCCAACCGCGCTCAGCAGATGGTGACTGAGTTCACGCAGTCACCGGCAACCGAAGAAGCATTGGCGATCATGGTGGACAGCTACCAACGCCTGGGTCTGACCGACTTGCGAGACGGCGCTGAAAGAGTGCTGCAGCTGAATTTCCCGAACAGCCGTTATCTGGCTGGCAGTGCCGCCACCGCCAGCGGCCAGCAACCGTGGTGGCAGCGGCTGAAGTTCTGGTAGTTCCAGGCTCCAGCACAAGCTTGAGGGCTTGCAAGTTCAGTGCGCGGCCGCCAGTTTAGCCAGCCAGGCCATGACCTCGGGCTCTTCGGTCAGCCAGCCCATCGGCGGCAAGGCCGCACGCAGACGGCGGCCGTAGCCCATCTGGCGCATGCGCGGGTCACAAACAACCAGCAAGCCGCGGTCGCTTTCAGTGCGGATCAATCGGCCAGCGCCCTGCTTCAATGACACCGCGGCCTCGGCCAGGAAGTAGTCGTCGAAAGGTTCGCGGCCCTGTTCCTTGATCTGCCGCACCCGCGCCTGCACCAGCGGGTCGTTGGGCGGCGGAAACGGCAGCTTGTCGATCACCACGCACTGCAGCGCGTCGCCCGGCACGTCAATGCCTTCCCAGAAGCTGGCTGAACCGATCAGCACCGCATTGCGGCCATCGCCGAAGCGTTGCAGCAGGCTGCGCCGCGGCTCACTGCCCTGCACCAGCAGGGTCAGCGGGGTGCCGTCGCGCGCCGCCTGTTCGCGCAGCGCCTCGGCCACCAGCGGCAGCACGCGCAGCGTCGTCGTCAGCACGAAAGTTCTGCCGCCCAGGGCCTGCGCGCAGCGCGCCGCCACCTGACCCACAGCACGCGGATGCCCGGGCTCGTTCGGCTTCGGGCAAGGTGACGGCACCCACATGCGGGCGTTGTGGGCGTAATCGAACGGGCTGCCCACGCGCAGTTTGGCGGCATCTTCCAGCCCGGTGCTGGCCGTGAACCAGGACAGCGCATCGTCGTCGCCCAGCGTGGCCGAGGTGAATATCCAGGCCTTTGGCGACAGCTGCCGCTGTTCGCTGAGCATGTCGCGAATATCCAGCGGCGACTGCACCAGTCGCGCCTGCTGCGGCGACAGGTCGATCCAGCGCACATGGCCAGCGGGCGTTTCTTCGGCGAACTGGGGTGCCAGCGCGGCCAGCGCCAGGGCGCGCTGCGCCAGCTTGGGGAAGTCGGGTGCGACCTCGGCCACGCCATTCACCGCTTCGGCCAGCGCCCGGGCGGCGTCAGTCAGCGCTTGCAGGGGGTCGAGCAGGGCTTCGCCTTCGGCGCGTTCTTCCCAACGCAGCTTCAAGATGCCGCGCACCTCGTGCATGTTGCCGGCGCAGGCCAGCCGCAGGTCGCGCGCTGTGCGCTCCAGCCCGCTGGCCAGGTCGTGCCAGGCTTTCAAGCCGCGGGCATGCTGCAGGCCCAGCGCCAGCGTATCGCGTGCCAGGTCGATGGCCTGGCCGGTGGACAGCGTGGCGCCCAGGAACTGCACCCCGGCTTCGACCAGCTGGTGCGCTTCGTCGAAAACCGCCGCGTCGACGGTGGGCAGCAGTTCGGCCACGCCACTGTCGCGCAGCGCCATGTCGGCGAAAAACAAGTGGTGATTGACCACCACCAGGTCCGCAGCCATGGCGTCGCGCCGGGCCTGCATGACATGGCAGTTGCGGTGTTCGGGGCATTCGGTGCCCAGGCAGTTGTCGCGCGTGCTGGTGACGAGCGGAATGACCGGTGACCGGTCGTCCAGGCCTTCGATTTCGGCCAGGTCGCCGCTGCGCGTGGTCGGCGCCCAGGCCACCACGCGCGCCAGTGCGCGCAGGGCGAAGCGGTCGCCCGTGGGGATGTCGGCTTCGGCTTGCGCCAGGCGCCAGCGGCACAGGTAGCTGGCACGGCCCTTCAACAGCGCCATGCGCACGGGCACCTTCAGTGCGTCGCGCAGGCGCGGCAGGTCGCGCAGGAAAAGCTGGTCCTGCAGGCTCTTGGTGGCCGTGCTGACCAGGGCGCGCTGGCCCGACAGCAGCAGCGGCACCAAATAGGCGAAAGTCTTGCCGACGCCCGTGCCCGCTTCCACCACCAGGGCTTCGCGCCCGGCCAGGGCCTGCGCGACGCGGCCGGCCATGGCGTCTTGCGCGGCCCGCGGCAGGAAATGCGGGTCGCTGCGCGCCAGTGCGCCGTCGGGGGAAAAGGCCTGCGCTACGGCCTGCTCGAGCGGCCCGCTCACGCGGGCTCGGGCGGCTGCAGGGCCATTTCGAGCCGGGCGATCTGGTCGCGCAGCAACAACCTGCGTTTTTTTAGCCGGCGCAGCGACAACTCGTCGCCGGCAGGGGTGGGCAGATGGCTGTCGATGAGCTCATCCAGGTCAGCGTGTTCCATGCGCAGTTCGATCAGCCGGCGCTGCGGGGAATGCAGGTTGTCGTCCATTGCTGCACGGTTTTGGAACAGTCCATAAGTCTATATTCAGAGCGATGTCCAAACTTGCGCAAACCTACCGCCTCAGCGCCTCTACCGGTCTGCACCGTGGCGACCGTGCTTACCAGCAGGATCAGGTCGAGATCATTGTCCACCCCAGGACCAGCGGGTCGGTGCTGGGCGTGGTGGCCGACGGCATGGGCGGCAAGAGCGGTGGCCGCAAGGCCGCCGACCAGGTTCTGTTGACGGCGCGACAGATATTCGAACGCTTCGTGCCCAGCGAAGACGACGCCGCCGAGATGCTGCACCAGGTGGTGCAAGAAGCGCATCTGATGATCAAGCTGACCGCCATCACGGCCGAAGAAGAGCCCCACAGCACGGCAGCGGCCTTCGCTATCGGCCCGGCGCTGGAATGCGACATCGCGCATGCGGGCGATTCGCGGGTGTACCACTTCCGCGGCGCCGAAATGATGCAGCGCACGACCGACCATTCGTTCGTGCAGCGCCTCATCGACGAAGGCAAGCTGACCGAGGAAGCCGCCAACACCCACCCGCAGAGCAACCTGCTGACCGGCTGCCTGGGCACCCAGGCCGACCCGCCGGTGACGCTGTGGCACATCGACAAACTTTCCTTCGGCGACACCCTGCTCGCTTGCAGCGACGGGCTGTGGCACTACTTCACGCCTAAAGAAATGGGCGCCATTCTGCACGCCCTGCCCCCGCGTGAGGCCAGCGAGATGCTGATCAGCAAGGCGCGACAGCGGGCGCGTGGTGGCGGCGACAACCTGTCGCTGGCGCTGGCCAGAATCGACCCGATCCGCTGAGCCGAATCTCAGCGCGGCGCGTTGGCACTGCCGTCGGCTGGCAGGGGCTGCACAGGGCGTTTCTGCGCTTCACGCTCGGCCAGGCGGCGTTCCACGCGCGCCTGGCGCTCGGCCGCCAGGGCCTGGCGGCGCTGGGCTTGCCGCACACGTTCAGCCGCATCGGCTTCACGACGGGCGGCTTCATCATCGCGCCCAGGCGCGTTGGGCGACTCGTCCAGCCGTGACGCGGGCGGCAGCATGCGTTGGCGCGTACGCGGGGCGCTGGCACTGCTGGCCGCAGTGGCTGCCGCCTGGGCGGCTTCCATGCGTTCAGCCCGCAGGCGGGCCTTGTCAGCCAGAGACTGCTGACGCGCCGCCCCGCGGCGCAGGCGTTCGGCCTCGTCCAGCTGCAGCAACTTTTCACGCAGTGGCGCCAGGGCTTCGCGGCGGCGCTGCTGCACGCGTTCGATGCAAGCGCTGACGACAAACCGGGCGCGACAGGCCTGTTCCTGGGCATCGAAGCGTGCGCTCAGCTCGGCTTGCTGCGCCAGCAGCTGGCTGCGTTCGGCGTCTGGAGCCTGGGCCTGGGCCTGGGCTTGGTTGAGAGACTGGCCAAAGGCTGGGCCCAAGAACAGGCAAAAGACCAAGCCCAAGACCAGACTCCGGACCCAGCCGCCCAGCGGCCCCACCCAGGCCAGGCGACGCCGGGAATCAGGTAAGCGAGGTGTCGACATCACGGCGGGCCAAAGCCAGAAATTCAGCCGACTGCATTTCGTGCAGGCGCGACACCGTGCGCGGAAATTCGTGCGCCAACGGGCCTTCGGTATACAGATCCTCCGGCGCGACGGCCGCAGAGATGATGAGCTTCACACGCCGGTCGTACAGCACGTCGACCAACCAGGTAAAACGCCGAGCCTCGCTGGCCAGGCGCGGCGGCATCTGCGGCACGTTGCTGAGCAGCACGGTGTGAAAGCGCGATGCGATCTCCAGATAGTCGTTCTGCGAACGCGGCCCGCCGCAAAGGGTGCGAAAGTCGAACCACACCACGCCCCCGGCGCGGCGCACGGCGCGCAGGCTGCGGTGCTCTATCTGCATCACGGCGTTTTCGTCGCGCGCTTCGGCCATGCGGTCGAAAGCAGCTTCCATCGCGTGTTCGGCCTCGTCACCCAGGGGGCTGTGATAAGTGGCCACCTGCTGCAGGGTCTGCTGGCGGTAGTCGCAACCGGCGTCGACATGGATGACCTGCAGCTTCGCCTTCAGCAGTTCAATGGCCGGAAGAATGCGGTCGCGGTGCAGGCCGTTCGGGTACAGGTCGTCGGGGTGAAAGTTGCTGGTGGCGATGATGCTGACCCGGTTGTCGAACAGGGCCTGGAGCAAGCGGTGCAGGATCATGGCGTCGGTGACATCCGAGACATGGAATTCATCAAAGCAGATCAGCCGGAAGCGGCGTGCAATGCGCCGACCCAATTCGTCCAAAGGGTCGGCCGTGCCCTTCAGGTCCTGCAATTCGCGGTGCACTTCACGCATGAATTCGTGAAAGTGCAGCCGCGTCTTGCGCCGCAGCGGAACGGCCTGGAAAAAGCAGTCCATCAGAAAGCTCTTCCCCCGCCCCACCCCGCCAACCATGTAGACACCGCGCGGCAGCGGTGGGCGGCGCAGCAGCTTGGCAATGGCGCTGCTGCGTCGGGCCTTGTAGTTGGCCCATTCGTGTTCGCAGCGCTCCAGCGCCGTGATGGCGTTCAGCTGCGCAGCGTCGGCAACATAGCCCCGCTCGGCCAGCGTGGCTACGTAAAGCTGCCTGACCGTCACGACGACCGCCGGGCCACCCCAAGGTCGGCGAGCCCCCTCGGGGGGAAGCAAACGCAGTGAGCTTGGGTGTCCACAGACATCAGAAATTCAAGGTGCGCTTGTGCACGGCCAGGGCGGCTTCCTTGGTCGCTTCGCTCAGGCTGGGGTGGGCGTGGCAGATGCGGGCGATGTCTTCGGCGCTGGCCTTGAATTCCATCGCCACCACGGCTTCAGCAATCAGTTCGCCGGCCATCGGGCCAACGATGTGCACGCCCAGGATTTCGTCGGTTGTCGCGTCGGCCAGAATCTTGACCATGCCCGTGGTGTCACCCATCGCACGCGCGCGGCCGTTGGCCATGAACGGAAAGGTGCCGGCCTTGTAGGCACGCCCTTCGGCCTTGAGCTGCTGTTCGTTCTGGCCGACCCAGGCAATCTCGGGGCTGGTGTAGATGACCCAGGGCACGGTATTGAAATTCACGTGCCCGTGCTGGCCGGCAATGCGTTCGGCCACGGCCACGCCTTCTTCCTCGGCCTTGTGCGCCAGCATCGGGCCGCGCACCACATCGCCCACAGCCCACACGCCCTTCAGGTTCGTGCGGCAGTCGTCGTCGACCACGATGGCGCCGCGTTCGTCGAGCTTCAGACCCACGGCTTCGGCGTTCAACCCTGTGGTGTTGGGCACGCGGCCGATGCTGACGATGAGCTTGTCGACTTCAAGAACCTGCTCCACGCCCTTGGCGTCGGTGTAGGCCACGGTCACGCCCTTCTTCAAGACCTTGATGGCGCCAACCTTCACGCCCATCTCGATCTTCAGGCCTTGCTTGACGAAGGCCTTGTGGGCTTCCTTCGCAATCTGTTCGTCAACGGCACCCAGGAAGTTGGGCAGGCCTTCGAGCACCGTCACTTCCGCGCCCAGGCGGCGCCAGACCGACCCCATCTCCAAGCCGATGACGCCGGCGCCAATCAAGCCCAGCGTCCGCGGCACAGCGGGGATGCGCAAGGCACCGTCGTTGCTGAGGACTTTGTCTTCGTCGAAGGGCGCATTGGCCAGCGCGCGCGCGCTGGACCCTGTGGCCACGACGATTTGCTTGCCAAAGATGCGCTCTTCGCCCACCGCGATCTCGTAGCCGCCGTCCACCGCCGCCACAAACGATCCACGGCCGTGGAAGAACGTCACCTTGTTCTTCTTCAACAGGTACAGGATGCCGTCGTTGTTCTGCTTCACGACGGTGTCCTTGCGGCCCAGCATCTTCTTGACGTCGATGCTCAGGTTGCTCAGGCCAATGCCGTGGTCTGCGAAGCTGTGGCCCGCATGTTCGAAGTGCTCGCTGCTCTGCAGCAGGGCTTTGCTGGGAATGCAGCCGACATTGGTACACGTGCCGCCCGGGGCCGGCCCGCCAGCGTCGTTCTTCCACTCGTCGATACAGGCCGTGTTGAAGCCCAGCTGCGCGGCACGGATGGCCGCGATGTAGCCGCCAGGTCCACCGCCGATGACGACGACGTCGAAATTCTTGATGCTCATGCCGAGTCCTGTCTTGTTCAAGCAGACGCCGCGGAACCGGCTCTGCCGGGCCGCTGGCAGCCGCCCCCTTGAGGGGGAGCGGCGCAGCCGCTACGGGGGTGGGTCAAATATCAAACAGCAGGCGGGCAGGATCTTCCAGCGCGTCCTTCATCGTCACCAGCCCCAGCACGGCTTCGCGGCCGTCGATGATGCGGTGGTCGTAGCTCATGGCCAGGTAGTTCATCGGCCGCACCACGACCTGCCCGTTCTCGACCACGGCGCGGTCCTTGGTGGCGTGCACCCCCAGGATGGCGCTTTGCGGCGGGTTGATGATGGGCGTG
>JBBQAW010000131.1:0-10350 GCA_038316815.1 Burkholderiales bacterium
TCCGCGCCTTCCTGCCGGGCAGCCTGCTCGACACGCGCCCCGTGAAGGACATGTCGCCCTACGAGGGCAAGACGATGGAATTCAAGGTCATCAAGCTCGACCGCAAGCGCAACAACGTCGTGTTGTCGCGCCGCGCCGTCGTCGAGGCTTCGATGGGCGAAGAACGCGCCAAGCTGCTGGAAACCCTGTCCGAAGGCGCCATCGTCAACGGCGTGGTCAAGAACATCACCGAATACGGTGCCTTCGTCGACCTGGGCGGCATCGACGGCCTGCTGCATATCACCGACATGGCCTGGCGCCGCGTGCGTCACCCCAGCGAAGTGGTGACGGTCGGCCAGGAACTGCAAGCCAAGGTGCTGAAGTTCGACGCCGAGAAGAACCGCGTCAGCCTGGGCATCAAGCAATTGGGTGACGACCCCTGGCACGGCGTGGCCCGCCGCTACCCGAACGGCACGCGCCTGTTCGGCAAGATCACGAACATCGCCGACTACGGCGCGTTCGTCGAGATCGAACCCGGCATCGAAGGTCTGGTGCACGTTTCCGAGATGGACTGGACCAACAAGAACGTCGCTCCCGCCAAGATCGTCAGCCTGGGCGAAGAAGTCGAAGTCATGGTTCTCGAGATCGACGAAGACAAGCGCCGCATCAGCCTGGGCATGAAGCAGTGCAAGGCCAACCCGTGGGAAGAGTTCAGCGCCACGGTGAAGCGCGGCGACAAGGTCAAGGGCCCCGTCAAGTCGATCACCGACTTCGGCGTGTTCGTCGGCCTGACCGCTGGCATCGACGGCCTGGTGCATCTGTCCGACCTGTCTTGGCACGAAACCGGCGAAGCGGCCGTGCGCAACTTCAAGAAGGGCCAGGAAGTCGAAGCCCTGGTGCTGGCGGTTGACGTTGAACGTGAACGCATCAGCCTGGGCATCAAGCAGCTCGACACCGACCCGTTCACGACCTTCACCACGCTGAACGACCGCGGTGCGATCGTCAACGGCAAGGTCAAGACCGTCGACGCGCGCGGCGCCGAGATCGAGCTGAACGAAGACGTCACCGGCTATCTGCGTGCTTCAGAGATCAGCCGCGACCGCGTCGAAGACGCTCGCACACTGGTCAAGGAAGGCGACGAAGTGAGCGTGATGATCATCAACGTCGATCGCAAGCTGCGTTCCATCCAGCTGTCCATCAAGGCCAAGGACAACGCCGACCAGCAAGAAGCCATGCAGCGCCTGTCGCAAACCAGCGAACGCGAAAACGCCGGTACCACCAGCCTGGGTGCCCTGCTGCGCGCCAAGCTGGACAACCAGAAGGAGTAAAACCTTCTACGGCGACGGTTTCCTTCACGGTCCGTCAAAAAACGCCCCGCAAGCCCCCGGCATGCGGGGCGTTTTTTCCGCCATCCCAGGCACACTGCACGCCATGACCCGATCCGACCTCGTCACACGCTTGGCCGAACGCTTTTCGCAACTGACACAGCGCGACACCGAGCTGGCCGTCAAGACCATGCTTGACGCCATGTCTGATGCATTGGCACGCGGGCACCGCATTGAAATTCGCGGCTTCGGCAGCTTCAGCGTCAACCGCCGCCCACCCCGCATGGGGCGCAATCCGCGCAGCGGTGAAAAGGTCACCATCCCCGAAAAACGCGTGCCGCACTTCAAACCGGGCAAGGCCTTGCGCGAAGCTGTGGATGCCCAGGTTCCGGCGGCGGCTGAAGACGAACGCTTTTAGCCGCAGGTGCCGGCGCGCCGCGCCTGACCCGCCATGCCGACCCGCCACGCTGACCCGCCACACAGAGCCGACGCACAGTCCGGCGACACAGACCGACGACACAGGCGCTGCGCCTAGAATTTGGGCGCATGCGCCTTCTCTCGCGGCTCTTCTGGGCCTTCATCTTCTTCACCCTTTTCGCCTTCGCGCTGAACAACCAGCAGATGGCCAGCGTGCGCTTCTTCTTCGGTCTGCAGTGGCAGGGGCCGATGGTCTTCGTGGTGCTGGTGGCTTTTGGTGGCGGTTGTGCGCTGGGTGTATTGGCCATGGCGCCACACTGGTGGCGGCAGCGGCGTGAGGTGAAGCGCCTGGCGCCCGTTGTGGCCACTGGGGCTGGGGCCAACCAGCCCGGGCTGGCCCAAGGCACGGTCAAACCGGCCGAGCCCCTGCCTGACTTTCCCCCGCGCGAAGGCCTCTAGCCCTTGTTGGATTTCGACATTCAATGGGTGCTGGTGGCCCTGCCCGTGGCCTTTGCGCTGGGCTGGCTGGCATCACGCTTCGACCTGCGCCAGGTCAAGCGCGAAGCGCGTGACGCGCCGCGGGCCTACTTCAAGGGTCTGAACCTGTTGCTGAACGAGCAGCAGGACAAGGCCATCGACGCCTTCATCGAAGCCGTGCAGAACGACCCCGACACGGCAGAACTGCACTTCGCCCTGGGCAACCTGTTCCGCCGCCGCGGTGAATTCGAACGTGCGGTGCGGGTGCATGAACACCTGCTGCAGCGCGGCGACCTGAAGCCCGCCGAACGACACCGCGCACAACATGCCTTGGCGCAAGACTTCATGAAGGCCGGGCTCTTCGACCGTGCCGAGGCTGCCTACCTGGCCCTGGAAGGCACGGCCTTCGCCAGCGAAGCCCGGTTGGCGCTGCTGGCGCTGTACGAACGTTCACGCGACTGGCCGCGCGCGGTGGAAGTTGCCAGCAAGCTGGAACAGGCGGGCACCGGGTCGTTCGCGGCACGGCGGGCGCACTACGAATGTGAACGTGCGCTCGAAGCCGACGCCCTGGGCCAGCGCGAAGTGGCCGACGCCGCGCTTGAACGCGCCCGCCTGAGCGCACCCACGGCGCCAAGGCCGCTGTTGCTGGCGGGGCAACGCCAATGGGCCGCAGGTGACACCGGCGCCGCCCTGGCCAGCTGGGACCTGCTGCGCAACCGCGACCCACTGGCATTTCTGCTGGTGGCAGAAACCTATGCCCAGACGGCCGCGGATGCCGGCCGAACTGAAGAAGCCCGCAGCGCGCTGCAGCAGCAATTGCAAGCCGTGCCCGCAACGCAACTGCTGCGCGCATTGCAGAAACTGGACGGCGCAGACGGCCGCGACTTGCTCCCCCTGCTGCGCAGCCATCTACAGCAGCACCCCAACCTGTCGGCCGCGCAACTGCTGCTGGCCCACCCCCCGGCGCAATGGGGTGAAGACGGCCTGGAAGCCCTGCGCCAGGCCGTTGCTCGTGCCGCCAGACCTTTGCAGCGCTATCGCTGCGCCGCCTGCGGCTTCGAAGCCCAGAACTACTACTGGCAGTGTCCCGGCTGCCTGTCCTGGGACAGCTACCCAACCCAGCAGATCGACGCGCTGTAGGGCTGGCATCGGCGCGCCGTGGTCGTCTTCAGGCCAGACCGCTGCGTTGCATGCCGCCCGACCGCCCGACCGCCCAAAGCCCAGACGCCCAAACGCTAAAAAACCAAAAAGCCCAAACGCCCAAAGGCACATTCAGCCCATTCAGCCCATTCAGCCCACGACAGCCGCTGGCCGCGCGCCCAGTTGTGCTTCGAGCAGGGCCATGACCTCGTTCTTGGCAGGCACCTGACCCTTGCCGCCGATGCTGGCCACGGGGCCGGCGCCTGTAATGCCTGCCAGGCCCGGTTCGTGGTCGCAGTAGATTCCCACGGTCGGGCGGCCAAAGGCGGCCGCGAGGTGGGTGAAACCGGTGTCCAGGCCCACCACCTGCTGGGCCCCGGCCAGTACGCCTGCCATTTCGCCCACCTTCAGGAAAGGCGGCACGTCGCCATCGCAATCGGCCGCGATGCGTTCGGCCAGGGTCTGCTCTGCATCTCGCCCCCACAACACCACGGGCAGCCAGCCGCGGTTGCGCAGGCGACGGCCGACTGCAACCCAACTGCGCTCGGGCCACAGCTTTTCGGGCCGGCTGGCGTTGGGAATGATGACGGCATAGGGCGCGCGCGGCTGCCAGCCGCCAGCCGGGGCGCGCAAGCCGAAGTCGGGCGCCGAATGGGGCGGCGGGTAACCCAGGTGTGCTGCAGCCAACAAGCGGCAGCGTTGCACGGCATGCAGTTCACGCGGCACGGCCGCAGTGCGCTGGTAGGCCCAGGCGGCCAGCGGTTCGCGCAGGCTGGCGCGGTCGAAGCCAGCGACGGGACCCACAGCCTGACGCGCCCACAGGGCGCTTTTCACCAAACCTTGCAGGTCCAGCACCAGGTCGTAGGGTTCGCGCCGCAACTCGGTTCTGAGCTCAGCCATGGCGCGCCAGGTATCGCGCTGCAACAACTTGCCACGCCACTTGCGCCAGGCCATCGGCAGCACCCGTCGCACGCCGGGGTTCAGCTGTGGGATGGCGGCAAACGGGGCCTCGACCAACCAGTCGATCTGCGCCCCGGGGTGCTGGCGCAACACGTCGGTGACAACGGGCAGGGCATGCACCACGTCGCCCATTGACGAGGTCTTGACGATCAGCAGCTTCATGCGCTGCCGCTGCCCCCATGCCCAGTGCTGGCTGCAAGCTGGGCTGCGTTCTCCGCCACCAGGGCGGGGTTGAAACGCGCGTCGTTGTACATCTTGAACTGGCGGTAGACCTTGAAATAGGCCCGGCCGGCGGCGGCATCCGTCAGCAGGGCGTCCAGGCAGCCCGACAGGTCGCTGCGCTGCTGCAGCAGCCTCTCCAGTTTGGCCGCACTGGCGCTGCGGTGTGCATCGTCCACGTCATGCCGCGCTGCCTGCGCCCGCATGGCATGCGCCTTCAACGCCAGGATACTCAGCCGGTCGGCCATGCTGCCAGCGGTTTCGCTGTTCAGGCGTGCGCCGGCGGGCACACGCGAGACCGGCGCATCGGTGCGGGCCGAGGCCTCGTCGACCAGGCCCAGGGCTACCAGCAGCACTTCGTCCACCCGTTCGGTGGCGTCGTTGCGGGCCTGGTTGAAGCCGTCGATGGCGCGCTTGTTGGCGGCAATCTCGGCTGCCGCCACCGTGGTGCGGCGGGCCAGGTCTTCTTCGGCCCACAGCCGGCTGTTGTAGCGATGGTTGGTCTCGATCCAGGGCCAGGCCGGGTGGGTACCGGGCAGGGCCGTGGCGGGCAGCGCCGGCCAGCCGGGCGTGGCGAGCAGGCGGTCGTGCAGGGCGACGATGTCGCTGGCGATGGGCAGGGCGGCGGGCAAGGCGGTGGGCAAGGCGGAGGTTTTCAAGGCGGTTTTTCGATCCGTTTGCAGGCTTTTTGTGTCAACTGGTTCGGGCTGGTTCGGGCCTGTATCGGCTGTGTTGGGCTTCAGTCGGCAGGCCCGGGCTGGCTGTCAGAATCTTGTCGAATTATCGGCCTCGCATGCCAGCGTCTTTCAGTTCTCCTCACACCACCGGCCCGTGCCGACCGCTGATCGTGCGCCTGCGCAATTGGGTGGGTGACGTGACACTGGGGCTGCCCACGTTGCAGCGCCTGTCCGACGCCGGCTACGCCTTGCAGCTGCTGGGCAAGGGCTGGGCTGCAGACCTGCTGGCCGGCCACGGCTGGCCCGTACACAAGCTGGCGCCAACAGCGCGCGGGCGCATCGCGCAACTGCGCGAACTGCGGCGCCAGGCACAGGCGGCAGACCCGGGCTTCGACCGGCGGCTGAACGCCGTGTGTTTCCCGTACTCGTTTTCAAGCGCGCTGGAATTCCGCCTGGCCGGTCTGCGCGCTCTGGGCCATGCCTACGAAGGCCGTAGCCTGCTGCTGGGCCGTGCCGTGCCACGCCCGCCGGGCGTGCATGAACTGCAGGTCTACTGGCACCTGGGCAGCGCGCTCCTGGGCGCTGATGCCCCGCTACCCGCCAGCCTGGGCCTGCGCGTGGCGCCCCAACACCGCGCCGAAGCCGCAGCGCTGCGGGCCCGGCACGGCATCCAGCCGGGGTACATCGTGGTGTGCCCCTTTGCGGGGGGGACGTGGTCTGGCCAGGACAAGACCTGGCCGGCCTTCCCCCAATGGGTGGCCGATGTGCTGCCCCAGCTGGGCCGCGACGTCGTGATCGTGCCCGGGCCGGGCGAAGAGGCCATCGCGCGCCAGCACTACCCTGGCGCCCGGCTGCTGGCCGGGGTGGGCCTGGGCAGCTATGCCGCCTTGCTGTCAGATGCGGCGCTCATGGTCAGCAACGACACCGGCCCGGGCCACATGGCTGCGGCTGTGGGTACGCCCCTGCTGTCGGTGCTGGGGCCCAGCGACCCGTTGCTGTGGCGCGCCTGGGGCCCGGGGGTGCAGCTGTTGCAGGGGGCGGGCACCTGGCCGACGGTGACTGACGTGGCCTCCGCCGCGCGCAACACCCTCGCCCAGGGGACACGCTGACACCCCCGGGGCCACACCCCCCGCCGAGGGCGCCCCTCGATGCCCCGCGCCGGGGGAATGACGGAAGCACGGCCAGTTCGCAGAATTCTCTTCAACCCGCCAAGCCAGACCGCCAGATTCAAGTGCAGCCAGGTGTGACGGGTTTTGTCAGCGACCTTCACTTCACTTCACCTCACTTCACTTCCCATTCAGGAGAACCACCATGTTTCGCAACATCCTCATCAGCCTGCTGGCCGCCTTCGCCATGAACGCCTTCGCCGCCGTTGACGTCAACCGCGCCTCACAGGCCGAACTGGAAACCGTCAAAGGCATCGGCCCCGGGCTGTCGACCAAGATCATCGAAGCGCGCAAGACCGGCGACTTCAAGAGCTGGGCCGACATGGTCGACCGCGTCAGCGGCGTCGGCCCGGGCAATGCCTCGCGCTTCTCGCAGAACGGCCTGACGGTCGCTGGTTCGGCTTACGACAGCAGCACGGTGCCGGCGCCGAAGGCTGCGGCGAAGAACACGGAAAAGACGGAAAAGGCAGCAAAGACTGAAAAGGCCAAGCCCTGATTCAGCCAGCGGCCCAGCCGAAGAAGTACCGCACTTCGTCGCGCCGGGCCAAGGTGTCGGCCAGGCCCAGCGCCATCAGCTCACGCGTGTATGGCGCCTCGAACAGCAAGTAGCTGGCCAGTGCCGCGCCACTGGCTTGCTGCCCGCGGCCGGCCACCCCCACACCACGCAACAGGGCCCGCACAGGCGCCGGCAGGCTGCCGATGTGGCGCGCGGCGATGTCGTCCAGCCGCTGCGACGGTGCGATCACCAGCGCGTCGATGGCCTTCAGCGGCGTGCTGGCCCGGGCATCTTCGGGTAGCAGGGCCAGGGTGCGGTTGATGCGCTGCATGCGTTCGATGTCGACCGCCAGCGCGTCCAGGAAAATGCTGGACATGGCGTGCCCGGCAATCTGCGCCAGCGTCGGGTAGCCGGTGTTTGCCGGCGTGCGACCCGCAGGTTCGTGCATGCGGCCGGCGCCGATGATGACCAGCCGCTGCGCACCCAGGTGGATGGCCGCCGACAAGGGCGCCGTCTGGCGCATCGACCCGTCACCGAACCAACCCTGCTGCCCTTCCCAGGCCAGCGTCGTGGCCGGGAAAACGAACGGAATTGCCGAAGACGCCAGCAAGTGTTCATGGCGCAATGGCGTCGGCGCGGCCACGCGTTGCGAACGCTGCCAGGGCGAAATGGGCGCCGCGCTGTCGTAGAACGTGAAGTGTTCACCACTGGTGTAGCTACTGGCGGTGACGGCCAGCGCATGCAGGTGGCGCTGCGCGAACAAGGCCGGCAGACGGTCCAGCGGCACCAGGCGCTGCAGCAGGCCGTGCAGTGGCGTGTTGTCGAGAAGCGAACGCGGCGGCATGCGGCGCCAACGGGCGATGACCCAGCCCAGCGACAGCATCGTCAGCCAGCGCGCGCCGGTGCGCAGCACGCCGATCGAATCAGCGCGGTAGACCTGTTCGGCCGAGAAATTGGACCAGACCTCGGCGATTTCACCGATGCCCTGGTCCAAAGAATCGGCACGGCAGGCCAGGCTGGCGGCGATGATGGCGCCGGCCGACGTGCCGCAGATGATGCCGAACGGGTTGCGCTGGCCCGCCGACGGCCCCAGCGCTTCGCGCCGCAATTGCGCCAAGCCCTGCAGGACGCCCACCTGGTAGGCGGCGCGGGCACCGCCGCCGCCAAGCACCAGGCCGGTCAGCGGGGTCTCATGCATGCTGGCAGATCATCGCTACCGCCCGTGTTTTGCCCACGTGCTTGCCCACGGGGTTGCCCGTGGGGTCGCCCGTGGGGTTGCCCGTGTCACTGCCCGTGTCATTGCCAGCGTCACCGCCCGTGTCACCGCCCGTGTCACCGCCGACGTTCCTGCTCGTGTTCTTGCGCGTGATCTTGCGCGTGTTCTTGCACATTTCACTGCCCGCGTCATCAGAGGGCAGCAGACGCCACCTGCACTTCATTCATACACGATCACCGCCGCGCCGTCTTCGGCCACGCTGCGCCAGCGCGCCAGGGCCTCGTCGCTGGGCCAGAAGCGGGCGTCGTCACCCAGGTCCAGTTCGGCCGTGGCGATGGTGCGCTGCAGCTTCAAACGGACGCTCAAACCCTGCACGACGCTGCCTTCGTCCAAGTCCACCTGCCGGGCCGGCCACAAACGCAGTACGTCGGCCACCGGCGGCATGCCGCCATTGATGGCTACCGACAAATGCTTGCCGAAACGCGCACGCGCGGCCGGCAGGTCCCACACCATGTTGGCATTCAGTCGCAGGCCGCCGGCAAAGCGGTCGACCTGCACCTTGCCCTGCACGAAGATCAGCCGGTCTTCCTGGAACAGGTCCTTGTTGGCCTCGATCATCTCTTCGTTGACCACGGTCTCGATCGGTTCGCTGCCGTCGTCCAGCTTGAAGATCAACACGCGCCCGCTGCGCCCGGGCACGGTGCGCGGGTCGGTCACGATGCCGGCCAGCAACTGCGGTTCGCGGCTGTCGCCGAGTTCTGCAATTTCGCGCCGCACGATGCGCCGTACCTCGCCGCGCCAGGCATCGAACAGGTGCCCGCTGAAATAAAAGCCGATGGCCGTCTTTTCCTGCATCAGCTTTTCGCGCACGTCCCACGGCGCCACGTGCACCAGGGCGGGTTCCTGACTGCTGCTGCCGTGGCCGCCCGCTTCTTCGGGGCCGAAGTCGAACAGGCCCACCTGCTGGGCGTTGGCGGTTTGCGTTTCGGCCCAGTCCATGGCCAGGCTGACGCTGGCCAGCAGCGCTGCCCGATCTGCGTGCAGGCTGTCGAAAGCGCCGGCCTTGACCAGGGCCTCGACGGCGCGCTTGTTGACCTTCTGTTTGTCGACCCGGGCGCAGAAGTCGAACAGGCTGCGAAACGGGCCGCCGCCTTCGCCTTCGTGCTGGCCCACGCCTTCGCGCGCCGCGACGATGGCCTCGACGGCGCTTTGCCCCGTGCCCTTCACGGCCCCCAAGCCGTAGCGCACGGTCTTGTCGTCGATGGGCTCGAAGCGGTGCGTGCCGCGGTTCACATCCGGTGGCTCGAACTTGATGCCAAAGCTCTTGGCGTCAGCCAGCAACACACCCAGCTTGTCGGTGTTGTCGGCTTCGATCGTCATGTTGGCGGCGAAGAACTCGGCCGTGCAGTGCACCTTGATCCAGGCCGTGTGATATGCCAGCAGCGAATAGGCTGCGGCATGGCTCTTGTTGAAGCCGTAACCCGCGAACTTCTCCATCAGGTCGAAGACTTCGTTGGCCTTCTCGGGCGCGATGTTCTTCACAGCCGCGCCTTCGCGGAAGATGCCGCGCTGCGTGGCCATCTCCTCGGCCTTCTTCTTGCCCATGGCGCGGCGCAGCAAGTCGGCACCGCCCAGCGAATAGCCGCCCAGCACGCGCGCGGCTTCCATCACCTGTTCCTGGTAGACGAAGATGCCGTAGGTCTCGGCCAGTACCGGTTCAAGCAGCCTGTGCGGGTATTCGACCGTTTCCTTGCCGTTCTTGCGCGCGCAAAAACTCGGAATGTTTTCCATCGGCCCGGGCCGGAACATGGCGTTCAGCGCGATCAGGTCTTCCAGCCGGGTCGGCTTGGCCTCGCGCAGCATGCCCTGCATGCCGCGGCTCTCGAACTGGAACACGGCTTCGGTGCGACCTTCGGTGAACAGGCGGTAGACGCGGGCGTCGTCCAGCGGCACGGCTTCATAGTTGAAGTTGGCGCGGTTCGGGCGCCGGGCGCGAATGAAGTCCTTGGCCAGTTCCAGGATGGTCAGCGTTGCCAGGCCCAAAAAGTCGAACTTCACCAGCCCGATGGCTTCGACGTCGTCCTTGTCGAACTGGCTGACCGCGCTGTCGCTGCCCGGCTGCTGGTAGAGCGGGCAGAAGTCGGTGATCTTGCCCGGCGCGATCAACACGCCGCCGGCGTGCGTGCCGACGTTGCGCACGATGCCTTCCACGCGCGTGGCCAGGCGCAGCAGTTCTGCCACCTCTTCTTCGGCGGCTTCGCGCTGCTCGAGTTCGGGC
>JBBQAW010000132.1:0-10349 GCA_038316815.1 Burkholderiales bacterium
AACGAAGCGAGTTCCGCGATGGGGCCGCGGGACCGAGCATCGCAGGGGAGTCGGCGCAACGCGCCGACCGCTGAACATAAGCGCCGCAGCCAAGCCAAGCACGCCTTTGCTTGGGGACCAAGCAAGCAAGCGAGCGAGCGAAAAACATTGAACGGACAGACGAACGTACGACCGTCCGCAATGGGCCGGTGGCCGCCGGATGGAAGCAGCGAGCGGCGTTCTTCTTTGCCCCAGTTCGCGGTCATTCGATCCGGTTGACCAAAAGCCAATTCTCGCGGAAATCAGCGCGGCTGCGGCCCGTTACTGCCAAGTTGCTCAGCGCGTTCGACCACTCCAGCAGCAGGTCGGCCACCGCCAACGGCCGGCCGGCCGGTCTCTGCAACTTACTCGGCAGCCGCCCGCACAACGCGTGACAAGGTCTGCGCGCCGGCGTAGGGCAGCGGCAGGTAGGTGGCCGCGGCGGCCTCGGCCAGGCGCGCGGCCTGTGGGCTGGGCTGGGCAGCAGTGTCGATGACGAGCACGGCCGCGCCCAAGGCCCGCAAGCGCCGGGCCGCGGCCAGCGCGTCGATCTCCGCGCGAACGCGGCCGCCCGTGCCGTCCAGCGCCACGTTGGCGCGGCCGTCGGTCAGCAGCACGGCCACGGCGGTGTCGCCACGGCGGCGCGCGGCGGCCATTTGTGCTGCCAGCGCGTCGATGCCGGCAGCCAGGGGCGTGCCGCCGCCGCCGGGCAGGCCCGACAAGGCCCGCTTGGCACGCACGAGCGAACGCGTTGGCGGCAGCAGAAGTTCGGCCACGCGCCCCCGGAAAGCCAGCACCGCCACCTTGTCGCGGCGCACGTAGCAGTCGGCCAGCAGCAGTTCGACGGCTCCCTTGGCTTCGGCCAGGCGCTGCACCGCCGCCGAGCCCGACGCGTCGACGGCGAACAAAGTCGTCGTCTCGCGGCGCTGGCGCAGTTGCGTGACGTGGAAGTCATCGGCGCGCACTTCCACGCGGCGCGGGCGTTCGGGCGCGCCCGGCACACCAGTCACGTCTGCACCTGGCCGGCGGCGCAGCTTCTGCCAGGGTACGGCGGCGCGCAGCGTTTCAATGACATTCAGGCGCTGGCCGGCGCGCGGCTCGCCGCGGCGCACACCCACGGGGCGGCCGCGCTTGCCCGCCTTCTGCAGCGCGCCAGAAACACCAGCTGCGCGGGCACCTTCGCGCGCAGTCTGTCCGGCTTGGCTGGCCTTCAAACTGGCCAGCAGATCGGGCGGCAAGGCTGCCAGTGCCGCCTGCAACACCAGTTCGTCCAGCGCGCCTGGGGGCAGCTGGATGTCGTCTTCTTCAGCCGGGTCGTCCTCGTCCGGCGGCGGCGGGTCGGCCGGGGGCTCAGGCGGGGTCTCGTCCTGCGGCTCGGGCGGGGGCGGGGGCGATTCGGGCGGTGGTTCGGGCGGCGATTCGGCGTCCTCAGGCGGGCTGTCTTCGGGCGGGGCCTCGGCCATTGGCAGCCGCGTGGCGCGCGGCGAAAGCACCAGGCGTGCGGCAGCGGCCATGTCTTCAGCCAGCACTTCGTCCTGTTCGTGCAGCGCGGCATGCGCGCGCGCCACGCGCAGGGCCTGCATGCAGGCACGGAAAGAATCGACGCCCAGCGCCACAGCTGCGTTGCACAGCGCTTCCAGCAGGTCTTCGGGTACCTGCAACGCAGCAAACCGGCGCCGCGCCGCGGCCAATTCTTCAGGCGACATCAGGAACGCGTCGTCGGTTTCCATGGCCGTGCGCGGCGGCACCGCAGACAGGTCCAGCCGGAAGGCCAGCCGGTCCAGCAGGGCGCTGGCCAGGCCTTCTTCGGCAAACGCTGCCGGGGCTTCGCCGGGGGCGCTGTCTTCGCTTTCGTCGAGCGCCACGACGCCGAAGCGCGCTGGGTGCGACAGGGCCACGCCGTCGCGTTCGGCCACCACTTCACCGCGGTCGATGGCGGCCGACAGGCGCGCGACGGTGCCACTGTCCAGCCGTTCGGCCATGGCCAGCAGCAGCACGCCGCCATGGCTATCGGCCAGCAGGCCGCGTTGTGCCACGGGGCGGCCGGCTTGCAGGGTGGCGGTCAGGTCCAGGCCGCCCAGCAGCCGGTCGTCGCGAATGTGCAGCGGCAGACGGCGCAGCGGCGTGCCCGTGCCCAACTGCTGGCGCAGCAAGGCCAACCAGCGGTCGCGCGCCGGGCCGGCAGCGGCATGCAGGGCCACGCCGGTGCTTGCCGGGTCGATGGCGAACAGCAGCAGGGCCAGGCCGGCGTCGGCCCAGCGTTCGCCGCCGACATCAGCGCCTGGGTTCCCGGCGCGCGCCGGCGCGGAGGCGCGAGCGGGCACTGGCACTGGCACTGGCGAAGCCGAAGGCGCAGGCGCAGACGCAGACGCAGTCACAGTCACAGTCACAGGCACAGGCACTGGCACTGGCAAAGGCACAGGCGAAGGCGAAGGCGCGGTCGCAGGCACAGGCACAGACTGGGCCGCGTCGGGCTGCATCAGGCGGCAGCGGGCTCTGCGAACAGATCGGCCATGGCGCGCTCGACGCGCGCGCTGGAACCCGTGTCGTCCAGCGGATTGCGGCGCAGCCGGTGGCGCAGCGCCGAAGGTGCCACCCGCTGCAAATGCTGCATCGTGACGACATCGGCCCCTTCCAGTGCCGCCAGCGAACGCGCTGCGCGCATCAGCGTCAGTTCGCCGCGCAGGCCGTCGGTGCCCAGCATCAGGCACAGGGCCGATGCTTTCTCCAGCACGGCGTCTGGCACCTGCACGTCGGGGAGACGTTTGCGACCGGCCGTCAGCTGCTTGCGCACGCGCTCGTCTTCGGCCGCCCAGGTCTGCGCGAAAGCCTGCGGGTCGCGCTCAAAGGCATCGCGGCGTTTGACCACATCAATGCGGGTGGGCACGTCGGTTGGCGTCTTCACCTCGACGCTCAGGCCGAAGCGGTCCAGCAACTGAGGCCGCAGTTCGCCTTCTTCAGGGTTGCCGCTGCCCACCAGCACGAAGCGTGCGGGGTGGCGCACGCTCAAGCCTTCGCGCTCGACGACGTTTTCGCCCGAGGCAGCGACGTCAATCAGCAGGTCCACAAGGTGGTCTTCAAGCAGGTTGACTTCGTCGATGTAGAGAAAACCGCGGTGCGCGCGCGCCAGCAGGCCGGGCTCGAAGGCCTTGACGCCTTGCGAGAGCGCACGCTCCAGGTCCAGCGCGCCAACAACGCGGTCTTCGGTGGCGCCCAGCGGCAGGTCGACCACGGGCACGGGCACCAGTTCGGTCTTGGGCTTCTTGCCTGCGGGCTTGAGCGACGGGCACTGTTCGCAGGCACCGGCGCCGCCTTCGGGCGCACAGTGGTAGCGGCAGCCGACGACGGCGCGCATGGGCGGCAGCAGTGCCGCCAGGCCGCGCACAGCCGTGCTTTTGCCCGTGCCGCGGTCGCCGAAGACCAGCACACCGCCGACGCTGGGGTCGACGGCAGCAATCAGGATGGCAAGCTTCATCTCGTCTTGACCGACGATGGCGGAAAAAGGAAACGTGAGGGACATCTACTGCACTTTCGAAAGGACTTCAGCCCGTGGATTTCAGCCCGCGGGTTCAAACGCTCAGGGCCGCGCGCTCGCGCGCCTCGGCTTGGTGGATGCGGCGCCGGGCGCGCCGAATGGCCAGCAAGGCCACCACGGCTACCACTGGCACGGTGGCGCCGACAACAAGGTCGGGATTCCAGGGCACGCCAGCCGCCTTCGCGGCCTTGGCCAGGTAACCCACCAGCCCTGCAACGTAATAGCTGATGGCCGCCACCGACAGGCCTTCAACCGTCTGCTGCAAGCGCAGCTGCAGCTTGGCGCGCCGGTCCATGCTGACCAGCAAGGCCTGGCTTTGCTTTTCACGCACGATGCCCACGCGCGTGGCCAGCAGGCCGCTGGCCTGTGCCACGCGTTCGGACAGGTCGTGAAGGCGCTGCGAAACACTCTGGCAGGTGACCACGGCCGGGGTGAAGCGGCGGGCCATGAATTCCTCGATCGTCTGCAGACCCGGAATGCGCAGTTCACGCAGTTCGCCAATGCGCGTGCGCACCAGTTCGCTGTAGGCACGGCATGCGCCAAAGCGGAACTGGCTGCCCGCCAGACTGCTTTCAACTTCGGCTGCCAAGCGGGTCAGTTCCTGCAGCAGCTGTTCATCGGCACCGTCTTCGCGGGCAATGCCATCCGTCAGTTCAGCCAGGGCGCGTTCGATGGCAACGATGCGCGGGCCCTGGCGGCGCGCAATCGGCAGCGCCAGCAAGGCCAGCATGTGGTAGGCGTCGATTTCGAACAGCCGTTGCAGCGTGCGCCCGGCCTGGTTCTGCGTGAAGCCGTTGTCCAGCAACAGGAAACGTGCGCGGCCGTCGGCCTGCACACGGAAGTCGGTGAAGGCATGGCCGACGCCACCGCCCACGGTCGAACCCACCACCGGGTTGCCGCCGAAATAGCGCGCCAGGGCAGCGGCATCGGGCGCCTGTGACTTGCCGGGCAGCAGCAAGGCGTGCGCCGCCGCTACGGTGTGGCCAGGCAGACCCTGCAACCAGTCTGGCGGCAAGAGGCCGGCCACCGAGGCGTCGAAACCGTCTTCGGGCGTGCCCGGCGCGAACATGGTGTAGCCAGAAAATTCGCCATGGCGTTCCCACTTCAGGCGCACCGGGCCCAGTTGGGCACTGAATTGGGTCGTGCCGGCGGCGGGTGGCGGCACGTCGAAGCGGGCGCACAAGTGCGCCAGATGCTGGCTTTCGGCAGCGCGTTGATCGCTGTCCAACAGCACCGCCACATAGCTGGCGCGGGTGGGTGTGGTCAGGGGTTCCGGGGGCCGTGCATGCACCTCGTCGGCCAACGCAAGGCGTTCGGGGTGGTCGGGCGGCAGCATCGGCATGGACAGCGGGCGCGCGAGTCGCAGTCGCGCAAAGTTCGGGGTGGCATGAAGTATGTCATCGGGGCGCGGCACCCTGCTCCGGGGGCCTGGGGCAGGCACTGAATACAACCCCGCGCGAAGTCTGGGACAATACTTGCTTCGCGTTCATCGGGGTGCCCTCCCTTCTTGCCAGCCGCCATGACGACACGACGCACCAACACCCAAGCCCTTCCCGCAACCGCCGCCACCACGGCCAGCCCCGCCAGCCAGGGCAGCGCCGGCCCCAAGTTGCGCCAGACCCAGGCGGAATACACCGCCGCGCGGCCCAATTCCGAACCCGGTGTGAAGCCGATGATGTCCAGTTCGAAGATGTACGTGTGCATCAAGTGCCACGCCAACTTCAAGACCGGCGACGGCAAGCCCGACCCGCGTTTGCGCGGTCTGGGGCGGTGCAACAGCTGCCTGGGGGTTGCCGCCGGCACCACCACGCCACCGGCCTGAAATTGATTCGCACGCACTGCGCCAGCGGCCCTTCCGGGCCGTTTTGCGTTGCACAGTGTCGGGCGCGTCGGTCGTGCTCAGCGTCCGCCTTTCGCGATCAAAGCAGCCGACCCCGTTTCGCATTGGGCCAAACCGCCCGCCGATGGCAAATCAGCACCGTACACTGCCCAGCGCTTGTTCGATGACGAGCTGGAGATCCCCTTTGAGCAGCACCAAGACATTCGCCTCGCAGGCCGACCTGGTCGAAAAAACGATCAGCTTCTCGCAACTGTCCGAACACGTCTGGGCCTACACCGCCGAAGGCGACCCGAACACCGGCATCGTCATCGGTGACGACGCTGTGCTGGTCGCCGACACCCAGGCCACACCGGCCATGGCGGCCGACGTCATTCGCCGCATCCGTGAAGTCACCGACAAACCGATTCGCTACGTCGTGCTGACGCATTACCACGCCGTGCGCGTGCTGGGCGCCAGCGCCTACCAGGCGCAGCAAATCATCGCCAGCCAGGACACCCATGACCTGATCGTCGAACGCGGCGAGGCCGACAAGGCCAGCGAGATCGGCCGATTCCCGCGCCTGTTCCGCAATGTCGACACCGTGCCCGCCGGGCTGACCTGGCCCACCATCACTTTCACTGGCAAGATGACGCTGTGGCTGGGCCGGCTGGAAGTGCAGCTGCTACAGCTGGGCCGCGGCCACACCAAGGGCGACACCGTCGTCTGGCTGCCGGGCGAAAAGACGCTGCTCTCGGGCGACTTGGTCGAATTCGACGCCACACCGTATGCCGGCGACGCCTACTTCAGCGACTGGCCACAGACGCTGGACAACATCGCCGCGCTCCATCCGCAAGCCCTGGTACCCGGCCGCGGCCCGGCCCTGGTGGGCGCGGCGCGTGTGGCCCAGGGCCTGCAGGTCACGCGCAGCTTCGTCAGCGACCTGTACGCCAGCGTGCAGGCCGGTGCCGCCGCCGGCCTGGACCTGAACACGGTCTACAAGAACACCTACGCCGCACTCAAACCAAAGTACGGGCACTGGGTCATCTTCGACCACTGCATGCCCTTCGACGTGACGCGCGCCTACGACGAGGCCACGCAGTACCGCGACCCGCGCATCTGGACAGCCGAACGCGACCGCCAGATGTGGGAAACCCTGGAAGGCTGAACATGACTGGCGCCAGCGCGGGCCTGGGGTACGACGCCGACAGCCGCACGATCCAGTCGCACGCGTTCGCGTACACGCGCAGCCCGGACCAGGACGCCACCGAACCCGCGCGCCACCCGGTGGTGGTGGTGGGCGCCGGGCCCGTGGGCCTGAGCCTGGCCATCGACCTGGCGCAGCGCGGCCAGCGCGTGCTGCTGCTGGACAACGACCACCGGCTGTCCACCGGCTCGCGCGCCATCTGCTTTGCCAAACGCACGCTGGAAATCTGGGACCGCCTGGGCTTGGGCGACGCCATGTGCGCCAAGGGCGTGGGCTGGAACGTCGGCAAGGTCTTCTTCGGCAACGAACAGCTCTACCAGTTCGACCTGCTGCCCGAACCCGGCCACGAACGCCCGGCCTTCATCAACCTGCAGCAGTACTACGCCGAAGCCTACCTGGCCACGCGCGCGGCCGAGCTGCCCAACATCGACATGCGCTGGCATAACCGCGTGGCCAGCATCGAACAGGGCCCCACCGGCGTGCGTCTGGGCATCGATACGCCCGAGGGCCCGTACAGCATCGTGGCTGAGCTCGTGGCGGCCTGCGATGGTTCGCGTTCGCCGCTGCGCGCGCTGTTGGGACAGGAAAGCAAGGGCCGCGTATTCCAGGACCGATTCCTGATTGCTGACGTGCGCATGCAGGCCAGCTTTCCGGCCGAGCGCTGGTTCTGGTTCGACCCGCCCTTCCACCCCAACCACAGCGTTCTGCTGCACCGCCAGCCCGACAACGTCTGGCGCATCGATTTCCAGCTGGGCTGGGACGCCGACCCGGAACTGGAAAAGACGCCAGAGCGCATCCGCCCGCGCGTTGACGCCATGATGCAAGCCGCCTTCGGCCATGCCGTGCCCTTCGAACTGGCATGGGCCAGCGTCTACACCTTCGCCTGCCTGCGAATGGCGTGCTTTCGCATCGGCCGCGTGCTGTTTGCAGGCGATGCTGCGCACGGGGTGTCGCCTTTTGGTGCGCGCGGCGCCAATTCAGGCGTGCAGGACGCCGAGAACCTGGCCTGGAAACTGGACGCGGTGCTGCGCGGCACAGCGCCCGACGCCCTGCTGGACAGCTATGCCCAGGAACGCGAATTCGCCGCCGACGAAAACATCCTGAATTCAACGCGCGCCACCGACTTCATCACGCCCAAGAGCGAGATCAGCCGCTTGTTCCGCGACGCCGTGCTGGCCTTATCGAAGCGGCATGCCTTCGCTCGAACGCTGGTCAATAGCGGGCGGCTGTCGGTGCCGGCAGTGTTGCACGGCTCGGCACTGAACACGCCCGACAGCGATGCGTTCGAAGGCCGCATGCTGCCTGGCGCCCCGGCCGCTGACGGCCCCGTGGCGCGCCCCGGCCAGGGCAGCACCTGGCTGTTGCGCCAGCTGGGGCCGGGCTTCAACCTGCTGCTGGCGCGCAGCGCACAGACACCCGGGCTACTGGCGGCACTGGCTGAAGTGGTGCTGCCCGCAGACTTGCAAGTGCTGCAAGTGCTGCAAGTGCCGCAAGTGGTGCCAGTGGTACCCGTACTGCCGACCGAAACCGAACCGCCCCCCGACGATGGCCAGACCCTTGTCGACATCCAGGGCCTGGTGGCCCAGCGCTACGACCTGCAGCCCGGCAGCGCCGTGCTGCTGCGTCCAGACCAGCATGTCTGCGCGCGTTGGCGTTCGCCAACCGCAGCCGCCATCGACACCGCCATGCGCCACGCACTGGCCCTGACATGAGACAAGCGCCCATGCCCCTGGTCACCCGCCCCAACCTCAGCGCACCCGACGACTTCTACGAAGCCTTGATCGACGCGCACCAAGACCTGTCTGCCGCAGACAGCCACGCCCTGAACGCCCGCCTGGTGCTGCTGCTGGCCAACCACATCGGCAGCATCGACGTGCTGCGCGAAGCGCTGCAGGCCGCACGCGACAGCCGCGCGTGAGTCTGGCGAATTCATCAGTCCTTGCGTCACTTGGCCCGGGCCGTTGCATCCACCTCGCACGTGACGGCCTGGCAGCAATGTGCAGACAGATAGGCCAGCAGTTCGTTCATGACGTTGATGCTGGGCCGGTAGATCAAGTGCCGGCCTAACCCAAACCAGTCCGATTAGACGAATTCGCCGGCTGGATTTGCCGATGACCATTGAGACTGCTCAACCCGGCCACGTCGTTGCCGTCAAGCGGGTGCTCGAAGCGCCAGGCGCATAGGGCTGCCCTGCACCCGCCGAAATCGGTGGACATTTTTTTCCGCCCGTTTACCGTAGCTGATGGAGAAGCAACATCAGATCACCTGATTGAAAATGAACTTCCGCCAAGCTCATCCATGTAGCTACTGGCCGCGTAGGCTGAAGGCTTCCCGCACCCAGGCGCCCAGGTCATGGCCCACATCCTCATTCAGTTCCAGCATGGCATGTCGTTGCCAGAGTTCATTCAATGCTTCGGGACAGAGGCCGCTTGTGTCGACGCGCTGCAACGCGCTAGATGGCCTGCCGGGTTCGTCTGCCCGCGATGAGGTGGCAGCGCTCACTGCATCGTGGGCAGTCGATGACCGCCGGCACCTTGTTTGTGAGCACCAAGCTGCCGCTGACGACGTGGTTCTTGGCCATCTATCTGCTGAGCCAAGCCAAGACCGGCTTGTCGGCACTGGCCCTCAAGCGTCAGATCGGCGTGAGCTATCCGACCGCTTGGCTGATGCACCACAAGGTCATGAAGGCCATGGCCGACCGCGAGGCAGCACACCGTCCTGGGCAATCTCAAGATAATGCTCTCCGGCGCATACAAGTCGTTTGGATACAGCAAATACGCAGACCGCTACCGTGGCGCGCTCGCCTACCGACTCAACCGCCGCTTCGATCTGGCGGACCTTGTCGTGCGTCTGGTGGTGAACGTTTGCCGTACCAAGGCAACCCCGCTGCGGGTGATTCGGCAAGCAAAAGTTCATTTCTAATCAGGTTTCCTGATACGGCTAAGCCGTGCGTTGGTGCGACGGGAACATGTGGCCGGTCAATTAGAACAACTACGGCGGCAGGTTGGTGCCCCACAAGCTGGCGGGGCACTGGTTTATAGCTGCAGCCATGGTGGAGGCAACAGGCGTGCGTGGGTACTTGCGTCCAGCAGCCACTTCATTGAAGAAATCTACGGTCTTAACGGAGTAGCGGGACTTCCTCAACGCCGCGCAGAATGCAGCGGTGGCATCGGGCATTTTATTTTGGCCTGCCAACGAGAGCCCCAATGCAAAGTATCCATTTACGCCGTCCGGGTTGAAGTAAATCGCATGGTGCGCCGGACCTTGCGCTTCAGCGAAGCGACCCAACTGACTTAGTGCCAAGGAGAAGTTGAGATGGGCGGTGGAATGGCCAAAATGCGTGCCAAGAAATTGTTCACTTAGCACTGCGGAACGCTCCAGATTAAGCGAATCCCCGGCGTCAACTGCAATGTTGATCAAGTCTGCCAGTTGTTCGTTAAATTTCCTGCGCTCGACGCCGCTCTCAGTGGGCCAAGCTCGCGTCTGCGGTCTTGCAGACCGCATCTCAACAGCGTACTGGTCAAACGATATCGTGTCTTTCTTCTGGGCACTGGCAAGCAACGCAGTGAGTAAGCCAAAATTCTGCTTAAAGCCTGCCTCCGGATCGAAGAGGCGTTGTCTCTCAGCCGGCGAATTTCCAACTGGAACGGTGATCGACTGCGCAAGTCGTTCTATTCCTGTTTGGTCGCGGGAGGGTGGCTGTGGTTGCTGATCCGGCAGAAAAAACAGGTAGTACGCGGCCCCAAGGCCCAGGGCCCAAAGCCCGAGTATCC
>JBBQAW010000133.1:0-10313 GCA_038316815.1 Burkholderiales bacterium
GTTGACACTGCGGCCATGCGACCAGGAGGGATGCGGGCTCAAGTGCTGGGTGCCAGGTGCCGAAACAACACCTGATTCTCCTCAACGCTGAGCCGAAAGACCACCCGTATGAACGCACCCGCCGACCTGAGATACCGCCTCATCACCCGCAGCGACATGGACGGCTTGGTCTGTGCTGTGTTGCTGAAAGAACTGGGCCTGCTGGGCGAGATCGTCTTCCAGCACCCCAAGGACATGCAGGACGGCAAGGTGGCCGTCACCGACCGCGACATCATCACCAACCTGCCGTACGTGCCGGGCTGCGGGCTGTGCTTCGACCACCACACCAGCGAGGCCCTGCGCCATCAGCATGGCAACGGTGGCGCGCCGGAAAACCACATCCTGCAACCCGACGCCAAGAGCGCTGCGCGGGTGGTGTACGACCACTACGGCGGCAAGGTCCGTTTCACGCGTATCAGCGACGCGATGATGGACGCCGTCGACAAGGCCGACAGCGCCGGCTTCACCCGCGAAGATGTGCTGGAACCCAGAGGCTGGGAACTGCTCAGCTTTCTGATGGACGCGCGCACCGGCCTGGGCCGCTTCCGCGACTTCCGGGTCTCGAACTACCAGCTGATGATGATGCTCATCGACTGCTGCCGCGACATGGCCATCGAAGATATTCTGGCCCTGCCCGACGTGCAAGAACGTGTGCAGCTGTTCTTTGCCCAGCACACGCTGTTTCGAGATCAGATTGCCCGCGTTGCCCGGGTCCACGGCAAGCTGGTCGTGCTGGAGCTGCGCGAGGAATCCACCATCTATGCCGGCAACCGCTTCGTCGTCTACGCGATGTACCCGCAGTGCGACATCAGCATGCATGTGATGTGGGGCCGCGAAAAGACCAATACGGTCTACACCGTGGGCAAAAGCATCTTTGACCGCGGCAACCGGCTCGACGTTGGCGCCCTGATGCTGCAGCACGGCGGCGGCGGCCACCGCGCCGCGGGCACCTGCCAGGGGCCGAATGAAACGGCCGATGCGCTGAAGCAGCAACTGGTCGAGCAGATCAACAGCGGCAGCTGAAGAGCAAGCTTCAGCCACGCCCCGGCACCCCCAGCACGTCTGTCTCGTCACGGCCCAGCAGCTCTTTCAACAGGGGCGGCTCAAAGTGGCGCTTGACCGTGATGGCGTAGAAGGTTTCGATCAGGCCGGGGACGACGCAGTATTCGACCAGCTGCCGGCTGGACAGCTCGTCGCGCACCACCACCGATGGCAGCAAGGCCACGGCGTCGGTGTCGCGTGCCAGCAGGCGCAGCAAGGCCATGTCGTCGACCTCGGCCAGCACCCTGCAGCGCAGGCCATGCTGTTCGCACATCAGGTCGAAGGCCGCGCGGATGTCGCTGTCGCGGCTGGGCAGCAGCAAAGGCACTTCGGCCAGTTCCTGCGGGAAACGGAAAGCCTGCCGCTTGGGCCTGGGCCTGCCCACCAGGCTGACGGGCTGGCGGGCGATGCTGCGGCAGCGCCAAGGGTTGTCGGCGTCGGCGTGCACACGCCGGTTGGACAGCACCACATCCAGGGTATGAACGCGAAGGCGCTGCAACAGTTCTTCCAGACTGCCTGACTGCAGCACCAGTTCAACGTCGTCGCGTGTCAGCAGCGGCTTGACGAAGTTTTCCTGAAAGTTGCGTGACAGCGTCGCCACCGAGCCGATGCGCAGCACCTGGCGCGTGTGCATGGCGTTATCGCGCAGCATGGCAAGCAGTTCGTTGCCCGAAGTGAAGATCGACTCGGCATAGGTCAGGGTCATGCGGCCGGCCTCGGTGATCTGCAGCGTGCGGCCAACGCGGTTGAACAGCGCATGGCCCAGCTGTTCTTCCAGCCTCTTGATCTGCGTTGACAGCACCGACTGCGACACGTGCAGACGGGCAGCGGCACGGGTCAGGTTGCCCTCTTTGGCCACGGCCCAGAAGTAGTGCAGGTGGTGAAAGTTCAGTCGTGACATGGGGGGGAATGTCCTTTGTTCTGATCTCTTTTGTAGAACGGTCTGTCCGGAACAATGAATTTTACGGAACTCATCACAAACGGCAAAGTGCGGATCAACCCAAGCCATCGAGACCTGCACCATGGAACAGACCCTGTTAGACCTTCCGCCCTGGCGCGCCGCCTTGCTGGGCCTGGTGCCCTTGCTGTACGTCGGTGCTGCTGCTGCCGCGCTGGCCACCGGCCAGCGGCCCGAAGCCGGCTGGCGCATCGCCCGCTGGAGCGCGCTGCTGGGTTTGGTGGCAGCGGTGCTTTCGCTGGCCGCGCTGGTGTTTGGCGGCCCGGCCTTGATGCGCGGGCCTGCGCTCGCCACGCTGGGCGACGCCGGCGCCGTGCACTTCGGCCTGCGCAGCGACGCACTGGGCAGCGTGATGCTGGTGCTGGTCAGCTTCATCGGCTGGGTCATCGTGCGCTATTCGCAGCCCTACCTGGGCGGTGCACGCGGGCAGCCGGGCTACGTCCGCGGGCTGATGTTGACGCTGGCGGCCGTGGCGCTGCTCGTCATCACCAACAACCTGGCGGTGCTGGCCCTGGCCTGGATCGCCACCAGCCTGGCCCTGCACGGGCTGCTGACCTTCTTCGATGGCCGGCCACAGGCCCTGATAGCGGCGCACAAGAAGTTTCTGGCCAGCCGCGTGGCCGACCTCTGCCTGCTCGGCGGTGTGGCGCTTGTGGGCATGCAGCTGGGCACGCTGGAAATCGACCAGGCCATCGCAGCCGCAAGCGCATTGCCCGCTATGCCGGGCACCCTGCAAGCGGCGGCCCTGCTGCTGGCCGCCAGCGCCATGCTCAAGTGCGCGCAATTGCCGGTTCACGGCTGGCTGATTCAGGTCATGGAAGCTCCAACGCCGGTGTCGGCCCTGCTGCACGCGGGCGTGGTCAACCTGGGTGGTTTCCTGCTCATCCGGGTGGGCGTGCTGGTGGCCGAGGTACCCGCCGCACAGGCTTTGCTGGTGGTCGTGGGCAGCATCACGGCCGTCGTCGCGGCCCTGGTGATGATGACGCGCGTCAGCATCAAGGTGTCTCTGGCCTGGTCCACCTGCGCGCAGATGGGCTTCATGCTCATGCAGTGCGGTCTGGGTCTGTATGAACTGGCTTTGCTGCACCTTGTGGCGCATTCGCTCTACAAGGCCTATGCCTTTCTCGCCGCCGGTGGCGCGGTGGAACAGAACCGCCTGCGCCAGATGACGCCTTCAGCGCCGCCGCTGGGCGCGGCGACCTGGGGCCTGGGCGCCTTGGTCGGCATGGTGGTGGTGACCGCCGCCGCGCTGACCTGGGGCTTGAAGCCGTCCGCCGAACCCGCCCTCTGGGCCATGGGTGGTGTGCTGGCGCTGGCCCTGGTGCCGCTGCTCACCGGGCCACTGCTGCGCGGCGGTGTCCTGGGCGCGCTGGTGGGGCTGGCGGGCGCCTCGGTGGTGGCATTGGCCTACTTCGGGCTTCACGCAGCCTTTGGCGGCTGGCTTGGCGTTTCAGCATCCGGCGCGGCCAGCCCGGCCCTGGTGGGCTGGGTGCTGGTTTGCTTCGGCCTGCTGTTCGTGGTGCAGGGGGCAGTGCGCATCTGGCCGAATGGTGCGCTGGCCAACCGCCTGTACCCCAGCTTGTTCGCCGGGCTTTACCTGGACGAACTGTTCACGCGGCTGACCTTCCGCCTGTGGCCGGCGCGCGTGCCCGCCATGCCGGGCACCCTGTCTGGCCCGGTCGAGCGCAAGCAAGACGTCCAGCCCCAGTCCTGAAGCGTCCTTGCCGCATACCGGAGACCTGACATGACCACCACCCTTGATACCTTGCGCCCTGCGCGTTCTGCGGCCAGCACGCTGAAGCCTGCGATAGACGGCGCCTGCGCCCGCATCGCGCCTACTTGGCCGTTGGACCGATTTATCGCCGTCAACCCTTACTGGGGCCATCTGGAACGTCCCATCGCTGCCGCCGCAGCGCAGCTGGCCACCTTGTCGGGCAGCCCGATGCTGATGTCGCGCCAGGCTTTCGGGCAACACTGGCAGGCCGGACGGCTGGGCCGCCAGCACCTGCAAGCTGCCATTGACGCCGCCGGTTCTACCGAGACCGTCGACACCCTGCTGGCCAGCCTGGACGCCAGCCCCGCGCTGCCAGCACGCCTGCCCCTGGCCACCGACCTGGTCGACGCCCACCGCGACCTGGGGCATGCCATGGCCTGGCGCGACTACATCACGCACCACATCAGCCAAAGCTGCGCCGCCTTCTTCGACCAGGGCCAGGCTGCCTGGGGCCCCGACCGCAGCGGCGGGCTCTACCCCAGCTGGTTGCGCCAGTCAGCCCACGACCTGGGCCCGGGCATGCTGATGGGCTACCCCGGCTTCAGCGCGCGCGTGGCCCGCTTGCCCACCGATCCGCAAGCCTTGATCAGCGCCGCCATGCAGGCGCTGCAAGTGCCCGCCGCCGCGCATGAGGCCTACTTCAACGCCTTGTTGATGAGCATCAACGGCTGGGCTTCGTGGTGTGCCTACCAGCGCTGGCAGGCGCGGCTGGAACAAGCCGACGACGACCAGATCGTGCACCTGCTGGCGGTGCGGCTGGCCTGGGAATGGCTGCTGCACGAAGGCTACGGCGACTTGGGCGTGTCGAGCAGCCTGGCCAGTGCCTGGCGCGGCACTGACGCCAGCCTGGCACAGGCACAACGCGCACAGAAGACCGACTGGCTGTGGCAAGCCGCACTGGAACGTAGCTACCAGGAGCCGCTGTGCCAAGGCCTGCACCTGGCCCCGGCGGCTGCAGTCAAGCCGCCCGCCGTGCAGGCCGTGTTCTGCATCGACGTGCGCTCTGAGGTCTACCGCCGCGCGCTGGAAGCCAGCAGCACTGAAGTGCAGACGATGGGCTTTGCCGGCTTCTTTGCGCTGTTTGTTTCCTACCAGCCGCTGGGCAGCGAAATGACGCGCCCGCAACTGCCCGGCCTGCTGTCGCCGGGTAGTTGCATCACCGACGAATGCGACGCGCCCGGCCTGGGCCAGACGCTGGCCCGGCAACGGCGCCAGAAGCTGCAGTGGCGCCAGCAGTGGCAGGCTTTTCGCAGCGGCGCCGGTTCCAGCTTTTCTTTCGTCGAATCTTGCGGGCTGCTGTTCGCGGGCAATTTGCTCAAGGGCAGCCTGGGCGGCGACGCCAACCCGACAACGGTCGAGCAAACCGGCTTTTCAGCCGCGCAGCGCGCCCAGATGCGCCCGCGCTTCGCGGCCACAGGCGGCCCCGATATCGAGGCCCGCGTCACCACCGCCGCCACCGCCCTGGGCGCAATGGGCCTGAGCGCCAACCATGCGCGCATCGTCTTGCTGGCCGGCCATGGCAGCACGAGCGCCAACAACCCCCACGCCGCCGGGCTGGACTGCGGTGCCTGCGGCGGCCAGACCGGCGAAGTCAACGCACGCGCGCTGGCGCTGTTGCTGAACGACCCGCTCATCCGCCAGGGCCTGCACGCCCGCGGCATGGTGGTGCCCGACAGCACATGGTTTCTGGCCGGGCTGCACAACACCACGACCGACGAGATGCCGCTTTTCGACACCGACCTGCTGCCGCCCAGCCACGCCAAAGACCTGTCGCAGCTGCAAACCTGGCTGGCTGATGCCGGCCGGCGCGCGCGGGCCGAGCGGGCCGAATCTCTCGGGCTGACTGAGTTCGCCACCGACGCCACTGCCTTGAGCCAGGCCGTGGCCGCACGCACCACCGACTGGGCGCAAGTGCGGCCCGAATGGGGTCTGGCCGACTGTGCCGCCTTCATCGTGGCACCCCGCAGCCGCAGCCGGCACATGAACCTGGCCGGCCGCAGCTTCCTGCACGACTACGTCTGGCAGGGCGACAACGGCTTCGGCGTGCTGGAACTGATCATGACCGCGCCGATGGTGGTGACGAACTGGATCAACCTGCAGTACCACGCCTCGAGCGTGGACAACGTGCGCTACGGCAGCGGCGACAAGGTGCTGCACAACGTGGTGGGCGGCAACATCGGCGTCTTCGAAGGCAATGGCGGCGACCTGCGCATCGGCCTGCCGATGCAGTCTTTGCACGACGGCCAGCGCTTGCGCCACACGCCGCTGCGGCTGAGCGTGTTCATCCAGGCGCCGCAGGGTCCGATCGACAACATCATCGCCAAGAGCGAAACGGTGCGGCATTTGCTGGACAACGAATGGCTGCACCTGTTTCGCCTGGGCGACGACGAGGGTGTCTGGCGCTACCGCCCCGGTGGCGTGTGGGTGGCCGCCACTTAGCGGGCCTGGGCCTGGGCCTGGGTCTGGGCGTAAGCGTGAGCGCGAGCATGAGCGTCAGGATGCATTCTTTGGGGCGGTGGCGTCAGACTGCATAGTTGGTATTTCTGTCGCCGCCCCACCATGACTGCACCCACACCGCCCAAGCTGAACCCGAAAAAGCTTCTGCTCAGCAAGTGGACGGCGGTGGCACCCACGCGCAAGGAAAAGCACTTCGTGGTGACGAAGATCATCGAAGCTGAACCGCCCGCGCTGAAAATCGAACTGATCGAACTCGAGGCTGTTCATTCACGCCGCAGCGCGGTGATGCCGTGGCGCGACCTCACGGACGTCACGCAGTGGCGGCAGGGTTGGCTGTAAACCGCACGCCAGCCCGGGACCGCTGATCTGGGCAAGGGCTGACTTGCGCGGGCTCGCATAGCATGCGCGACCGCTGTCCCTCGCTCCGCCCCTGCACCCATGCTTGCCACGCTCCTGGACCAGACCCTTGCCGTGGCCCAGCGCATCTGGCTCGAGCAATGGCGCCAGGGGCGCGGGCTGCTCTTCTGGGCCTTGTTTCCGGCGGTGATGATGCTGCTGTTCGGCCTGGTCTATGCGCACAACGACAGCATGCGCGCGGGCCTGGACGCCATGGCCGCGGGTGTGCTGATGGGTGCGGCGCTGTTCTTCAGCTGCCTGGGCGGCACGGTGGCCATTCTGGTGGCCGAGCGCGAACGGCGTACCTTGCGCCGCCTGCTCGCGTCGCCCCTGCAGCCGCTGGCCTACTTTCTTGGCGTGGTGCTGGCGCAATCAGCGCTGGCGCTGATGCAGGTGGTGATGCTGTATGCCATTGCTTACGCCATTGGCGCGCGCTATCACGGCAGCATCGCGCTGGGCGCCTTGATCATCACGCTCTCGGTCTTCGCCTATGTCGGCCTGGGCTTCTTCTTCGGGGCCCGTTTCGCGCGCCGGTCTGAAGAAGTGGTGGTGGCGCTCTCGGCCTTCGGCGTGCCGCTGCTGGTGCTGGGCGGCACCTTCTTCCCGTTGGTGCTGATGCCCGATGCGATGCAGACCGTGGCCCACCTGAACCCCATTCTGTACATGAACGAGGCGCTGAAGGCTGTGGCCGCACAGGGCTCGGGCGTGGCCGAACTGCGCGGCGAGCTGGCCTTTCTGGTGACCTTCTGCCTGCTGTCGATGGCCCTGGGTGTGTCTTCCTACCGGCATTTGCTGAGGCTGGAGAAGAACGCGTGAACGTGCTTGAGATCGAAGGCCTGCGCAAGCGATTTGGCAGCCAGACGGTGCTGGACGGCCTGGACCTGCAGGTGGCGCGGGGCGAGATCGTCGGCCTGCTGGGCCCCAATGGCTGCGGCAAGTCGACGACGCTGAACATCGTCTGCGGTTTGCTCGACGCCGATGCCGGCCAGGTGCGCATCGGCGGCGAACCTTTGTCGGCGCGCACCGCCACGCGCGTCGGCCTGTGCCCGCAGGCCAGTGCGCTGTATGCCGACCTGCTGCCGGCCGAGAACCTGAACTTTTTCGCCCGCCTGTACGGCCTGAATGCCGGCCAACGCGAGCAGCGGGTGGAAGAACTGATGCAGCGCTTTCAGCTGACAGCCCACGCCGGCACGCGTGCTGGCCGCCTGTCTGGCGGCTGGCAACAGCGGCTGAACCTGGCCGTGGCCCTGGTGCACAGCCCGCAATTGCTGGTGCTGGACGAGCCCACGGCCGCCGTGGACGTGCAGGCACGGCTGGCGCTGTGGGGCCTGATCGAAGAACTGCGCGACAGCGGCATGACCATCGTGCTGACCACCCACCAGATTCAGGAAGCCGAGCGCCTTTGCAGCCGCGTGGCCCTGATGCGCAGCGGTCGCGTGGCAGCCGTGGGCAGCGTGCCCGAACTGCTGGCCCGCGTGCCCGCGCAAGCGGTGGCCGTGCTGCAGACCAGGGACGAAGCCGCCACCACACAGCGCGCCCAGGCCCTGGGCTGGGCCGTGCGACCGCATGCGGGTCAACTGCTGTGCCTGCTGCCGCAGCCCAGCACCCTGCGCGAGGTGGTGCAGGCCCTGGATGGCGGCGAAGTCAGCTCGGTCAGCCTGCAGCCGGTGACGCTGGAACATGCCTACCTGGAACTGCTGGGGCAGCCGATCAGCTGAAGTCTTGGCCGGTTGCGGCAGTACCCTGCAGACAACCTAACGCGGCAGGCCCAGGCCGACGCGCGTGATGACGCCGTCTCTAAGCTCCCGCACGACAAGCGTCGCGCCACCCAGTTGTACGGTGTCACCCGCCACTGGCGGGCGGCGTAGCGCCGCTGCAATCCAGTCGCCGAGTGCCAGTGTTGCGTTGGCTGGCTGTGGCAGGTCGTAGAACTCGCACAGCGCCGTCATCGAAGTGCGTGGGTCGAGTTCGAAGTCGCGGAACACGGCGCGCAAGGCCCGCTCGTTGCTCGGGTCTGGCATGGCAACGCCCAGCTTTCGGGCCATCCAGCCAATGCTCGGGCCCTGGACCAGCAGTGACACCAGCACCACCAAGAAAGCGACGTTGAAGAGCAGGCTGGCCTGTGGCGTACCCGCCAGCAGAGGGAACAAGGCCAGCACAATGGGCACGGCGCCGCGCAGCCCGACCCACGAAATGAACCAGGTCTCACGCGCCGAGAAACGAAAAGGCAGCAGGCACAACCACACCGCCACCGGGCGCGCTACAAAGATCAGCGCCAGTGCCACGCCCAGGCTTGGCAACAGCGTGGCCTGCAAAGACGAGGGCGAGACCAGCAACCCCAGGAGCAAAAACATGCCGGCCTGGGCCAGCCAGGCGTAACCATCCATGGCGCTCAGCGTCGACTGCACCGCCTCGGTCGCCCGGTTGACGACGACCACGCCAAACAGGTAGACGGCCAGGAAACCAGAACCCCCTACCAGCCCGGCGGCAGCAAACACTGTCAGGCCGCCGGCGCCAATCAGCAGCGCCAGGATGCCGCCGCTGGCGTCGCGCGCACGAACGCGGCGCAAGAGTGCGGCCATGGCCAGACCGCTGGCCGCCCCCAGCAGCGCACCCCAGCCGAACTGCTGCACGAAGGCCAGCAGCACGTCCGACCACGGTCCCGGGCCCGCGCCCGACTGGCTTGCCGCGGCAATGCCGATGAATACCAGTGTCAAATACACCGCCATCGGGTCGTTGACGCCGGATTCGATCTCCAGCGTTGCCGCCACGCGTTCGTTGAGCGTCACCCCCGAGCGCGTCAAGAGCGCAAACACGGCTGCCGCATCGGTAGAGCCGACGATGGCACCCAGCAGCCAGGCCGTGGTCCAGTCCAGGCCCAGAAGCAGCACGCCGGCGGCTGCGGTAATGGCCGCGCAGATCAGCACGCCCAGCGTGGCAAGCACGGATGCCGGCTTCAAGCCGGTGCGGAAAGTGGCGAAGCCCGTGCGCAGCCCACCGTCGAGAAGAATCACGGCCAGCGCCACGTTGCCAACCCAGAAGCTCAAGCGGTGATCGTCAAAGCGGTAGCCCCCAGGCCCGTCCTCGCCGGCGGCGATGCCGGCGAGCAAGAAGACCAGCAGGAACGACAAGCCCAACCTCGCCGAGAACAGACCGGCCAAAACACTGACAAAAACCAGTGCAGAAGCGGCAAACAGCGGTCCGTTGACAAAATCCATCGCCCAAGTATCTACGCCGCACCGGCGCCGCTGGCGGTTGCGGCTTTCACTGCGCGCGTCTGTCGGCGAAGAGTGCAGGGACCAGACCTGCCCCCGCTCGTCCAAATATCGAAGTTGACAGTGGCTGCGATGGGCCGATCAGCAGCTTGCGAAGTGATGGCTGCGCGATTCTGCAGAAACCCTCAGCTGTGACAAGCCGCGCAGGTAGATCGGGCTGCGCCAGCCAAGCCTGTCGCGCTGTCCGCCACTTGAACCAGGGCGATGTGCCCGAGCACCGCCAACGCCGCAGCCCCAATGAGCCCCACAAGCAGTTTCAGCATCGCCGGCTCCTATTGAGATGGTCTGCAAACCCGAAGGCATGCTGGTCCTGGTGCGGGTTCATCGCGCTTCCTCAGCGGTTGATCAAATACGGAGGGCAGGGCGGCCATCG
>JBBQAW010000134.1:0-10309 GCA_038316815.1 Burkholderiales bacterium
AGCACACGTTCCAGGTTGTTGCTCATGTCCTCAAGAGCTCGTTGATGCTGGTCTTGGCACGCGTTTGCGCGTCGACTTTCTTCACGATCACCGCGCAGTACAGGCTGTGGCTGCCGTCGGCGCTGGGCAGGTTGCCCGAAACCACCACGCTGCCGGCGGGAATGCGGCCATAGCTGACGGTGCCGGTGGCGCGGTCGTAGATCTTGGTGCTTTGGCCGATGTAGACGCCCATGCTGATGACGCTGTTCTCTTCGACGATCACGCCTTCAACCACTTCGCTGCGGGCGCCGATGAAGCAGTTGTCTTCGATGATGGTGGGGTTGGCCTGCAGCGGTTCCAGCACGCCGCCGATGCCCACGCCGCCGCTCAAGTGCACGTTCTTGCCGATTTGCGCGCAACTGCCCACGGTGGCCCAGGTGTCGACCATCGTGCCTTCGTCAACGTAGGCGCCGATGTTCACGTAGCTGGGCATCATCACCACGTTCTTGCCGATGAAGCTGCCGCGCCGGGCCACGGCCGGTGGCACCACGCGCACGCCGGAAGCGCGCATCTGGGCTTCGTCCATCTGCGAAAACTTGGTCTTCACCTTGTCGAAGAAACCCAGGTCGCCGGCACGCATGATCTGGTTGTCGTTCAGGCGAAAGCTCAGCAGCACGGCCTTCTTGACCCACTGGTTGACGGTCCAGTCGCCCACGCCGCGGCGTTCGGCCACGCGCAGGCGGCCGGCGTTCAGTTCGCGGATGGTGGTCTCGACGGCATCGCGCACTTCGGGCGCGTTGATGGCGGTGATCTCGGTCCGGCTTTCCCATGCCAGGTCGATGATGGGCTGCAGCTGTAGGGTGCTCATGCAAGGCTTTCGCAGTAGGCGACGATGCGGCTCGCGGCTTCGAGGCATTCGTCTGTAGGGGCGACCAGGGCCAGACGGACGCGGCCAGTGCCAGGGTTGCTGCCATCGGCCGTGCGTGCAAGCAGGCTGCCGGGCAGAACGTTGACATTGTATTGAGCCAGCAGGCCCTGGGCCCAGGCGACTTCGTCGCCCACGCCTACGCCCGCGCTTACGCCTGCGCCGCCGCGTTCGGGCACGCCCGCCCACAGATAGAAGGCGGCGTCGGGCAGGGCCACATTCAGCACAGCGGCCAGCCGCGGGGTGACTTGGGCGAATTTTTCGCGGTACAGCGCGCGGTTGGCCACGACATGGGCTTCGTCGTTCCAGGCGGCGACACTGGCGCGCTGAACCACCGGGCTCATCGCGCTGCCGTGGTAGGTGCGGTAGAGCAAGAAGGCTTTCAGCAGGCCAGCGTCCCCGGCCACGAAGCCCGAACGCAGGCCCGGCACATTGCTGCGCTTGGACAGGCTGGTGAAAGCCACCAGGTTACGAAAGTCGTGCCGGCCCAGTGCGGCTGCAGCCTGCAGCGAACCCAGGGGTGGCTCGTCGCGGAAGTAGATTTCGGAATAGCACTCATCGCTGGCAATGACGAAGCCATGGCGGTCGCTCAGTTCGAATAATTTTTGCCATTCAGGCAGCGACATCACAGCGCCGGTGGGGTTGCCCGGGCTGCAGACGTACAGCAGCTGGGTGCGGGCCCAGGTGGCTTGTGGCACGGCCGCCCAGTCGGCAGCAAAGTTCCCGACTTTTGAAAGCTCGGCGTCGCCCGCCACAAACGCCGTCTGCGCCCCGGCCAGCAGCGCGGCCCCTTCATAGATTTGGTAGAACGGGTTGGGGCAAAGCACGGTGGCGCCTGGCCGCGTGGGGTCGATCACGGTCTGCGCAAACGCGAATAGCGCCTCGCGCGAGCCCGAAACGGGCAGCACTTGGGTGGCCACGTTCAGTGCCACCCCATAGCGCCGCTTCACCCAGCCAGTGATGGCTTCGCGCAGCGCCGGTTCGCCCACCGTGGCGGGGTAGCTGGACAGCCCGGGCAGGGCGCGCACCAGCGCGTTTTCGATCAAGGCCGGCGTGGGGTGTTTGGGTTCGCCGATGCCCAGACTGATGGGGCGGTAGGCGGGGTTGGGCGTGATGCCGCGCGTCAGTTCGCGCCAGCGTTCGAAGGGGTAAGGGTGCAGGCGGGCCAGCAGCGGGTTCATGCGGTCCGATTATCTGGGCGGGCCCAGCCGGCTGCTCTGGGGCTGGTTGCTGTAGACCAGCACGTCGTGGCCCCAGAAGTCTTTGTGCCGGCGCATGACCTCAAAACCGTGACGCAGCATCACTTCGTGGCCGAGCGGGTTGTTGTAGACCACGATGCGTTCCTGGCCTGCCGGGGTTTTGGCCAGCAGGGCCCGCAACACCTGGTCCAGGATCGGTGGCTGAAAAGGGTTGTAGAGGTAGAAGACGTTGTAGTCGCCATAGCTGCCGAACTTTCTGGCGTCACCGCAAAAGACGCGTGCTCTGGTCTGGCCCAGCTTGGCGAAGTTGCGCTCAGCCACTTCGGCCAGTTCAGGCGAAAGTTCGATGCCGTCTACTTGCGCGAAGGGGAAGCGCAGCAAGTCACGCATGGCCGAGCCTTTGGCGCAACCGATGTCCAGCACTTTGTCGCTGGGCTGGATGCCAAGCTCGGCAAAGATGCGGCGCAAGGCCTTGCCGCCTGAAGGCGAGGGTATGAACACCTCGCGTTCGTCCAGCCCCAGTTCGCCCGGCTGCTGGTTGGCACGCGTGAAGTCCAGGCCCTGCAAGCGTTCCAGCAGGATGTTCATTCGCAGTTGGGTGGTATGGAGAATGCTCATGGCGGGGTGGCCTGGGTAGGGTGTGGCTTAGGAATGTGTGACTTACAGACGTGTGACTTGCAGACGTGTGGTTGACGGACGTGTGGCCTACAGACGCCCAGCGCAGCCCGGGGCACCGCAGTGGCAGGCAAGCTTGCCTTCGTGGTGGGTCTCGCCGTAGTTGACGGTAATCTCTTCGCCGGCAGCAATGGCCCGCAGCGCATAAAACTCCACTCGACCCTGGCGAATGCAAAGCCGGGCATTGGGCTGGCAGCTGTGGTTGGTGTAGCGCATGGGGTCGGCGCTTTTGCTGAAGTCGATGGCGCGGCGGCTGGACAGCTCGACGATCATGATGCGTTCGCTGCGCGTGGCACGAATGCGTGCGTCGGCCACGCTGATGCTTTCGCCCCGAATCTCGCCAATCTTCAAGCGCGGTGGAATGGCTTCCGCCGCGAACGCGCCCTGGCCGTCGATGCTGCTCAAAGCCACGTCAACGGCAAACTTTTGGTAGGCCGGTCGGGCCGGGGTTGCCGTGGGTGCGGGGGTGTCTGGCATGCTGCGATGCTATCATCGCGCCCTTTCGCAGGGCTGGAGCAATGTCGAAAATGCGATTGAAATCAATAACTTAGCGCTGCCCCGCAATGCGCCTGAACCAGATCAAGCTTTCCGGCTTCAAGTCTTTCGCCGAACCCACCACCTTTCAGTTGCCGGGTCAGCGCGTGGGCGTGGTCGGGCCTAACGGCTGTGGCAAGAGCAACATCATGGACGCCGTGCGCTGGGTTCTCGGTGAAAGCAAAGCCAGCGAATTGCGTGGCGAGACCATGCAGGACGTCATCTTCAACGGCAGCGGCCAGCGCAAGCCTGCCAGCCGCGCCAGCGTCGAACTGGTTTTCGACAATGCCGACGCACGCGCCGGCGGGCAATGGAACACCTACGCCGAAATTGCCGTGCGGCGTGTGCTCACGCGTGACGGCAACAGCAGCTACTACATCAACAGCCAGCCGGTGCGCCGGCGCGACGTGCAGGACGTGTTTCTGGGCACGGGCCTGGGGCCGCGGGCCTACGCCATCATTGGCCAGGGCACGATCAGCCGCATCATCGAAAGCCGCCCCGAAGAACTGCGCCTTTTCCTGGAAGAAGCGGCCGGCGTCAGCAAGTACAAGGAACGCCGCCGCGAGACCGAGAACCGGCTGAAGGACACGCGCGAGAACCTGACCCGCGTCGAAGACATCCTGCGTGAACTGAACAGCAACCTGCAGAAGCTGGAAACACAAGCAGAGGTGGCAACACGCTATCGCCGGCTGCAGGACGACGGCACACTGAAGCTGCAGCAGTTGTGGTTCCTGAAATACCGCGACGCCGCCGGCGAGGAAGCACGCGTGAAGACCGCCGCAACGGATGCCGCCACGGCGCTGGAGGCGCGCATGGCCGACTTGCGGCAGGTGGAAGCGCAGCTGGAAGGCGTGCGCCAAGCGCATTACGCTGCCAGCGATGCGCTGCATGCGAAGCAGGGCAGCCTGGCCGAAGCGGCGCTGGAAGTCAGCCGACTGGAAGAACGCATCCGCTACGTTGTCGATGGCCGCCAGCGGGCCCAGGTGCGCCTGGCTGACCTGCAGTCGCAGAACGCTCAGTGGGCTGACCGCGAACAGTCTGCCCGCGTCGAACTGGAAGACCTGGCGGCGCAGATCGAAGGCGCCGATGAACAGGCCGGCGTGCTGGCCGCCCAGTCCGAAGAACAAGGCTTGGGCCTGCCGGCGCTGGAAGACGCCGTGCGCGCCGCGCAGGCGGCCGGCAACGCCCAGCGTGCTGCCGTGGTCCAGGTGCAGCAGCAAATTCAGGTGCTGGCGGCCGAAAGCCGCAGCATCGACGAACAGTTGCGTGCCCTGCGCCCGCAGCGCGAACGCCGGGTGCAGGAACGGCAGGGTCTGCAGGCGCCCGACAGCGCCCGGTTCGAAGTGCTGAAGCTGCAGGAAGCCGATGCCGCGCAGGCGCATGAACTGGCCGATGCGCGGCTGCAGGAACTGGCCGAACAGGTGCCGGAACTGGACGACCAGCGCCGCGTTGCACAAGCGACCGTCAACAGCGAATCGGGCCGTCTGGCCGATATCGGCGCGCGCCTGGAAGCGCTGCGCGCTTTGCAGGAAAAGGTCCAGACCGAAGGCAAGTTGAAGCCCTGGCTGCAACGCCATGGTCTGGACGGCCTGGCCGGCTTGTGGACCCAGGTGCACATCGAAAGCGGCTGGGAGACAGCCTTGGAAGCGGCCCTGCGTGAACGCTTGACCGCGATTTCGGTCGGCAAGCTGGACATGGTGCGCGCCTTCGCTGCTGACGCCCCGCCCGCAAAGCTGGCCTTTTACGCCCTGCCGTCGGGCACTGCCCCGCGCACCCACCACAGCCTGCCCCTGCTGGCCGACCTGCTGCGCCTGGGCGACGCAGGCATCAAGGCCCTGCTGGGCGATTGGCTCGAAGGCGTCTACACGGCCACCAGCCTGGACAACGCGCTGGCTGCGCGCAGCGGGCTGACGCATGGCGAAGTCATCATGACGCGCGAAGGCCATGCCGTGTCGCAGCATGCCGTGGCCTTCTACGCGCCTGACAGCGAACAGGCCGGCCTGCTGGCCCGGGCACAGGAAATCGAGAACCTGAGCCGCCAGCAGCGCGCGCAGTTGCTGCTGGCCGACGACGCGAAGAGCCAGTCGGTACGGCTGGAAGCGGCCTACACCGAAGCCACGCAACGCCTGGCCACGGCCCGGCGCGAAGCCACCGAGGCGCAGAGCCGGGCTCATGGGCTGCATGTCGAGTTGCTGCGCCTGTCGCAGCAGAACGATGCCGCCAGCACGAGGCGCGAGCAGTTGAATGAAGAGCTGGCCGAGATCGACGCGCAGCTCGAGAGCCTGCAAGAGCGCCGTGCCACCGGCGAAGGCCGTTTCGAAGAGCTCGATATCGCTCTGGGCACCACCCAGGAAAGGCATGCCGAGCTTGAGGACGCCGTCATGGCCGCCGACCGCCGGCAGGCCGACGCGCGCGAACAGCAGCGCAGCCTGGAACGTCAGGCCCAGGAAGCCCGCTTCCAGGCCCGAGCGTTGGTGGCGCGCCAAGCTGAATTGCAGCGCAGCATCGATACCGCCGCACAGCAAGTGGCGGCCAATGTGCAAGCCGGTGAACAGCTGCAAATGGAACTGGACGCCTTCGACGACCAGGCTGCACAGGCCGGCTTGCAGACGGCACTGGCCCTGCGCCTGGAACGTGAACAGCAGCTGGGCGCCGCACGCAGCGAATACGACGACCTCAGCGCCCAGATGCGCCGCGCTGATGAACAGCGCATGGGCTTCGAACAAAGCCTGGCCCCGCTGCGTGAACGCATCTCTCAGCTGCAGTTGGAATTGCAGGCCGCGCAGTTGGGTGGCGCGCAATATCTGGAACAGCTGACTGCGGCCGAAGTCGACCTGGAGGCGATGGCCTTGGGCGTCGAAGCCGGTGGCGTGAAGCCAAATTTGACCTGGAAGGGCCTGCAGACCGAGATCGACCGCATCAACAAGGACATCGCGGCCCTGGGCGCGGTGAACCTGGCGGCGCTGGATGAACTCGTCCAGGCGCGAGAACGCAAGACTTTCCTAGACGCGCAGAACGCTGACCTGAACGAGGCCATGCAGACGCTGGACGACGCCATTCGCAAGATCGACCTGGAAACGCGCGACCTGCTGGCTTCCACCTTCAACCAGGTGAACGAACATTTCGGCCGCATGTTCCCGACGCTCTTCGGCGGCGGCAACGCGCGGCTGGTGATGACGGGCGGCGAAATTCTGGACGCCGGCGTACAGGTGATGGCCCAACCCCCGGGCAAGAAGATCAGCAGCATCCACCTGCTCTCGGGCGGCGAGAAGGCGTTGACGGCGATTGCGCTGGTGTTTGCCATCTTCCAGTTGAACCCGGCACCGTTTTGCCTGCTGGACGAGGTTGACGCGCCGCTGGACGACGCCAACACCGAGCGCTACCGAAAGCTGGTGACCGAGATGAGCAAGGGCACGCAGTTCCTGTTCATCAGCCACAACAAGATTGCGATGGAGATGGCCGAACAACTGATCGGCGTGACGATGCAGGAGCAAGGCGTCAGCCGCATCGTCGCGGTCGACATGGAAGCGGCCGTGTCCATGGTCGAGGCCGGCTGAACATGGCCGCGGGTCTGGCTCTGGACTGGGGGCTGACGGAATCTCTGCTGTTGCTGGGCGCCGTGGTGCTGATGGCTGTTGTCTTGCAAGGGTGGTGGAAAACACGTCGCGCGCGGCCGGTTGCGCAAAAGTTCGAGCCAACCGCCAGCCAGCCTGGCGCTGATCGCGTCGAACCCAGCCTGGGTGCGCGCCCCGAAGACGACGACACCCTGCCAGAGCTGCCGAATCTGCGCCCTTTGCAGCGCCGCACGGTGCATCTGGACGCCCTGATCGACGCCCTGGTGCCCCTGGCCCTGGACGCGCCAGTCAGTGGCGACAACCTCATCAACCACCTGCCGCCCACGCGCCGGGCCGGCAGCAAGCCGTTCTACATCGAGGGCCTGGACTTTGAGACCGGCGAGTGGGACGCCCCCAGCCCCGGCCGCCGCTACAGCGAGTTGCAGGCCGGCGTGCAGATGGCCAGCCGCAGCGGGCCGCTGAACGAGATCGAGTACTCGGAATTCGTGCAGAAGCTGCAGGCCTTTGCAGACGCCATTGGCGCCACTCCCAACGTGCCCGACATGCTGGAAGTGGTGGACGATGCCCGCAAGCTTGACGCGGCCACCAATCCGCTGGACGCGCAGTTGACCCTGACCTTGCGCAGCGACAGCGTGGCCTGGTCGGTGGGCTATATCCAGCAATGCGCGGCGCGCCACGGTTTTGTGCCCGGGGTGGTGCCCGGGCGCATGGTGCTGCCCGCAACCGAAGAAGGCGCGCCGCCAGTACTGGTCTTGGCCATCGATTCCCAGGCTGCGCTGGCCGCCCTGGGCACCGACGCGCAAGCCGCGGCGGTGCGCCAGTTCACGCTCAGTCTGGACGTACCGCAGACGGCCCAGACGGCCGAACCTTTCCCGGCCTGGCACCGTGCCGCCACCGCCCTGGCCGACGACATGGCCGCGACCGTGGTCGACGACCATGGCACGCCGCTGCCACTGTCGGCGTTTGCAGGTATCGCGCAGGAACTCGGCGAGCTTTACGCCAAGCTCGACGCGCTGGAACTGCCTGCCGGCAGTGCGGCTGCGCGTCGGCTGTTCAGCTGAGCGGGCTTCCTGTCTTTGCCAGCACGAGGTTTGAGGGCCTGAACTGAGGCGCCCGCTGCATCACTCAGCGGGCCACTTCGGGAGCCACCTCGCGCGTCAGTTCACGTAGGAGCACCCACTCCTCGGCCGCCGTCGGGTGCACCGCCACCGTGTTGTCGAAGTCCGCCTTGGTGGCGCCGGCCGTCAGCGCCACAGCCAGGCTTTGCACGATCTCTGGCGCGTCGGCGCCCAGCATGTGCACCGCCAGCACGATGTTGGTGTCGGCATCGACCAGCAGCTTCATGTGCGTGCGTTCCTGCCCGCCGATGAAGGTCTGCTTCATCGGCCGGAAGTCGGTCTCGAAGACTTTCAGCCGGTGGCCAGCGGCCAGGGCTTGCACCTCGCTCGGGCCGACGCTGCCGATGGGCGGCATCATGAAAACGGCGCTTGGCACTTGGGCCCAGTTCATCCTCCTCGCACCCCGGCCGAAAACACGGTCGGCCATGGCACGGCCCTGGGCGATGGCGACCGGCGTCAGGTTGAGGCGGTTGGTCACGTCGCCGATCGCGTAGACGCCGGGCACTGCCGTTTCGTGTTCTTCGTTCACCAGCACGGCGCCCGCCGCGTCCAGTTCCAGGCCCAGTGTTTCGAGCCCCAGCCCCTGGGTGTTGGGCCGGCGGCCGGTGGCGTTCAGCACCCAGGGGAAGCTGCGGATGCGGTCTTCGCCCAGCACCAGCACCAGGCCATCTGCCGTGCGTTGGATGCGATGGGGCACGCCCCCGGGATGCAGTTCGATGCCGGCGGCCTGCAGCGCAGCGGCTGCGGCGATGCGCAGCATCTCGTCGAATCCGCGCAGCGGCAGGCGGTCGCGGTAGTACAGCGTCACGCGCGGCCCCAGGCGCGCCAGCATGCTGGCGAATTCAACCGCGATAAAGCCGCCGCCGATGATGGCCAGTTCATCCGGCAGGGTCTGCAGGTCCAGCAGGTCGTCTGACGTGGCGCAATGTTCGATGCCGGGCAGGCTGTCCTTCACCGGCGCGGCGCCGGTGGCCACCAGCAAGTGCTGCGCGGTGATGCACCGCTCGCCCACCTGCACGGTGTTCGGGCCGGTGACGCGGGCCCAGCCCTCGATCAATTCGACTTGGCTGCCGGCCAGCATCTTGCGGTAAATGCCTTCCAGGCGGTCGATCTCCACGGCCTTCGATTCAGCCCATCGCGGCATGCGAAATGCCGTGTCGCCGACGTCGAAGCCGTAACCCCGCGCCTGCGCAAAGCCTTCTCCCAGTTGGGCCGCATACAACAGCAGCTTCTTCGGCACGCAGCCACGAATGACGCAGGTGCCGCCTACGCGGCTGCCTTCCACGATGGCTACACGCGCGCCTTGCAAAGCAGCCCGGCGCGAAGCCGCTACGCCGCCAGAACCGGCGCCCAGCACCAGCAGGTCGAAGTCAAATGCCATGAAGGTTTCGTTGCCGTGTTGAATCAGGGGCTGAACCTTAGCCGCTTTGGCACCCCCGTGCTGACGCCGCCAACCCGGCGGGCTGACAATCGCCGTATGGCCGACCCAGACCTTGCCGCGCGCGCCGCCCAGCTGCGCGAAACCCTGCACCACCATGCCCATCTGTACTACGTGCTCGACGCGCCGGCACTGCCCGACGCCGAGTACGACCGTCTGTTTCAGGAACTACAGGCGCTGGAGGCCGCACACCCGGATCTGCTGACGCCCGATTCGCCGACACAGCGCGTCATCGGCCGGGTGCTGGATGGCCTGCAGCCGGTGCGGCACGCGGTGCCTATGTTGTCGATACAGACCGAGACCGACACCACGGCCGCTGGCGCCATGGCCTTCGACGCGCGTTTGCGGCGCGAACTGGCCTTGCCCGAAGACGCACCCCCGGTCGAGTACGCGGCCGAGCTGAAGTTCGACGGCCTGGCCATCAACCTGCGTTATGAAGCTGGCGTGCTGGTGCAGGCGTCGACACGCGGCGACGGCGAGACTGGCGAAGACGTCACGCACAACGTGCAGACCATCGGGCAGGTGCCGCTGCGCTTGCAGGGCACGCAAAGCCCCGCCGTGCTGGAAGTGCGCGGCGAGGTCTACATGCGCCGCGACGACTTCGAGGCCCTGAACGAACGACAGCGCGAGAAGGGCGAAAAGACTTACATCAATCCGCGTAACACCGCTGCCGGCGCCGTGCGCCAGCTCGACTCGGCCATGGCCGCACAGCGCCCCTTGTCTTTCTTCGCCTATGGCATTGGCGACGTGCAGGTCTGGCCGGCAGGCGAAGAACCCCTGACCCACGCGCAGCTGCTCGACCGCCTGGCCGTCTATGGCCTGCCGGTCTCGCCCGACCGCCGTGTGGTGCAGGGCGCGGCCGGGCT
>JBBQAW010000135.1:0-10209 GCA_038316815.1 Burkholderiales bacterium
ACAATGATCGACGGCACCGCGGTCTCTGCCGCCGGGGCTTGCTGACGCACGCGCAGCGCCGGCAGCAAGAGCCTGAAAGACGAACCCTTGCCCAGTTCGCTTTGGATGTCGATCTCGCCGCCGTGCCGCTGGGCCACGTGCTTGACGATTGCCAGGCCCAGACCGGTGCCGCCTGTGTCGCGTGAACGGCTGCCATCGACGCGGTAGAAGCGTTCAGTCAGGCGCGGAATGTGTTCACGCGCGATGCCGGGGCCACTGTCCACCACGCACAGTTCACCGCCCCCGTCTTCGCGGGTGTGCCAGTAGACATCGATACGCCCGCCTTCGGGCGTGTAGCGCACGGCGTTGCTGACCAAGTTTCCCAGCGCACTGAAAAATTCGCTTTCACTTCCCGCCAATTGAACACCTTCGCCACCGTGCAGGCGCAGGCTTTGGCGCCCGGCCGACAAAGCCAGGCCATCGGACTCAGCGCGCCGCATGAGCTTGTGCAAGTCGACCCACCTGTCGTAGGGCGGCCGCGGGCTGCCTTCCAGCTGAGCCAGTGTCAGGAGATCGGCCACCAGGGACTGCATGCGCTGGGTCTGCTGCGCCATCAACACGAGTACGCGCGCACGTTCTGTTTCGGACAGTGGCAGCCGCGCCATCGTCTCGACGAAGCCAGACAGCACCGTCAGCGGCGTGCGTATCTCGTGCGAGACATTGGCCACGAAGTCGCGCCGCATGGCGTCGCTGCGCTCAGCTTCAGTAATGTCCTGCGACAGCACCAGCTTCATACCTTCGGCATACGGGCGCACCGTCACTTCCAGCGTGCTGCGGCCGTTGGGCGCGCTGAAACTGACGGTGCGGTCGAAGCTGCCAGCCTGTAGAAAGCTGACAAAGGCCGGTGCACGCACGAGGTTGGTAACACGCTGCAGCCGGTCGCGCTGCGGGTCCAGGCCGAAGTGTTCGGCCGCTACCCGGTTGCACCAGTCGATGCGGTCCTGCGGGTCCAGCAGCATCACGCCATTCGGTGATGCTTCGATGGCCGCCAGAAACTGCTGTAGCCGGGTCTGTTCGGTGGCGCGGTCGCGCTCGCGTTGACGCAGGGCCTTCTCGATGCGATAGCCGAACTCGCCCCACTGGCCAGCATCACGCGGCGCTGGGCGGTCCTGGCCGCCGCGCAGCCAGAGCATCAGGCGTTCACCGCGCAAGCCGTCAACGGCAACGAATACGGCCACAGCCGCAGATCCGCCCAGCAGCGCCATCCACAGCGGCGTGGCTGTGAACTGGCCTGCCACGAAACCCAGCCCACCGCCCAGCAGCAACATCAGCACGGCGACGACCGTGCGCGTGAACAGCCAGCTCATGCTGTACTTTGGGGTGCGGGGGCCACCGGCGTGGAAGTCAGCCTGTAACCTGCGCCGCGCACCGTCTCCACCATGCCGGCAGCCCCAGCCGGCGCCAGAGCTTCACGCAAGCGCTTGATGTGCACGTCGACCGTGCGTTCTTCGATGAAGACATGGTCGCCCCAGACCCGGTCCAGCAGATGGGCACGGGTATGAACGCGCTCGGCGTGCGTCATCAGGAAGTGCAGCAGCCTGAACTCAGTGGGGCCAAGCTTCAGGTCCTGGTCCGCACCAGTAACGCGGTGCGTGGCCGGATCCAGACGCAGCAGACCCACAGCAACGGCGACGTCCAGCGCCTGGGGAGCACGCCGCCGCAAAACGGCGCGTATGCGAGCCATCAATTCGTTGATCGAGAAGGGCTTGGCCAGGTAGTCATCGGCGCCGCTCTCCAGGCCAGCCACTTTATCGGCCTCTTCGGCCCGGGCCGTCAACATGATGATTGGCAACTCACGCGTGCGTGCATCTGCGCGCCAGCGCTTGGCCAGTTGCAGGCCGCTTTCACCGGGAAGCATCCAATCCAGCAGCACCAGGTCGGGAAGCTTCTGGTCAACCTGCGCTTGCGCCGCGCTGGCGGTGGTGCACAACAGCACATCGAAGCCCGCATGGCGCAGGTTCAGGGAGATGAGTTCGGCAATCGCCGACTCGTCTTCGACGACGAGGATGCGGCTCATGTCAACAGAATGCCCGCAGTGTGCCGGCTACCGGACGACGTTCTCAACCGATTCCACGGAGTGGTGGCGTACGTCGGTGCCCTTAACCACATAGATGATGGCCTCGGCCAGGTTCTTGGCGTGGTCACCCACGCGTTCGATGGCCTTGGCCACGAAGACCAGATCGATGCTGGCACTGATGGTGCGGGGGTCTTCCATCATGTACGTGATGAGCTTGCGCAGCAGGCCGTCGAATTCCTGGTCGATCTGGTCGTCCGTCTTCAGCACCTCCAGGGCCTTGGCAGTATCCAGGCGGGCAAAAGCATCCAGTGCCTTTCGCAACTGGGCCACGGCCAGGTCGGCCCCGAACGTGAGGTCAGACACTGGCAGCCGCATGCGCGAAGACACGCCGGTGCTGATGAGCCGCTGCACCGTGCGCGCAATGCGTGCCGCTTCGTCGCCCACGCGTTCCAGGTTGGCGATGGTTCTGCTGATGGCAATCAGCAGGCGCAGGTCGCGCGCGGTGGGCTGGCGGCGAGCGATGATGGCCGAGAGGTCGAAGTCGATCTCGACTTCCATCTGGTTCACGCGTTCTTCTTCGCGCAGCACCTGTGCGGCCGTTTGGTCGCTGAAGTTGACCAGGGCGTACAGGGCCTGCGAGACCTGGGATTCGACCAGGCCGCCCATTTCGAGCACCCGGTTGGAAACGCCGCTGAGTTCGGCGTCGAACTGCGTGGAAAGATGCTTTTCAGTCATGCCATTTCGCCCGGCTTTCAGCCGAAGCGCCCGGTGATGTAGTCCTCAGTATCCTTCTTCTTCGGCTTCATGAAGAGTTCCGAGGTGGCGCCGAACTCGACCAGGTCACCCAGGTACATGTAGGCCGTGTAGTCGGAACAACGCGCCGCCTGCTGCATGTTGTGGGTGACGATGACCACCGTGTAGTCGGTCTTGAGCTCGTGGATCAGCTCTTCGATCTTGCCCGTGGAGATGGGGTCCAGGGCCGAACAGGGCTCGTCCAGCAGCAGCACTTCAGGCTTGATCGCGATACCTCGTGCGATGCACAGCCGCTGCTGCTGGCCACCCGACAGGCTGGCGCCGTTCTGGCCCAGCTTGTCCTTGGCCTCGTTCCACAGTGCCGCCTTCTTCAGCGCCCACTCCACGCGCTCGTCCATCTCCGCACGGGGCAGGTTCTCGAACAGGCGCACGCCGAATGCGATGTTGTCGTAGATCGACATCGGGAAGGGGGTGGGCTTCTGGAAGACCATGCCGATCTTGGCGCGGATCAGGCTCACGTCCAGATCCGAGGTCAGGATGTCATGGCCATCCAGCGCCACTGTGCCTTCGGCACGCTGTTCCGGGTAGAGCTCGAACATGCGGTTGAAGACACGCAGCAAAGTGCTCTTGCCGCAGCCCGAGGGGCCGATGAAGGCAGTGACCTTGCGCTCGGGAATCTCGAGGTTGATGTTCTTCAGGGCCAGGAACTTGCCGTAATAGAAGTTCAGGTTGCGTACCGAGATCTTGACTCTCTCGGCCTTGTCGGTCTGCAAGCGGGTATCCATCAGGTTTCAGTCCTTCTTGCGAAACAGTACACGCGCCAGGATGTTCAGCGCCAGGACGCCCAGCGTGATGAGGAAGACACCGGCCCAGGCCAGATCGCGCCAGTTCTCGTAGGGGCTGAGCGCAAACTTGTAGATCGTCACCGGCAGGCTGGCCATCGGCTCGGTCAGGTTGATGGTCCAGAACTGGTTGGACAGCGCCGTGAACAGCAGTGGCGCAGTTTCTCCCGCGATGCGCGCCACCGCCAGCAGCATGCCGGTAAGCACGCCCGCCCGCGCTGCCTTCAGCGTGATGGACGAGATAACCTTCCACTTCGGTGTGCCCAGCGCGTAGGCCGCCTCGCGCAGGGCATTGGGAATCAGGCTCAGCATGCTCTCGGTGGTGCGGATGACCACCGGGATGACGATGAGCGACAGCGCCAGCGCGCCGGCGATGGCAGAAAACGACCGTACCTTGGCCACGAAGATGGCATAGATGAACAAGCCGATGACGATGGAGGGTGCGGACAGCAGGATGTCGCTGATGAAGCCCGTCACCCGGCCCAGCCAGCGGTTCTTGCCGTATTCCGCCAGGTAGATGCCACACATGATGCCGATCGGCGTACCCAACGCCGTGGCCAGCCCGACCATCACCAGCGAACCGAAGATGGCATTCGCCAGCCCACCCGTTTCGGCTTGCGGCGGCGGTGTCATTTCAGTGAACAACGAAAGCGCAATGCCACCCACGCCAAGCCGAATCGTCTCGAACAGGATCCAGGCCAACCAGAACAGGCCAAAAGCCATGGCCCCCAACGACAGGGTCAGCGCGATGACATTCATGCGCTTTCGCTTGCGGTGCATGCCCATGCGCGCAGCATCGGTCGCAGACAGGACGGCGCTCATGTGCGGCTCCCTTCGCCACGCTGCAGCTGCGACAGAAGAATCTTCGACAGGCCCAGCACACAGAAGGTGATGAAGAACAGGATCAAGCCCAGGTACATCAGCGAGGCCTGGTGCAGGCCCGGCGCGGCCTCGGCGAATTCGTTGGCAATGGCCGAAGTGATGCTGTTGGCCGGGGCAAACAGCGACAGGTTGTCGAGCTGGTTGAAGTTGCCGATGACGAAGGTCACTGCCATGGTTTCACCCAGTGCACGGCCCAGGCCCAACATGATGGCGCCGATGACACCGCTCTTGGTGTAAGGCAACACGACCTTCCAGACCACCTCCCAGGTGGTCGAACCCAAAGCGTAAGCCGATTCCTTCAGCAAGGCGGGCGTGGTCTCGAATACGTCACGCATCACCGATGCAATGAACGGAATGACCATGATGGCCAGGATGATGCCGGCCGACAAGATGCCGATGCCGACCGGCGCCCCGGACACCAGGGTACCCAGCACGGGCACGTCTGAAAACAAGGCCTGCGCAGGCGCCTGCACATAGGCGGCCAACAAGGGGCCGAACACCAGCAAGCCCCACATGCCGTAAACGATGCTGGGAACGGCAGCCAACAGCTCGATGGCCGTGCCCAGCGGCCGGCGCAGCCAGTTCGGCGACAGCTCGGTCAGGAACAAGGCGATGCCGAAACTGACCGGCACCGCGATCAGCAAGGCGATGAAGGAAGTCGCCAGCGTGCCGTAAATCATCACCAGGCCGCCGAACTTCTCTTCGACCGGGTCCCACTCCGCGTTGACCAGGAAGCTCAAACCGTATTCCGAGATGGCCGGCCAGGCGCTGATCGTCAGTGAGATGATGATCCCGGCCAGCAGCGCCAGCGTCAGCCAGGCCGCACCGTGAGCCACGGCAGAAAACAAGGCATCCGCCCAGGGCGTGCGCCTGGCGCGGGCGGGAGGGCCGCCTCCCACGGCCGATTTGTCCATGGCTTCTTTGTTGTGGAGGGGATCGGCTGGAAATGTCGCGGCCATGCAGTCCTCAATTTTTTCACTCAAGGCAACGACCGACAGCCGACTGTTGGCTATCGACTGCGGTCGATCGGAGGCGAGGCCTTACTTGGTCGCGACCGGCTTGCCGGTGCTGTCTTTGATCTCAGCCCAGGCGCGCCGCGACAGGGCCTTGACCGACTCCGGCAGCGGCACGTATTCGAGATCGCTGGCCATCTTGTCGCCGTTGATGTAAGCCCAGTCGAAGAACTTCAAAGAGTTGGTGGCTTGCGCGGGCTTGTCCTGCGCCTTGTGCATGATGATGAAAGTCGCACCAGTGATCGGCCAGCTGTCCTTGCCCGGCTGGTCGGTCAGGATCTGGTAGAAGCTCTTGGCCCAGTCGGCGCCTGCAGCCGCCGCCTTGAACGCGGTGTCGTCCGGCGCCGCAAAGGTGCCGGCCTGGTTGCGCATCAACAAGTGCGACATCTTGTTGGACTTGGCGTACGAATACTCCACATAACCCAGCGAGTTGGGCAGCCGCTGAACAAAGGCAGCGACACCTTCATTGCCCTTGCCACCCGCGCCCGTAGGCCAGTTCACTGCAGAACCCTCGCCCACCTTGCTCTTCCATTCAGCGTTGACCTTGGACAGGTAATTGGTGAAGATGAAAGTGGTGCCCGAGCCGTCCGCGCGACGAACCACGGCAATCGCCGCGTCAGGCAGCGGCACGCCCGGGTTCAATGCGGTCAGGGCCGCATCGTTCCACCGGGTGATCTTGCCCAAAAAGATGTCACCCAGGATCTGACCTGTCATCCGCAGCTGGCCAGGAGCGATGCCCTTGACGTTGATCACCGGCACCACACCACCGATGACGGTAGGGAACTGAATCAGCCCGTCCTTGGCCAGGTCGGCGTCGGTCAACGGCACGTCGGAGGCGCCGAAATCGACGGTTTTGGCACGAATCTGCCGCATGCCGGCACCCGAGCCCACCGACTGGTAGTTGATGCGAGCGCCAGTGGCCTTGTTGTAGGCATCAGCCCACTTGGCATACAGCGGCGCGGGGAACGTGGCGCCAGCGCCCGTGACGTCCTGGGCCAGGGCGGCTGTGCTGCCGAAGGCAAGAACAGCGGAAGCCGTGGCGATGGCAGCGATGCGATGAAGGATCATGGAATCAACCTTGTGTGCAGAGTTTGGCGGTATGGCAACTCTAGGCAGCGCGAATGACAGCGACGTGACAAACCCAGGTTCAATACGGCCATGTATGACAGCTGCGACACACCGTCACGAATTGGTCATCAAAGCTTCTTAAGCTTTGTCATTGGTTCAGGGCATCCCCGGTTCCACATTCAGTCCACTTTTGGAGCTCCCGCGCATGACCACCCCCCGCAGAACCCTGTTGATCGCGCCCGTCCTACTGGGCCTGGCCGCTTTGACCTCTTTGACCGGTTGCGCCACGACCCCGGCGCCGACGACGATTGCCGAAACCGCCGCCCGCACACCGCAATTGTCGACGCTGACCAAACTGATTGCAGACGCTGGCCTGACCGACACCTTGAAAGGTGCTGGCCCCTTCACCGTCTTCGCCCCCAGCGACGAAGCCTTCAAGGCCGTGCCCGCCAAGACCCTGGCTGAGCTGGCTGCCAACAAAGACCGCCTCAGGGCCGTGCTGACCTACCACGTGGTGCCCGGCAAAGTGATGGCTGCGGAGGTGAAGACAGGCAATGTGAAGTCTGTTCAGGGTGCCAACCTGGCACTGTCACGTGCCGGCACTTTCGTGACAGTGGAAGACGCCGTCGTGACACAAGCCGACGTTGCTGCCACCAACGGCGTGGTTCACATCATCGACAAGGTGATGATTCCGCCAGCACCGCCGGCGGCTCGCTGACAGCCCGCTGAAAGCAAGACTCTAAGACCGCAAAAAAGCGCCGCTGCAGCGGGCTCAACGCCCGGCGGCAGCGGCCATCGCTTCGGCGCATTGCCGGCCCAGCACGCCGTCCTGGGCCTCGACCATGACACGCAACACGGGTTCGGTGCCAGAGGCGCGGATCAAGACCCGGCCAGACTGCCCCAGGCGCTTCTCGGCTTGCGATGTCTCAGCGGCCAGGCGTTCGTTGTCCTGCCAGCGGCTGCCTTCTGGCAATCGCACATTAATCATCGTCTGCGGAAACAGGCTCACCCCTTCCAGCAAGCCGGCCAGGGTGCGGTTGCTGCGCCGCACGGCCTGCAGTACCTGCAGCGCGCTGACGATGCCGTCGCCCGTGGTGTGGCAATCCAGCGCCAGCAAGTGGCCCGAGCTTTCTCCGCCCAGGTGCCAGCCGCGCGCAGAGAGCTCTTCCAGCACATAACGGTCGCCCACCTTGGCGCGAACCAGGCTCACACCCAGCCTCTTCAGCGCCAGTTCAACCGCCATGTTCGTCATCAACGTTCCCACCACGCCAGGCACTGGCTGGCGCTGGGCCAGCCTGTCGGCGGCCAAGACGTAAAGCAGTTCATCGCCGTTGAACAGCCTGCCCTGCGCGTCGACCATTTGCAGCCGGTCAGCGTCGCCGTCCAGGGCAATGCCGTAGTCGGCGCGGTGTTCGGCCACCGCCTGCACCAAGGCCGCTGGGGAAGTGGCACCAAAGCCGGCGTTGATGTTCGTGCCGTCGGGGCTGCAGCCGATCTTCACGACCGTGGCACCCAACTCGTGGAAGACTTCAGGCGCGATGTGATAGGCCGCGCCGTTGGCGCCATCCACGACGACCTTGACGCCCTTCAACGACAGGCTCTGCGTGACCGTGCTTTTGCAAAACTCGATGTAGCGACCGCCAGCATCGTTCAGACGCCGGGCCTTGCCCAGGGTGGCCGAGTCGGCCCATTGCGGAGCCTGCAGCAACGCTGCTTCAACGGCCACTTCCCAGTCGTCGGGCAACTTCTCGCCGCGTGCAGAGAAAAACTTCACGCCATTGTCGGCAAAGGGGTTGTGGGATGCACTGATGACCACGCCCAGGTCAAGGCGCAATGCACGCGTCAGGTAGGCCACGCCCGGGGTCGGCAAGGGCCCGCTGAGCAACACGTCGACGCCGGCCGACGCAAAGCCGGCCTCGAGCGACGACTCCAGCATGTAACCCGAAATACGCGTGTCCTTGCCGATCAAAACCGTCGGCCGAGCGCTGCCGCGCTTGAGCACCTGGCCCACCGCATGCCCCAGGCGCAGCATGAAGTCAGGGGTGATGGGGGGGCGGCCGACTGTTCCGCGTATGCCATCGGTGCCGAAGTAAGTTCTGCTCATGGTCTTGTGCTGGCTCTGTTCGAGCGCGTGCTTCGTTCAACCCGTGACTCTAGCCTGCAATAGTCGCTACAAACTGCAGCTTGGAATGGCAAACCTCCAACGACAAACAGGGCCGAAGCCCTGTTTGCAAACAAATCACGGGCAAGCCCGTCAGTAGGTCAGGCTGCTGCCGGTGCGCTTTCTGTACCGACCGTGGGTGCGGCGCCACCACCTGGCGGCTTGCTGGACGAAGGCGTCCAGTCCTTCGGCGCACGGGGTGGCTTGCCGGCCATGATGTCGTCGATCTGGTCGCTGTCGATGGTTTCCCATTCCAGTAGCGCCTGCGCCATGGCGTGCATCTTGTCCTTGTTGTCTTCGATCAATTGGCGAGCAGTGCCGTACTGTTCGTCGATGATGCGGCGGATGACGAGATCGACCTTGCGCATGGTTTCTTCGGACATGGTGGTCGTCTTGGTGATGCTGCGGCCCAGGAAGACCTCACCCTCGTTGTCGGCGTACACCATCGGGCCCAGTTCGTCGGTCATGCCGTATCGCATGACCATGTCACGGGCGATGGCAGTGGCCCGCTCGAAGTCGTTCGATGCACCCGTGGTCATCTGGTTCATGAACACCTCTTCGGCGATGCGCCCACCGAAAAGAACGCTGATGGTCGACAGCATGCGTTCTTTGTCCATGCTGTAGCGGTCGCCTTCGGGCAACTGCATCGTGACACCCAGCGCGCGTCCACGAGGAATGACCGTGACCTTGTGCACCGGGTCGGTCTTGGGCATCAGCCGTGCCACCAACGCGTGGCCTGCCTCGTGATAAGCCGTGTTCTTGCGCTCTTCTTCTGGCATGACCATCGACTTGCGCTCGGGGCCCATCATGATCTTGTCTTTGGCCTTCTCGAAGTCCATCATTTCCACTACGCGACCACTGCGGCGGGCAGCAAAAAGGGCGGCTTCATTGACCAGGTTGGCCAGGTCGGCACCGCTGAACCCGGGCGTGCCGCGGGCCAGGATGTCGGCGCGGATGTCCTGCCCCACCGGCACTTTGCGCATGTGCACGTTCAAAATCTGTTCGCGGCCGCGAACGTCGGGCAGCGTGACGTAAACCTGGCGGTCGAAGCGGCCGGGGCGCAGCAGCGCGGGGTCCAGCACATCCTTGCGGTTGGTGGCCGCGACGATGATGACGCCTTCGTTGGCTTCAAAGCCGTCCATTTCGACCAGAAGCTGGTTCAGCGTCTGTTCGCGTTCGTCATTGCCGCCGCCGATGCCCACGCCACGGGCGCGGCCCACGGCGTCAATTTCGTCGATGAAGACGATGCAGGGCGCGTTCTTCTTGGCCTGTTCGAACATGTCGCGGACGCGAGAGGCACCCACGCCCACGAACATCTCGACGAAGTCGGAACCGCTGATAGCGAAAAAAGGTACCTTGGCTTCACCGGCGATGGCCTTCGCCAGCAAGGTCTTGCCGGTACCGGGGGGGCCGACCAGCAACACGCCGCGCGGA
>JBBQAW010000136.1:0-10174 GCA_038316815.1 Burkholderiales bacterium
AAGCCGCGGTGCGAATCGCCCAGGCTGATGGGCACCGTCCAGGCCACGGCGCGGTGCGCTGCCAGCGCACGCACGCTGTCCATGCGGATGTTGTTGCTGGCGCCGCCGACGCGGAAAACCGCATACAGCATCAGCTGCACGGGCCCGGTGCGCGCGCCCACCACCAGGTCGGTGCCGCTGACGGCCTGGGCAAAGCTGCTGCGGATGTCGGTGCGCAAGCGCTCCAGGCTCAGCAGCAAGGCCGTGGCCAGGGCGATGGACAGCACCACCAGGGCCAGGGTGCCGCGCCGGTTCCAGGCGCTGCGTGCGGCGATCGAGAGCAACGCCTTCATGCGGTAGTCCGCCCAGCCAGGTTCAGTTCGGGCAGCGACAGCCGTTCGTCGAACTGCAGGGCCAGGCGTTCGTCATGGCTGACGAACACCAGCGTGGCACCGCTGGCGCGGCATTCGCCCAGCAGCAAGGCCATGAAGTCGTCGCGCAGCGCGGCGTCCAGGGCCGAGGTGGGTTCGTCGGCAATCACCAGTTCTGGCTGGCCGATCAGCGCCCGCGCCGCGGCCACGCGCTGCTGCTGGCCCACCGACAGCATCGCCGCCGGCCGCGTCCAGGCAGCTTCGGGCAAGGCCACTTGCTGCAGCAGTTGCCGCGCGGCATTGGCCGGGCCGCCAGCGCAGCGTGCAGCCCGCGCGTTTGAGAAGCGGCAGGGCAGCAGTACGTTGTCCAGCACGCTGAGGTAGGGCAGCAGGTTGAATTGCTGGAAGACGACGCCGACATGGTCGGCACGGCGGGCGTCGCGCGCAGCGCCTGAAAGCGCACCCCAGTCCTGCCCCAGCAGGCTGACACGGCCCTGGGTTGCCACCAGCACGCCCGCCAGCAGGCCCAGCAGGGTGCTCTTGCCGCAGCCGCTGGGCCCGTAAAGGAAGAGGGTGCGGCCAGCGGACAGGTTCAGCCGTGGGATGGCCAGAGCATCGGCGCTGGCGCCGCGCCAGCGGAAGCGCAGGTCCTGGATATCGAGCACGGGGGGCGGGGCAGTGCCTGCGGGCACGCCTTGGCAGAAAGGAGCGAGGATTGTGCCGCCAGGCCCCTGGCGCCCAATGAATAGCCCGGTGGATAGCCGGATGGATAGCCCGGTGAACAGCCCGGGCTGGGGACAGAGCTCAGCGGCGCAGCAGGCGTGACAGCGCCCGGCGCAGCAAGGGCGGCTGGCTCTGCGGGCCGGCGCTGCGCGCGAGCGTCAGCGTGGCCGAATCCGGCAGGTCTTCGGCAAAGGCCTCGCTGCGCCAGTAGGCCGGCTGGGGGTCTGCCAAGGCAGAAGCCGGGGAACCGGTTGAACCGGGGCGTTTGCTGGCAAGCTCGGGGACGAAGGCGACGGTCTTCATGGGGTGGACTCCCTGGGGCACGGCGTGCTCTTGAGATGAGCTCTGGCTGGGCGTTGATTTCTTCGCAGTGCTTGCACCCAAGTCTGCCTGCATCATGTTGCGTTGTCATGTCACGCCGTACCATCCCCTATCTATGCCCGCATCCCTGAACGGCCAGCTCGTGGTGGCCATTTCTTCCAGGGCGCTGTTCGACTTCGAGGAAGAGAACCGCGTCTTCGAGCAAGGCGACGACCACGCCTACATGCAGTTGCAACTGCAACGTGTTGAGCAACCCGCCCTTCCGGGTGTGGCGTTTTCGCTCATCAAAAAGCTGCTGGCCTTCAACCCCCCTGCAGACGCAGGGCCGCCGCAGGTCGAGGTGGTCATCCTGTCGCGCAACGACCCGGTTTCGGGGCTGCGGGTGTTCCGGTCTGCCCGGCACTTCGGGCTGCCTGTGCAGCGCGGCGTGTTCACGCGCGGACAGTCGCCCTGGCGTTACCTGCAACCACTGGCGGCCAACCTGTTCTTGTCGATGAACGAGGCCGATGTGCGTTCGGCACTGGCCGCAGGCGTTCCCGCGGCACGCGTCTACCCGGAAAGCGCGCGCGCATCGGTGGCCCACCCGGGTGAGGTGCGCATCGCCTTCGACGGCGACGCGGTGCTGTTTTCCGATGAAGCCGAACGCGTGTTCCAGGCCCAGGGATTGGCCGCGTTTCAGGACCACGAAGCCAGCCGCGCCGGCACGCCACTGGCGCCGGGCCCCTTCAAGCCGCTGCTGGAAGCGCTGCACCGGCTGCAGGCGCAGCAGCGTGAACAGGCCGGCGGCATGCGCATCCGTACCGCGCTGGTGACGGCACGCAGCGCGCCGGCCCACGAACGCGCCATCCGCACCCTGATGAACTGGCGCATCGAAGTTGACGAAGCGATGTTTCTGGGCGGCCTGCCCAAAGGCACGTTCCTGCGTGAATTCGAGCCCGACTTCTTCTTCGACGACCAGACCGGCCACATCGAGAACGCTGCGCCGCACGTGCCCGCGGGCCACGTAGCAGCCGGCATCAGCAACCCTTGGCTGAAGGACTGAACTGAAGGGTTGAAGGGTTGAAGGGCTGAAGGACTGAAGCTCAGTTCACGGCGCAGGCTTGAAGTCCCCGCCCCAGGCGGTAGCGATACGGGCCGGGTTCACGTATTGGCGCCAAACGGCGTTGACTTCGGCCAGGCTCAGGCCGGCCAGGCGGTCGTCGACCGACTGCGACAACGCAAAGCGCCGGCCCAGCCGCAGGTTGGACACAGCCAGCGCTGCCACGCTCTCGTCTTGCGCGCGGCCCAGGCGGCGGAAGTTCAGCAGCGCGGTGCGGGCTTCGTCCAGTTCGGCCTGGGTGAAACCGTCGGCCAGCGAGCGTGCCAGTTCCTCTTTCCACGCCGCTTCCATGCGCGCCAGGTTCTGCGGCGCGAAGCTGCCGCCGGCCACCCAGCGCGAGTTCAGATCGGTCTGGCTCCAGCGCACGCCGCTGCCCACGCCGTAGCTCAGGCCGTCTTTTTCGCGGATGCGCAACCACAGCCGCCCGGTGCTGCCGGCGCCAAACATGTGGCTGGCCAGCAGCATGGCGGGGTAGTCGGCATGGGTGTCGTTCAGCGGCAGGGGCAGCACGGCCTGGAAACTGGCGTTGGGCTTTTCGGGCGTGAGCAACTGAAGGCGCGGCCCTGGGTTCGGCAGGGCCACCAGCGGCTGCGGCACGCGGGTGTAAGCGCGCGTGCCGGCCGCGGGCTGCTGCCAGTCGCCGAAGGCGCTGCGCAGGGCTTGCTGCACGGCCGCGGCGTCGAAGTCGCCCACCGCTGAGAACTCGCCGTGCGCTGCGCTGTAGAAGCCGCGATGGAAGTTGCGCAGCTGAGCCGGCGTGACCGCGCGGATATCGGCCTCGGCCTCGTCGAAGCTCGACTCGTATCTCAGGTCGCCCCGCGGGTAGGGGTTGGCCAGACGGCCCAGGGCATTGGCAACCAAGGCTTCGGGTTCCTTGCGCTGGCGCTCAATAGCCGTCAGCGACTGGCGCCTGACTTCTTCCAATGCTTCAGGCGGGAAGCTGGGCGTGCGCAGCAGCCGGCCGACCAAGGCCACGACGGCGGGCAGGTGTTCACGCACGGTGGTGATGCTGACATTCAAGGTCTGCCCGCTGGCACCGAACGCGACCTGGGCGCGCAGCCGGTCGAAGCTGTCGTTGACTTGCTGGCGGGTCAGCGCGTCGGCGCCGCTGCTTGCGCCCTTGTCCAACAAGGCGGCCGTCATCGCAGCCACGGTTTCCTGGCCGAACAGGCTCTTCTCGTCGCCGTAATGCAGGGCCATGCGCGCCTGCACCGCCCGGCCGCGTGTGGGCTTGGGCAGCAGGGCCACGCGCAGACCGCTGGCCAGCGCGCTGGTCTGGGTGCGGGCGTCCAGGTTGGCGGGGCTGGCGTCGAAGGCTTCCACCTGCACCGCGGCGGCGTCACCGCGGTAGTCTTTCAGCAGCGTAGCCACGTCCACCTTGGCCGGGGCTGGCGCGCGCTGGGCTTCGGCCACGGGCCGGTACATCGCCACGGTGCGGTTCTCAGGCCTCAGGTATTGCGTGGCGACGCGCTGCACGTCGGCCAGGCTGACGCGGCGCACCTGGTCGCGCTGCAGGAAGAACAGGCGCCAGTCGCCAAGCGCGATGGTTTCGCTCAGCTGCACCCCTACTTGTTCGGGGTCGGTGTAGCCCTGTTCCCAGCTGTTCAGCCACTGCGTGCGCGCACGTTCCAGCTCTTCAGCTGTCACCGGGTTGCTGGCCAGGCCGTCCAGCACCGCGGCCATGGCCAGGCGCGCGGCTTCCAGCGACTGGCCGGGGGCCAGCTGGGCGCCCAGAATCATGGCCCCGGGCTCGGCCATCGGCAGCGGATAGGCGAAGACACCCGCGGCCAGCGTCTTGTCGACCAGGGCCTTGTGCAAGCGTCCACCCGGCGCGTCGCCCAACACGGGCCCCAGCAGCGAGACGGCAGCAAAGTCGGGGTGCGCGCCGGGTGGAATGTGATAACCCATGTAGAGCACCGGGGCGCCGCCGACGCGCTGCACCGTGACCTGGCGTTCGCCGTCTTGCGCCGCATCCAGCGTGTACGTGGGCTGCAAGACGCGTTCGGGCTTGGGCAGCGGGCCGAAGTACTGCGCCACCCAGGCCAGCACCTGGGCGTTGTCGAAGCGGCCAGCGACGATGAGCGTGGCGTTGTCGGGCTGATAGAACTTTCTGTAAAAACTCTGGAGCCGCGCGATGTCGACGTTCTCGACATCCGTGCGCGCGCCGATCGGGCTCTTGCCGTAGTTGTGCCAGTCGTACATGGCCGACAAGGTGCGCTGGAACAGCACGCGGCCGGGGTTGTTCTCGCCCATCTCCATTTCGTTGCGGACCACCGTCATTTCGCTGTCCAGGTCGGCGCGCGCGATGTTGCTGTTGACCATCGCGTCGGCGCTCCAGGCCAGGTACCAACGCAGGTTCTCGTCGTTGGCGGTGAAGCTGGCGAAGTAGTTCGTTCGGTCCCAGCTGGTCGATCCGTTGTAGCGCAGCCCGCGCTTGCCCAGGTCGGCCTGCACACCGGGGTAGTTGGGGCTGCCCTTGAAGATCAGGTGTTCCAGCAGGTGCGCCATGCCCGTCTCGCCATAGCTTTCGTGCCGGCTGCCCACGTGATAGGTCAGGTTGACCGTCGTGCTGGCCTTCGAAGCGTCGGGCACCAGCAACAACTGCAAGCCGTTGGGCAGGCGGTATTCGGTGATGCCTTCGACCTGGGTGACTTCACTGATCTGCCCAGGCAGCACGTCTGCCCTGGCGGGCTGCGCCAGTGCCGCGTTGCCGCCCCAGCACAGCCATGCGGCGAGGATGAGGGGCAGATGCCTTGCGAATGTCATGGTAGCTTTCAGGTGTTTTCACCAGATCCTGCGGCCCGGCCGGATCGCTTTGCACGAGTGTAGGTTCGCCACCCGCAACGGGAGGCGAAGGGGATACAGCGTCATCAACGCGTCATCACTGCGTCTTGTGCCGGCCTCAGCTTCGGCGCCATCTACTTCAACCCCGACCGAGACCCACCATGAACAAGCACTTCCTGGCCGCTGCCGCCTTGCTGGCCACCGTTTCTGCGCACGGCGCCGTCAGCCTGACGTCGACCGCCGTGCCCTACACACAGAACTTCGACAGCCTGGCTGCTGCAACCGGCACCAATATCGGCTGGGTGAACGACGGCACGATCGCGGGCTGGAGCCTGTTCGACCGCAACAGCGCGGCGCGGGTCACCTACAACGCCAACGACGGCAGCAGCAATGCGGGCAGCTTCTACAGCTTCGGCACGGCCGGCAACACCGACCGCGCCCTGGGCGGCCTGGGTTCAGGCGGCACGTACTTTGGCTCTCCTGCGCAGAATGCGCTGGCGGGTTACATCGCTCTGGCCGTGACCAATGCCACCGGCTTCGAACTGAACAGCTTCACGCTCAGCTTTGACGGTGAACAGTGGCGCAACGGCGGCAACACCACGGCCCAAACCATGGTGCTGGAATATGGCTTCGGTGCCACTTTCACCAGTGTCGCAAGCTGGACCGCTGCAGGTGCGGGCTTCAATTTCACATCGCCTGTCACGGGTGCCACAGCGGCGGCCGTGAACGGCAACGTTGCCGGGCTGTCGGCCGGGCTGGGCGGCACCATCAGCACCAGCTGGGCTATAGGCGACAGGCTCTGGGTGCGCTGGATCGAAGCCAACGATGTCGGCAACGACCACGGCCTGGCCATCGACAACCTGAGCCTGTCCGTCACCGCCGTGCCCGAACCTGGCACCACCGGCCTGCTGCTGGCTGGCCTGGCCGCCGTCGGCTTGCTGGCCCGTCGCCGCGCCTGAATGCCGCGCCTGAACGCCACGCTGAAGAGACCCTGGAGTCACCCACGATGAATGTCCTGTCGCAGCGCCTTCGCGCCACCCTGAATCACACCTTGTTGCGCGCCGTTCCCCTGGCGGTAGCGACGCTGTTCGCCACCGGCGCGCAGGCCGCAGTTCTCATCAGTCAGGTTTACGGCGGCGGCGGCAATTCCGGCGCGCCCTTGACCAACGACTTCGTCGAGCTGTGCAACAACGGCGCCCAGCCGGTCAGCCTGGCTGGCTGGTCGGTGCAGTACGCGTCGAGCGCAGGCACTTCGTGGGCGAACAGCGTACCGCTTGCCGGCAGCATTCCGGCCGGCGGCCGCTTCCTGATCCAGATGGCCGGCGGTGCGAACGGCATGCCGCTGCCCACGCCTGACGTGAGCGGCAATACCAACATGAGCGGCACGGCCGGCAAGGTGGCGCTGGTCAACAGCACCGCCATCCTCAGCGGCTCATGCCCGACCGGCAACGCCACGGTCGTCGACTTCCTCGGCTATGGCAGCGCGACGAACTGCGCGCTGGGCCCGCCGCCCACCGGGACACCCACCGCGAACCTGTCGAACACCACGGCCGCGCTGCGCGGCGGCGGCAACAGCTGCACCAGCACCGGCAACAACAGCGTCGACTTCACGATCGGCGCGCCGAATCCGCGCAACAGCGGCGGCGGGGGCGGGGGCGGCGGGGGCGGAGACCCCATCGCGGCGGCAATCTTCACCATCCAGGGGACTGGTGCCACCAGCCCGCTGGTCGGCCAGCTCGTCACGACCACCGGTGCTGTGACCAAGCTGACGAGCAACGGCTTCTTCATCCAGGACGTTGCTGGCGACGGCAACCCGGCCACCAGCGACGGCATCTTCGTCTTCACCTCGGCAGCGCCGCCGGCTGCCGCTGCCGTGGGCAACCTGGTCAGCGTCACCGGCACCGTGGTCGAATTCGCCAGTGGCGCCGGTTCGGCCGCCACGCCGCTGACGCAAATCAGCAGCACGACGGTCATCACCAACATCGGCAGCGCAGCACCGATCACACCCGTGGCCGTGACGCTGCCGCTGGCCGAGGGCCAGTCGCTGGAGCCGCTGGAAGGCATGCTCGTCAGCATCAATGGTTCGCTGAGGGTGCAGCAGAATTTCGTGCAGGCCCGCTTCGGCCAGCTCACGCTGGGTGTGGGTCGGCATGAAAACCCGACCAACCGTTTCCGCCCCGGTGCCCAGGCCATTGCGCTGGCCACCGAGCAGGCGCGCAGCCGCATCCTGCTGGACGACGGCAGTTCGTTCCAGAACCCCAACCCGACACCCTACTTCGGCGCCAACGGCGTGCCGCGCGCCGGTGATTCGGTGTCCGGCCTGGTGGGCGTGCTTGACTTCGGCCCCGCCGGCAGCAGTGCGGCCGGTCCGGGCCTGTACCGGGTGCAGCCGACGCAGTCGCCCGTCTTTGCCGCCTTCAACCCCCGCCCGTCCGCGCCAAGTGGAGTCGGTGGCAATTATTTGGTGGCGGCCATGAACGTGTTGAACTACTTCACCACCTTCACCAATGGCGGCACGGCCAGCGGGCAATCGGGCCAAGGCTGCAGCCTGGGCGGCTCGGTCAGTGCCAGCAATTGCCGCGGTGCCAACAACGCGGTGGAGTTCGGGCGCCAGCAGGCCAAGATCGTGCAGGCTCTGGTCCGTTTGAACGCCGACGCCGTCGGGCTGATGGAGATCCAGAACAACGGCAACGTGGCCGCGCAGAACCTGGTCGACGCGCTCAACGCGCTAGCCGGTCCCGGCGCCTACGTGGTCGTCCCGGTACCCGCGTTCACGGGCACCGACGCCATCCGCGTGGCCATGATCTACAAGCCCGACCGCCTGACCCTGACCGGCGCGCCCCTGAGCGACCCCGACCCCGTCAACAACCGCCCGACGCTGGCCCAGACCTTCACCGCCACCAACGGCGAGAAGTTCAGCCTGGTCGTGAACCACTTCAAGAGCAAGGGCAGTTGCCCCTCTGCCAGTGCACCTGACGCCCCAGGCAACACGGACGCCGGCGACGGCCAGGGCTGCTGGAACCTGACGCGGCTGCAGCAGGCGCAGCGCCTGCGCACCTTCGTCAGCCAGGTACAGGCCGCCGCTGGCAGCCCCGACGCGCTGGTGGTGGGCGACCTGAATTCCTACGGTCAGGAAGACCCGATCTTCGAACTCACCGGCAACGGCTATGTCGACGAGGCGCTGCGCAGCAATGCCTTCGCCTACACCTATGTCTTCGACGCCACCGCCGGCCGACTGGACTACGCCATCAGCAGCAGCACGATGTCGCCGAAAGTAGCCGGTGCGCGGGCCTGGCACATCAATGCCGATGAACAGACTGCGTACGACTACAACCAGGAATTCAAGGCACCGCTGACGACCTGCGGCGGCCCGTGCCCGGCCGACCCGTATGCGCCCGATGCCTTCCGCTCTTCGGACCACGACCCGCTGCTGGTGGGCGTGGACCTGTACAAGACCGTGGCCGCCACGACGCAGCGCCAGCTGCTGACCGGCACCCTGGGTGCCGACCGCTTCGTCTTCAGCAGCGTGCTGCAGGCCGGCAGTTCGGTCATCGGCTTCCAGCCCAACGTGGACCAGATTGTCGTCAAGGACATCCTGCGCAGCCTGGGCCGAAGTGCCGTGGCCAACCCGCTGGGCCTGGGCTTCATCACCTGCGGCCCCACGCGCATGGGGGCGGCCATCGGCATCGACAGCGACGGTGCAGCCGGCCCCCAGCCCCCACGCGCCCTGGTGCAGCTCAATGGCCAGAACTGCGCGGCCGTGATGAACGCGCAAAACTTCGTCACGCGTTGACCTGACGCGCCCGCCCAACCCGACAAGAAGACACCACCATGCGCCACTTCACTTTGCGCCGCGTCACTTTGCGCCGCATCACTTTGAGCCACAACGCTTTGCGCCACACGACCACCACCCTGGCCGCCTGCGCGGCACTGCTGCTGGCCGCGCCGGCGCAGGCCACCGAGTTCAGCTTCGCCGGTCTGCTGGGCGACGGCCCGCTGGCCGGGCTGGCTTTCAGCGGCAGCTTCAGCGTTGACATCGCCACCCTCACGCCCACCTTCGAAGGCGACCTGCCCCTGACCGACTTCACGCTGCAACTGGGGTCGCAGACCTACACCCTGGCCAGCGCCGACTTCGCACCCACGGCTTTCTATGCACTGGGCCAGTTTGCCGGCCTGTCCTACGTTGACGCCAATTCCACCAACCTGGGCCTGCGCCCGGACATCGCCCTCATCCCCGGCTTCGACAGCTTTGCCGGCGCCTACCTGGCCTACGTCACGGCACCCGACTTGAACGGCACGTCGGCCGGTTTCGGCAGCTACAGCGTGGCGGTGGTGCCTGAACCGGCCAGCATCGCCCTGCTGCTGGCCGGCCTGGCGGGTGTGGCCGTTGCTGCACGTCGCCGCGCGGGCTGAAAGCCGGGCAAAAGGGGCTGGGCGAACCGAAAGGCGAACGGATGGGCCAGCCGCTGGCCCCACGGCTTCCAGCGTGAAGCGCGCCGGGCCACGCCCTTACAGATGCACGGGCTCGATCGTGCGGTCGAGCCGGCTCTTTTCTGCGGCATAGGCGATCAAGTGGCTTTCCACCGATGTTTCGATAGATGAGCTCAGCAAGGACGGCTTTTGCTGACCCACCGCCTGCACCCAGTCTTTCACCATGCGGTGGTCGCCGCCACCATGGGCGTCGGTCTTCATGCTCCAGCTCTTGCGCTTGCCGCCCTTGAAGCTGGTGAGCGTGAAGCTTTCCATGTCGCCGACGATGTCGCCCATGCTGCCCATCACACGGGTACGGCGGCCGTGGTATGCGGTAAAAGCCTCCATGGAAAAACTGGCGGTTACGCCTCCTTCAAACGACATGGCGCTTATGTAATGGTCTTCCTGGTTGTTGTCCATGCGGTAC
>JBBQAW010000137.1:0-10165 GCA_038316815.1 Burkholderiales bacterium
GGCTCGACCTTCAGCACGACGTGGCCGTATTGACCCTTGCCGCCCGACTGGCGCACGAACTTGCCTTCGACGTCGGCCACTGTTTTGCGGATGGTCTCGCGGTAGGCCACCTGTGGCTTGCCGACGTTGGCTTCGACACCAAATTCGCGCCTCATGCGGTCGACGATGATTTCCAGGTGCAGTTCGCCCATGCCCGAAATGATGGTCTGGCCTGACTCTTCGTCGGTGCGCATGCGGAACGACGGATCCTCGGCAGCCAGGCGGCCCAGCGCGATGCCCATCTTTTCCTGGTCGGCCTTGGTCTTGGGCTCGACGGCCTGCGAGATCACCGGCTCGGGGAAGATCATCTTTTCGAGCGTGATGATGCTGTCCGGGTCGCACAGGGTTTCGCCTGTGGTCACGTCTTTCAGTCCCACACAAGCGGCAATGTCGCCAGCCAGAATTTCCTTGATTTCCTCACGCTGGTTGGCGTGCATCTGCAAGATGCGGCCGATGCGTTCCTTCTTGCTGCGAATCGGGTTGAAGACTGAGTCGCCTGACTTCAACACGCCCGAATACACGCGGACGAAAGTCAGCTGACCGACATAAGGATCGGTCATCAGCTTGAAAGCCAGCGCCGAGAACTTCTCGTCGTCAGCAGCGCGGCGCGTCACCGGCTTGTCGGACTCGTCGGTACCCGGCACAGGTGGCACGTCGATAGGCGAAGGCAGGAAGTCGATGACGCCGTCGAGCATGCGTTGCACGCCCTTGTTCTTGAAGGCCGAACCACAGAACATGGGCTGAATTTCTGCAGCCAGGGTGCGCGCGCGAATGCCTTGCTTGATCTCGATCTGGGACAGTTCGCCCGATTCCAGATACTTGTTCATCAGATCTTCGCTGGACTCGGCTGCGGCCTCGATCATGTTTTCGCGCCATTTCAGCGCTTCAGCCTGCAGTTCTGCCGGGACTTCCTGGAAGTCGAACTTCATGCCCTGCGAGGCCTCGTCCCAATAGATCGCCTTCATATTGATCAGATCGATCACACCGGTGAAGTTTTCTTCCGCACCGATGGGAATCACGATGGGCACCGGGTTGGCCCTCAGGCGCAGCTTCATCTGGTCGTAGACCTTGAAGAAGTTGGCGCCGGTGCGGTCCATCTTGTTCACGAAAGCCAGACGCGGCACTTTGTACTTGGTGGCCTGGCGCCAGACTGTTTCCGACTGGGGCTGAACGCCGCCGACGGCGCAATACACCATGCAGGCGCCGTCGAGCACGCGCATCGAACGCTCGACCTCGATAGTGAAGTCGACGTGGCCCGGTGTGTCGATGATGTTGAAGCGGTGCTCTGGGTAAGAACTGTCCATGCCCTTCCAGAAACAGGTGGTCGCAGCCGACGTGATGGTGATGCCGCGCTCCTGTTCCTGCTCCATCCAGTCCATCGTCGCTGCGCCGTCGTGCACTTCACCGATCTTGTGATTCACACCTGTGTAAAACAAGATGCGCTCGGTGGTGGTGGTCTTGCCAGCATCAATGTGCGCGCTGATGCCGATGTTGCGGTAGCGCTCGATGGGGGTCTTGCGGGCCATGGTCTGTCTCCAAAAATCAGATGCCGCCCTCGGGTTGGTGTTAACCCGAAAGAGCGGCTTGAAGCCTAAAAGCGAAGCTGTGGGCGCCTGAAGGTCGCCTTAGAAGCGGAAGTGCGAAAACGCCTTGTTGGCTTCGGCCATGCGGTGCACTTCATCGCGCTTCTTCATGGCGCCGCCGCGGCCTTCGCTGGCTTCCAGCAGTTCGTTGGCCAGGCGTGCGGCCATCGACTTCTCGCCCCGCTTGCGCGCACTTTCCTTCAACCAGCGCATGGCCAGAGCCTGCCGACGCACGGGGCGAACTTCCACGGGAACCTGGTAGTTCGCACCGCCGACGCGGCGGGACTTCACTTCGACCATCGGCTTGATGTTGTTCATGGCGAGCATGAAGATTTCCAGCGGGTCTTTGCCGGACTTGGTCTCGACCTGCTCGAGCGCACCGTAAATGATGCGTTCAGCGATGGCCTTCTTGCCCGATTCCATGATGACGTTCATGAACTTGGACAAGTCAATGGAGCCAAACTTCGGGTCCGGCAGAATTTCGCGTTTGGGTACTTCGCGGCGACGTGGCATGAAAAATTCCTTCTGTGGTTTCAGTTGGTGGGGCTACAAGGCCAACACCGCGAAAGGCCATCGGGGCCTTTCACTTACTAGGCTGCTAGGCCTGGACTTACGCCTTTTTCGGGCGCTTGGCGCCGTACTTCGAGCGCGACTGCTTGCGGTCTTTCACGCCCTGCAGGTCGAGCGAGCCGCGCACGATGTGGTAGCGCACGCCAGGCAGGTCTTTGACCCGGCCGCCGCGCACCAGCACGACGCTGTGCTCTTGCAGATTGTGACCTTCACCGCCGATGTAGCTGATGATCTCGAACCCATTGGTCAGGCGCACCTTGGCGACCTTCCGCAAGGCCGAGTTCGGCTTCTTCGGGGTGGTGGTGTAGACGCGAGTGCAGACACCGCGACGCTGCGGGCTGTTCTGCATCGCAGGCGACTTGCTCTTGACGGCTTCGACCTGACGGCCGTGGCGCACGAGCTGGTTGATGGTTGGCATAAAAGTAACTTGTTCCCGTTTAAAGCTACGTGCAAATATTTTTGGCTGGTGTCTCAGTTGTGCCGGCGGCAGCCTTGCTGCTGTGCAGCGCGACTACCGGGACCGCCCTGGCGTTGACCCGAGCCTTGGCATTGACTTGGCACTAAGTTGGCACTAAACAACCAAGCCCCTGCTTGCGGCCTTCGCGTACAGCCCTCTCTCGCAACTTTCGCGTGGACAAGAAGGCGCAGCAAAGCTGCCGAAAAGCCTTCTAGTGTATGCCACAGCGCAGCGCTGGGCAACATACTAAGGCGATGAACCCGGTTTCTCACGGCAATCAGGCTCCACGGGTGGTGCTCGACACCAACATCGTGCTGGATTGGCTGGTGTTTCGCGACCCCGGCATCACCGATTTGGCCGCTGCCATCACTGGCGGGCGCGTGACTTGGCTGGCCTGCATCGCCATGCGCGACGAACTGGAACACATGTTGTGCCATCAAAGCCTGGCGCGCTGGCAGTACGACCCCAACACTGCACTGGCAGTCTTCGACACCTACGCCCAGCAGCAGAACATGCCACAGGCGGCTCAAGCCCATCAGCTGCGCTGCAGCGATCCCGATGACCAGATCTTCATCGAACTGGCTGTCGCTCAGCACGCACGCTGGCTGCTCACCCACGACCGCGCGCTGCTGAAGCTGGCGCGCCGCGCCCTTGCCCGCGGGGTACTCATACTGCGCCCGGTCGACTGGCGACTGGGCTCAGCGTCTGCGCCATAAAAAAGGCGGCCCTCAGGCCGCCTTTTGATCAGACGCCGGACCGACTCAATCGGCGGAATCGCCACTGGCCGCTGCTGCCGTAGCCGCATCGACTTGGGCCATCTGCACGGCTGCCAGCTCTTCAGCTTCCTGCATCGCAATGGCTTTGCGCTCGCTCTCGTCCATGGCTTGCTTGGCGCGACGCGCATCGTGGAAGGCCATGCCCGTGCCCGCAGGGATCAGGCGGCCAACGATGACGTTTTCCTTCAGACCCCGCAGTTCGTCACGCTTGCCCATGATGGCGGCTTCGGTCAGCACACGCGTCGTTTCCTGGAAGGAAGCCGCCGAGATGAAGCTGTCCGTCGACAGGCTGGCCTTGGTGATGCCCAGCAGCACGTCGGCATGCGTGGCAGGCACCTTGCCTTCGGCCCGCAGCCGCTCGTTGGTATTGAGAAGCTCCGAACGCTCGACCTGTTCGCCGTTGATGTAGCTGCTGTCGCCGTTGTTGGTGATCTGCACACGACGCAGCATCTGGCGCACGATCACCTCGATGTGCTTGTCGTTGATCTTCACACCCTGCAGGCGATAGACGTCCTGCACTTCGTCGACGATGTAGCGCGCCAGTTCCTCGATGCCCAGCAAACGCAGGATGTCCTGCGGGTCGGCGCTGCCGTCGACCACCAGTTCACCGCGGTTGACCACCTGGCCTTCGTGAACCAGGATGTTCTTTTCCTTCGCGATCAGTTCCTCGTGCACGCGGCCTTCGGGGTCGGTGATCTGCAGGCGGTTCTTGCCCTTGGTCTCCTTGCCGAAGCTGATGGTGCCGGTGATTTCAGCCAGCAGGCCCACATCTTTCGGGCTTCGCGCTTCGAAGAGCTCGGCCACCCGCGGCAAGCCGCCGGTGATGTCGCGCGTCTTCTGGCCTTCCATCGGGATACGCGCCAGCACCTCACCCGGCGCCAGGTCTTGGCCGTCGCGTATCTGGATCAGCGCACCCACCGGGAAGCCGATGGTCACGGCGTGGTCGGTGCCCGGGATCTTCACTTCAACGCCAGCGGCGTCCAGCAGCTTGACCTGCGGGCGCACCACCTTGATCGCACCCCGGCGCTTGGCGTCGATGACAACCAGCGTGCTCAGGCCCGTCACTTCGTCCAGCTGCTTGGCAACGGTGTTGCCCTCTTCCACGTTCTCGAACCGCGCCTTGCCGGCGAATTCGGTGATGATGGGGCGAGTCAGCGGGTCCCAGTTGGCCAGCACCGTGCCAGCCTTGATCGACTGGTCTGGCCTGACGTTCAGGATCGCGCCGTACGGCAGCTTGTGGCGTTCACGCTCACGGCCGTGCTGGTCGCTGATGACGATCTCGCCGGAACGCGCAATCACCACCAGATCGCCCTTGCCGTTCGTGACGTAGCGCATCGTGGCGTTGAAGCCGATGATGCCGTCACTCTTGGCTTCCACGCTGCTGGCCACCGCCGCACGCGAGGCCGCGCCGCCAATGTGGAAGGTGCGCATGGTCAGCTGCGTGCCAGGCTCGCCGATGGACTGCGCCGCAATCACACCGATCGCTTCGCCCACGTTCACCAGGCCGCCACGGCCCAGGTCGCGGCCATAGCACTTGGCGCAGATGCCGAAGCGCGTGTCGCAGGTCAGCGCCGTACGCACCTTGACTTCGTCTACCCCGGCAGCTTCCAGTACGTCGATCAGGTCTTCGTCCAGCATCGTGCCGGCTTCGACCATCAGTTCCTGAGATTCGGGGTTCAGCACCTCGGTGGCCGTTACGCGGCCCAGGATGCGGTCGCGCAGGCTCTCGATGACTTCACCGCCTTCGACCAGCGCACGGCGGTTCATGCCGTTGTGCGTGCCGCAGTCGACTTCGGTCACCACCAGGTCTTGCGTCACATCGACCAGGCGACGCGTCAGGTAGCCCGAGTTCGCGGTCTTCAGCGCCGTGTCCGCCAGGCCCTTGCGGGCGCCGTGGGTGGAAATGAAGTACTGCAGAACGTTCAGGCCTTCGCGGAAATTGGCCGTGATGGGCGTTTCGATGATGCTGCCGTCAGGCTTGGCCATCAGGCCGCGCATGCCCGCCAGCTGGCGAATCTGCGCTGCACTGCCGCGCGCACCCGAGTCGGCCATCATGTAGATGCTGTTGAAAGACTCCTGGTCCACGGTCTTGCCGTGGCGGTCGACGACCTTCTGCTTGGACAGCTGGGCCATCATGACCTTGCCGACTTCGTCGCCGGTCTTGCCCCAGATGTCGACCACCTTGTTGTAGCGCTCCCCGGCAGTCACCAAACCCGAGACGTACTGCTGCTCGATTTCCTTGACTTCCTTTTCTGCGCGTTCGATCAGGCCCGGCTTTTCCTTAGGCACCAGCATGTCATCGATGCTGATCGAGATGCCGGCGCGCGTAGCCAGCCGGAAACCGGCTTGCAGCAACTTGTCGGCGAAAACCACGGTTTCCTTCAGGCCGCAACGACGGAAGCTGACGTTGATGAGACGCGAGATCTCTTTCTTCTTCAGCGCCTTGTTGATGTTGGCGAACGGCAAGCCCTTGGGCAGGATTTCGCTCAACAGGGCCCGGCCCACCGTGGTGTCGGTGAGCTTGGTCACGGCCTCGAACTCGCCCGAGTCCTTGTCCTTCACGTACTCGGTCAGCAGCACCGCAATCTTGGCGGTGACTTCGACCGCGCCGCTGTCGAGCGCGCGCTGCAGCTCCAGCAGGTCGGTGAAGATCATGCCTTCACCGCGGCCGTTGATGCGTTCACGCGTGGCGTAGTACAGACCCAGCACCACGTCTTGCGACGGCACGATCGACGGTTCGCCGTTGGCCGGGAACAGCACGTTGTTGGACGCCAGCATCAGCGTGCGGGCTTCCATTTGCGCTTCGATGCTCAGTGGCACGTGCACAGCCATCTGGTCGCCGTCGAAGTCGGCGTTGAAGGCCGAGCACACCAGCGGGTGAAGCTGGATGGCCTTGCCTTCGATCAACACCGGCTCGAAAGCCTGGATGCCCAGGCGGTGCAGCGTGGGTGCGCGGTTCAACAGGATCGGGTGCTCTTTGATCACCTCTTCCAGGATGTCCCACACCACCGGTGTACCGCTCTCGACTTCCTTCTTCGCGGCCTTGATGGTCGTGGCAATGCCCATCGCTTCAAGACGCGAGAAGATGAAAGGCTTGAACAGCTCGATGGCCATCAGCTTGGGCAAACCGCATTGATGGAGCTTCAAAGTGGGACCAACCACAATCACGGAACGGCCCGAGTAGTCGACGCGCTTGCCCAGCAGGTTCTGCCGGAAGCGACCGCTCTTGCCCTTGATCATGTCGGCCAGCGACTTCAGCGCGCGCTTGTTCGCGCCCGTCATCGCCTTGCCGCGGCGGCCGTTGTCCAGCAGGCTGTCGACGGCTTCCTGCAGCATGCGCTTTTCGTTGCGCACGATGATTTCCGGCGCCTTCAGCTCCAACAAGCGCGCAAGGCGGTTGTTGCGGTTGATGACGCGGCGGTACAGGTCGTTCAGGTCGCTCGTGGCGAAGCGGCCACCGTCCAGCGGCACCAGGGGGCGCAGGTCTGGCGGCAGCACCGGTAGCACTTCCAGCACCATCCAATGCGGCCTGATGCCGCTCTTCTTGAAGGCTTCCATCACCTTCAGGCGCTTGCTGTTCTTCTTGATCTTCAGTTCGCTGCCGGTCATGTCGTTGCGGATCTTGTCGATCTCAACGTCCAGGTCCATTTCTTCGAGCAGCTTGCGAATGCCTTCGGCGCCCATCATGGCGACGAACTCGCCGTCACCGTATTCGGTGACCTTGGCCTCGTAATCGTCCTCGGTCATGATGCTGAATTTCTTCAGCGGGGTCATGCCCGGGTCGACGACGACATACGCCTCGAAGTACAGCACGCGCTCGATGTCCCGCAGCGTCATGTCCAGCACCAGACCCAGGCGCGAGGGCAGGCTCTTCAGGAACCAGATGTGCGCGCAAGGCGCGGCCAAGTCGATGTGACCCATGCGGTCGCGCCGCACCTTGGTTTGTGTGACTTCAACGCCGCACTTCTCACAGATGACGCCACGGTGCTTCAAGCGCTTGTACTTGCCGCACAGGCATTCGTAGTCCTTGATGGGTCCGAAGATCTTGGCGCAAAACAAGCCGTCACGTTCGGGCTTGAAGGTACGGTAGTTGATGGTCTCGGGCTTCTTCACCTCGCCAAACGACCACGAGCGAATCTTCTCGGGTGACGCCAGGCCGATCTGGATAGCATCGAAATGCTGATCGGGGGTGAATTGCTTGAATAGGTCGAGTAGTCCCTTCATGCATCTGCTCCTTAGTTCTTGACCAGTTCAATGTCGATGCCCAAGGAACGAATTTCCTTGACCAGGACATTGAACGATTCCGGCATGCCGGCTTCGATGGCGTGTTCGCCCTTGACGATGCTTTCGTACACCTTGGTGCGGCCGTTCACGTCGTCGGACTTGACGGTCAGCATTTCCTGCAGGATGTACGAAGCGCCATACGCTTCCAACGCCCAGACTTCCATTTCGCCGAAACGCTGGCCGCCGAACTGCGCCTTGCCGCCCAAAGGCTGCTGCGTCACCAGGCTGTATGGGCCCGTCGAACGTGCATGCATCTTGTCGTCCACCAGGTGGTGCAGCTTCAGCACGTGCATATAGCCGACGGTGACGTCGCGTTCGAAAGCTTCGCCCGTGCGCCCATCGTGCAGGCGGGCCTGCGTACGGGTGGCGTTCAGGCCCTTCTTGGCGGCGATGTCGTCTGGGTAGGCCAGGTGCAGCATGGCGCGGATCTCTTCTTCCGCAGCACCATCGAACACGGGTGTCGCGAACGGCACGCCGTGTTGCAGGTTCTTCGCCATCTCGACGATTTCGTCGTCGCTCAGGTCGTTCAGGTGCTCGGTCTTGCCACCGCTCTTGTTGTAGAGCTCATCGAAGAACTTGCGCAACTCAGCCACCTTTGACTGCTCTTGCAACATGTCCCCAATGCGCAGGCCAATGCCCTTGCCAGCCCAGCCCAGATGCACTTCCAGCACCTGGCCCACGTTCATGCGCGAAGGCACACCCAGCGGGTTCAGCACGATGTCGCATGGCGTCCCGTCGGTCATGTACGGCATGTCTTCGACCGCAACGATTTTTGAGACCACACCCTTGTTGCCGTGGCGGCCGGCCATCTTGTCGCCTGGCTGCAGGCGGCGCTTGACGGCCAGGTAGACCTTCACCATCTTCAAGACGCCGGCAGGTAGCTCATCGCCTTGGGTCAGCTTCTTGCGCTTTTCTTCGAAAGCCAGGTCGAAGCTGTGTCGCGTCTGGTCGTTGGCGTTCTTGATGCTTTCCAACTGATTGGCCACGTCGTCGTCCGCCGGCCGGATGTCGAACCAGTGGTACCTGTCGATGCTGCTCAGGTAGTCCTTGGCGATAACCGTGCCTTTGGCGATCTTCTGCGGGCCACCATTGGCCGCTTTGCCCACCAGCAGCTTCTCGATGCGGTCGAAGGCGTCGGCCTCGACGATGCGAAGCTGGTCATTCAGGTCCAGCCGAAAGCGCTTCAGCTCATCGTCGATGATCTGCTGGGCGCGCTTGTCGCGCACGATGCCTTCACGGGTGAAGACCTGAACGTCGATGACCGTGCCATTGGTGCCCTGGTCGACACGCAATGACGTGTCTTTCACGTCCGAAGCCTTCTCGCCGAAGATGGCGCGCAGCAGCTTTTCTTCCGGCGTCAGCGTCGTCTCGCCCTTCGGCGTGACCTTGCCCACCAGCACGTCACCCGGGTTCACTTCAGCACCCACGTAAACGATGCCGCTTTCGTCCAGGCGGCTCAGCTGCTGCTCTGAAAGGTTTGGAATGTCGCGCGTGATTTCTTCGCTGCCCAGCTTGGTGTCGCGCGCCATCACCACCAGTTCTTCGATGTGGATGCTGGTGTAGCGGTCTTCGGCAACGACGCGTTCACTGATGAGGATCGAGTCCTCGAAGTTGTAGCCGTTCCAGGGCATGAAGGCGACCAGCATGTTCTGGCCCAGGGCCAGTTCACCCAGATCGGTCGACGCACCGTCGGCCACCACGTCCTTGACAGCGACATGATCGCCGCGCTTGACGATGGGGCGCTGGTGGATGTTGGTGTTCTGGTTCGAACGCTGGTACTTGATCAGGTTGTAGATGTCGACACCGACTTCGCCCGCCACGGTTTCCGTGTCGTTGACGCGAATCACGATGCGGTTGGTGTCGACATAGTCCACGATGCCACCACGGCGCGCGGTAACGACGGTGCCCGAGTCGACTGCGGCAACGCGTTCTACACCGGTACCGACCAGGGCCTTCTCAGGCCGCAGCACCGGCACGGCCTGGCGCTGCATGTTCGCACCCATCAGCGCGCGGTTCGCGTCGTCGTGCTCCAGGAAGGGCACGAGCGAAGCTGCGACCGACACGATCTGCGTCGGCGCCACGTCCATGTACTGCACGCGTTCCGGCGACAACAACACGGATTCGCCGTTTTCACGGGCGCTGACCAGCTCGTCGATGAGCCGGCCTTCAGTGTCCAGGCCCGCATTGGCCTGGGCGATGACGTACTTGCCTTCTTCGATGGCCGACAGGTAGTCGATCTGCATCGTCACCTTGCCATCGATCACGCGACGGTAAGGCGTTTCCAGGAAGCCGTATTCGTTCAGCTGGGCGAACAAGGCCAGCGAATTGATCAGGCCGATGTTCGGACCTTCTGGCGTTTCGATCGGGCACACGCGGCCGTAATGCGTCGGGTGCACGTCGCGCACCTCGAAGCCGGCACGTTCACGCGTCAAGCCGCCCGGGCCCAGGGCCGAGAC
>JBBQAW010000138.1:0-10059 GCA_038316815.1 Burkholderiales bacterium
ACCGCCGATCCGGCTTCGCCGGACGGCCAGTGCCGCCCCCTGGGGGGTGACGCCGCAGGCGGCGCGGGGGAAAACCATCAAGCGGCGCGCGGGGGGGTCAAATATCCACGTCGACCGAGTCGCCATGCAGCTCCATCAGCTCGCGCCTGGAAGCCGCCTCGCCTTTGCCCATGAGCTTGGTGATCAGCGCTTCGGTGGCGGCAAAGTCGATGGCGCCGAGTCGGACCGGCATCAGACGCCGCGTGTCGGGGTTGAGCGTGGTGTCCCAGAGCTGCTCGGCGTTCATCTCGCCCAATCCCTTGAAGCGGCTGATCTGGCATTTTTCGCGCGACACACCGTCTTTTTCGGCTTTGTCGAGAATCGCGTGCAGCTCGCCATCGTCCAGCGCATAGAACTTCGCTGCTGGCCGCTTGCCTCGCGCCGGGGCGTCGATGCGGTATAGGGGCGGCTTAGCAACGAAAACATGTCCGCGTTCGATGAGCTTGGGAAAGTGCCGGAAGAACAGTGTCAGCAGCAGCACCTGAATGTGCGAACCGTCAACGTCGGCGTCCGACAGGATGCAGACCTTGCCGTAGCGCAGGCCGCTGAAGTCTGGGCTGTCCTGCGGCCCGTGCGGGTCGACGCCCAGGGCCACGGCGATGTCGTGGATTTCGGTGTTGGCGAAAAGCCGGTCGCGGTCCACTTCCCAGGTGTTCAGCACCTTGCCCCGCAGCGGCAGAACGGCTTGCGTTTCCTTGTCGCGGCCCATCTTGGCGCTGCCACCGGCGCTGTCGCCTTCGACCAGGAAGACCTCGTTCAGGTTCAGGTCGCGGCTCTCGCAGTCGGTCAGTTTGCCGGGCAGCACGGCCACGCCGCTGCCCTTGCGCTTTTCTACCTTCTGGCTGGCGCGCTGGCGCGTCTGCGCCTGGCGGATCACCAGATCGGCCAGCTTCTTGCCGTAGTCGACATGCTGGTTCAGCCAGAGTTCGAGCGCCGGCTTCACATAGCCCGAGACCAGGCGCAGCGCGTCGCGGCTGTTCAGGCGTTCCTTGATCTGGCCCTGGAACTGCGGGTCCAGGACCTTGGCGCTGAGCACGAAGCTGGCGCGGCTGAACACGTCTTCGGGCATCAGCTTCACGCCCTTGGGCGCCAGCGCATGCAGGTCGATGAAGCCCTTGATGGCGCCGAACAGGCCGTCCTTCAACCCGCTTTCATGCGTGCCGCCAGCCACCGTGGGGATGAGGTTGACATAGCTCTCGCGCAGCGTGGTGCCTTCGTCGGTGAAGGCCACGCACCAGAGGGCGCCCTCGCCTTCGGCGTAGTTCTCGGTCTCGTTGGCGGTGGCGTACTGCTGGCCTTCGAAGAGCGGAATCAGCGGGTCGGCCGCCAGGCTTTGCAGCAGGTAGTCGCGCAGGCCGCCCTGGTACAGCCAAGTGGTGGTTTCGTCGGTTTTCTCGATACGCAACGTCACCGTCACGCCCGGCATCAGCACGGCCTTGCTGCGCAGCAAGTGCAGCAGTTCGGCGCGAGGCAATTCGGCGCTCTCGAAGTATTTGGCGTCAGGCCACACACGCACCGTGGTGCCGCTCTTGCGGTCGCCAGACGCGGCCTTGCGCAGCGCCAGTTTTTCGGCCACATCGCCGCCAGTGAAAGCGGTGGTGGCGACCTGCCCTTCCCGGTACACCGTCACCTGCAGCCGCCGCGACAACGCGTTGGTGACGCTCACGCCCACGCCATGCAGCCCGCCGCTGAAGCTGTAGGCACCGCCGCTGCCTTTGTCGAACTTGCCGCCGGCATGCAGCCGGGTGTAGACGATCTCGATCACCGGCACGCCTTCTTCGGGGTGCATGCCGAAAGGAATGCCGCGGCCGTCGTCTTCGACCGTGATGCTGCCGTCGGCATGCAACACGACGGCAATTCGCCTGCCGTGGCCGGCCAGGGCTTCGTCGGCGGCGTTGTCGATCACCTCTTGCACGACGTGCAGCGGGTTGTCGGTGCGGGTATACATGCCCGGCCGCTGCTTGACGGGTTCCAGGCCCTTCAGGACGCGGATCGAGGCTTCGCCGTAGGTGCTGTTGCTGCTGTTGGCCGTGCTGTTCTTGATGGAGGGCATGCCAGGGATTCTAGGGAGCGCCCCCTGCCGTCACCTTTCGCCGCCTTTCTATCCGCTTCTCCCTCAAGCCGCAGCCGTGCGGCTGCCACCCGTGGCCGCAGCCACGCCACCCCGGCTGTAGCGCGCCACGTTCAGGCCTTCGACGTCGATGTCCGGCTGCCGGCCGCTCACCAGGTCGGCGATCACCCGGCCTGTGCCTGCCGCCATCGTCCAGCCCAGCGTGCCGTGGCCGGTGGCTAGCAGCAGGTTGGCAATTGGCGTGGTGCCGACGATGGGCGTGCCGTCAGGCGTCATCGGCCGCAGGCCGCACCAGAAGCTGGCCTTGGAGACATCGCCGCCACGCGGAAACAGGTCGCTGACGACATGGTTCAAGGTCGAGCGGCGGGGCTCGCGCAGGTTCAGGCTGTAGCCCGCCAGTTCAGCCGTGCCGCCCACGCGAATGCGGTCACCCAGGCGCGTGACGGCAACCTTGTGCGTCTCGTCCATGATGGTCGATTCGGGCGCGTATTCGGCCTCGGTGATCGGCACCGTGATGCTGTAGCCCTTGACCGGGTAGACCGGAATGTTCAGCCCCACGGGCTTCAGCAACAACGGCGAATGGCTGCCCAGGGCCAGCACAACTTTGTCGGCCGTCAACAGTCCGGCGTCGGTGTGCACGCCAGTGATGCTGCCGCCGCCCACCTGCAACTGCTGGATGCGCGTGTTCCAACGGAACTTCACGCCCAGTGCGGCGGCCATCTCGGCCAATCGGGTGGTGAACTTGAAGCAATCGCCGGTCTCGTCGTTCGGCAGCCGCAGTGCGCCGACGAACTTTTCCTGGGTCAACTTCAACGCCGGTTCGACAGCACAAAAGCCCGCGCGGTCCAGCACTTCGAAGGGCACGCCGTACTGCTTGAGCACTTCGACATCGCCACCGATGCTGTCCAACTGCGCTTGCGTGCGAAACAGTTGCAGCGTTCCCTGCGCGCGATTGTCGTAGCGGATGCCGGTCTCGGCGCGCAGCGCCTTCAGGCAGTCACGGCTGTATTCGGCAATCGGCACCATGCGGCTCTTGTTCAACGCATAGGCACGCTCGGTGCAGTTGGCCAGCATCATCACGCCCCAGCGCCACATGGCCGGGTCCAGCAGCGGCCAGACGACCAGGGGGCTGTGCTGCATCAACATCCATTTGATGGCCTTGAACGGCACGCCCGGGCCGGCCCAGGGCGAGCTGTAGCCGGGCGAAACTTCGCCAGCATTTCCGAAGCTGGTTTCCAGTGCCGGGCCGCTTTGGCGGTCGACCAGTTCCACCTCGTGGCCAGCTTTGGCCAGGTAGTAAGCCGTCGAAACCCCGATCACACCGCCGCCCAGCACCAAGACCTTCATCACACACTCCTGTTGATTGCATCCCGCGGGACTGACGTCACTGTATCGGCGCCACCACCGATGCCGTGCAGCGTTTTCCGGGAGAATTGATTCATGAACGCAGCTTCCGTGCCGTCGGCGCCGAGACAAACACTGTCAATGACCCAGGTCCTGGTGTGCGGGGCCTTGATCGTGGCGCTGAGCATGGGCATCCGCCACGGTTTCGGGTTATGGCTGCAGCCCATCACCATGGACCGCGGCTGGACGCGCGAAACCTTCGCCTTCGCCCTGGCCATCCAGAACCTGGCCTGGGGCCTGGCCGGGCCGGTAGCGGGCATGTTGGCCGACAAGTACGGCGCCTTCCGCGTGCTCATCGTCGGCAGCTTGCTGTATGCCGGCGGCCTGGTGCTGATGGCGCTGTCCACGTCGGGCCTGGCCTTCACGGGCAGTGCCGGCGTGATGTTGGGCCTGGCGCAAAGCGGCACCACTTATGCCGTGGTGTACGGCGTCATCGCGCGCCAGGTCGACCCGGCCAAACGTTCCTGGGCCATGGGAGTGACGGCAGCAGCCGGCTCTTTCGGCCAGTTTCTGATGGTGCCGTTCGAGAACTGGCTTATCGGCGGCTTCGGCTGGCAGAACGCACTGTTCGTGCTGGGCTGTCTCGCGCTGGTCATCATGCCGCTGGCCTTCTTCATGAAGGAACCCCCAGTCGCTGCCAGCACCGGCCCGAAGCAAAGCGTGATGGCTGCGCTGCGCGAGGCCTTTGCCTACTCCAGCTTCAGGCTGCTGATGCTGGGCTACTTCGTCTGCGGCTTCCAGGTCGTGTTCATCGGCGTGCACCTGCCCAGCTACCTGAAGGACAACGGCCTGGAACCTGGCGTGGCCACCACTGCGCTGGCCTTGATCGGTCTGTTCAACGTCTTCGGCACCTACACGGCAGGCACTTTGGGTGACAAGATCGCCAAACGCCACATCCTGGCTGCCATCTATGCGCTGCGCGCGGTAGCGATTGCGGCCTTCGTGCTGGCACCGCTGAGCCCGATGTCGGTCTACATCTTCTCCAGCGTCATGGGCTTCCTGTGGCTGTCCACCGTGCCGCCCACCAATGCCATCGTGGCGCAGATTTTTGGCGTGCAGTACATGTCGATGCTGGGCGGCTTCGTCTTTCTCAGCCACCAGATCGGTTCCTTCCTGGGCGTGTGGCTGGGCGGGCTGCTGTTCGACACCACTGGCAGCTACGACCTTGTCTGGTGGATCGCCGTCGCCCTGAGCGCCATGGCCGTGGCAGCCAATCTGCCGGTGCGCGAGACACCCATCGTGCGCGCCCAGGCGGTACCTGCATGACGCCGTTGAAAAGGCTTGCCGGTATCTGGCTGCTGCGCTTGTTGGCGCTGGCCGCGCTGGCCGTGGTCTTCATGGCCTACCAGAACCCGCATCTGGCGGTCGACCTGGCCAACCGCGTCTGGTCCTGCTTCTGATGCACGGCGGCAACGCGCCTTCACCGTGGGTTGAGCGCTGGGCACACCTCATCGCGCCGGGTGGCACGGTTCTGGATGTGGCCTGCGGCAGCGGCCGCCATGTGCGTTGGCTGGCTGCACGCGGGTATGTCGTGACGGCACTGGACCGCGACGCCACCGCCCTGGAAGGGCTGAAGGACGTGGCCGAATGCGTGCTCGCCGACATCGAAAGCGCGCCCTGGCCCCTGCCCGGGCGCCGCTTCGACGGGCTGGTCGTCACCAACTACCTGTGGCGTGCCCTGCTGCCCACGCTTGGCGACAGCCTGGCCGACGGCGGCGTGCTGATCTACGAAACCTTTGCCGAAGGCCAGCAGCACATCGGAAGGCCTTCGCGGCCAGACTTTCTGCTGCAACCCGGGGAACTGTTGCAGGCCTTTGCCGGTCTGCGTGTCGTGGCCTTCGAGGATGGTTTCGAAGCAGGCCCCGGGCCGGGGCGCTGCGTGCAGCGCATCGCCGTGGTGCGCGGTGGCCAGGCGGTGCCGGGCCTGCAGCCCGCGCCAGCTAAACTGTAGGGCTGACTTCCCAGCACGCAAACTTCGCGCTACGCGACTTTCCGTCACGCACACCCCGAACCGCTTCGCGCATGAAACCCATTCTTGGCAGCATCGTCGCCCTGGTCACGCCCTTCCAGGCGGACGCTGGCGTGGACTACACAGCGCTGAAGAATCTGATCGATTGGCACATCGCCCAGGGCACGGACTGCATCGGCGTTGTCGGCACCACGGGCGAGTCACCCACGGTGTCGGTGGAAGAACACTGCGAGATCATTCGCGTCGCCGTTGAACACACCGCCGGGCGCGTTCCCATCATGGCCGGTGCTGGCGCCAATGCAACGCAAGAGGCGATCGAACTCTCGCGCTTCGCAAAGAAGGTAGGCGCCGACTGCACGCTGCAGGTCGTGCCCTACTACAACAAGCCTTCGCAGGAAGGCATCTACCAGCACTTCCGCACCGTCGCCGAGGCCGTCGACATTCCGATGGTGCTGTACAACGTGCCCAGCCGAACGGTGGCCGACGTGCAGCACGAAACCGTGCTGCGACTGGCGCAGATTCCGGGCATCGTCGGCATCAAGGAAGCCACAGGCAACATCGAACGCGCGGCCTGGCTCATCAAGCAAGCGCCGAAGAACTTTGCCATTTTTTCAGGCGACGACAGTACGGCCGTGGCCCTGATGCTGCTGGGCGGCCAGGGCAATGTCAGCGTCACTGCCAACCTGGCACCCAAGCTGATGCATGAACTGTGCATGGCGGCCATCGAAGGTGATGTGCGCCGCGCCACTGCCCTGCACATGAGGTTGCTGCCGTTGCACCGGCAGCTGTTCTGCGAAAGCAGCCCCGCCCCCACCAAGTGGGCCATGGCCCAGTTGGGCCTGTGCCGCGCCGATGTGCGCCTGCCCATCCTGCCGCTGACAGCGGCCGGGCAAGCCCTGGTCGGCCAGGCTCTGCGCGACAGCGGTCTATTGGCCACTGCTTGAAATTTCGACACCACCGACGGCGCACATCCCGTACGCCGCACTGGAGACACCTGACGTGAAACCCGTATCCGCCGTTACCCCCGTGAGGCTGGCCACCCTGGTGCTGGCCCTCGCGCTGGCCGGCTGCTCATCGACCGACGGCCTGTTTGGCAGCAAGGTCGACTACAAGACCGGTGCTGCCAAGACAGCGCCGCTGGAAGTTCCTCCGGACCTGAGCCAGCTGGCCAAGGACAGCCGTTTTCAGCCGCAAGGCGGCGTGGTCAGCGCGGCTGCTTCGGCCGGGCCCCGGGGCGGGTTGGCCGCGCCCGGGGCGACTGTCGTGCCCAGCGTGGCCGTCAGCCAGCGCGCTGACCTGCGCATCGAACGCCAGGGCCAGGCGCGCTGGCTGGTGGTGCCCGGCGTGACGCCGGAACAGCTCTGGCCCCAGATCAAGGCTTTCTGGACCCAGCGCGGCTTCGCACTCGAGGTCGAAGACGCTGCGGTGGGTGTGATGGAAACCGGCTGGACGGAAAACCGCGCCAAGTTGCCCAACGACGTCATCCGCAACAGCCTTGGCCGCGTGTTGGGCCGCCTGTTCGACACCGGTGAACGCGACCTGTTCCGCACGCGTTTGGAACGTACGCCCACGGGCACTGAAATCTTCATCGTGCACCGCTCCCTGATCGAGGAATACACCAACGAACGCAAGGAAAACACGGTCTGGCGTGCACGCCCGGCCGACCCGCAACTGGAAGCAGAGTTCCTCTCACGCATGATGCTGGCACTGGGCGCGCGTGAAGACCAGGCAACGCCGGCCCAGGTGGCTGCTGCGCCCGACGCCCCGGCCCGTGCGCGCTTGCTCAGCGGCCGCGCCACTGCCGCGCTGGAAGTCGACGAACCCTTCGACCGTGCCTGGCGCCGCGTGGGCTTGGCACTGGACCGCAGCGGCTTCAGCGTCGAAGACCGAGACCGCGCCGGTGGCCTGTACTACGTGCGCTATGTCGACCCGGCCAGCGCTGGCGCAGAAGAAGCACCGTTCTGGAGCCGATGGTTCAAGGGCAGCGACGCCGCCGGTGCAGCGGTACGCTATCGCATCAGCGTGCAGGGCACGGGCGACAAGACCACGGTGTCGGTTCTGACATCGGCAGGCCAGCCCGAAAACGGCGCCAACGCGCAAAGCATCGTCGGCCTGTTGGTCACTGAACTGCGCTGACGCAACGCGGGTCGAGCACAAAAAAGCCGCTTGGTGAGGCGGCTTTTTTTCGGCCCAGGCCAACACCGCAAGGTGCTGACCAGGCAATCAAAAAAGAGCTTACTTCTTGACGGCGTCCGTGGCGGCTTCGACCGCGCTGGCGGCGGCGTTCATCGCGCCAGCGGCCGAGGCAGCCGTGTCGCTGACGGCAGCCGAAGCGGCACCAACGGTGGCGCCGGCGGCGTCAACAGCGCTGCTGGCAGCGGCGGTTGCGGCTGTCGCAGCTTCGGTAACGGCGGCCGGGGCGGTCACAACCGGCGCGACTTCTTCCTTCTTGCCGCAAGCGGCCAGGGCAACAGCAGCAACCAGGGTGGCGAATACGAGAGACTTGTTCATGGGAATTTCCTCAGTGGGTTTTTAGGTCGGGAACAGAGCTTTTGGAGGGCACTCTTCGAGAACTCTCAGAGACCCATCAACGGCGAAGGCGAGCGTCAGGCTGCGGTTGGCTCAAAGCGCTTGTGATCAAGCTGTCCCTGGCCCCATTTCGCAACGTCTACCTAGCCCACGAGTATAGCCCGGCCTAGGGCATTCCCTAAAGTCCCAGGGTCTGCACCGGAAAGGCCGGCTCGCACTGTTGCAAAATTACGTCAAGCTCTTCGCGCCAACGGCGCGCTTCTCGCGCATCCAGGCTGGCGCGTGCGCGCCACTGCGGGCTGTCGAACAAGTGCAGGCAGACGGGTCCATCGTCAACCACCAGCCGTGGCAGGCGCGCCATTTCAGGCGGTGGCGACCAGGCTTCGATGGCGTGCGCCCACTCGCGTCGCCAAGCCACGAAGCGGGGGTTTCGCCGCGGCACATCGTCGAAACGCCCGGCCAGCATCACCAGGCGGCGCCCAGGCAAACGCAGCCAGGCCTGCAGCGCGGCTAGAAACTCCGGTTGGCCCAGCGGCCAGTCAGCGAAATCGGGGTCGACGAGCCACAAGCGCCGCGCCTGGCGCGTGTGCGCGGCCTGCAGCGCCCAGGACACCGCCGCTTCGAACTCAGCACGTGAACTGACAGCAGGCAGGTTCGTGTCGTCCATGGTGGGCGATTCTCAGACCTGCGGGGCTGCTTGCGGCAGCAGCCAACCGCTGTCCAGCCAATCCTGCAACAGGGCTTCAGCTTCTGCGCTCAATTTGGCGCGCGCGGGCGCCAGCAGGCAGCGCGTGTCGGCCAGCTGGCGCATCAGCCGCGCGTCGCGCCCGCCAGCGCGGAAAGACTCGCCGTTGATGAAAACATGCCGCGCGTCGTAGGCCATGCGCGTGGCGGCGGCCAGGCGCACACCGGCAGGGTGTCTGCCTTCGCTGCCACCATCGGCAGCCGGGGTGAACCAGACGCGCGGCTTGGGTTCTGTCAGCACCTCGCCCAGTGCACGTTCCAGCGCCTGTGGCTGGGCCAGCAGGCGTGCCACCGCTTTACGGGCGAAGTCCTGCAAGGCCACGGGCACTTCGCCGGGCGTACCGGTGGCCGGCTGCTTCGGGTCGCGGTACAGGGCTGGCGCTACAGCGTCGTCCTCATCGTCGCCGGTATCGGCCAGGCGCTGCAGCAGTTCGGCCGCCAGGCCCGCCTGAGCCGGGGCACGAAAGCCCACCGAGCAAGTCATGCAGCCGCCACCCACCGCCACGCCGTCGTGCCCCCAACCCGGCGGCAGGTAAAGCATGTCGCCAGGGACCAGCACCCAGTCGTGTTGCGGCTCGAAGTCGCGCAAGATCTTCAGCGGCAGCCCCGGCTGCCAGGCCGTCTGTTCTGGCCGCAGGCAGGGGCCGACGCGCCAGCGCCGCTGGCCTTGCACCTGCAACAGAAATACGTCGTAGGAATCGAGATGCGGGCCGACGCCGCCGCCGTCGCTGGCCCACGACAGCATCAAGTCATCCAAACGCGCCTGCGGCAGGAAAGCGAACTGCGACAGCATGTCGTGCGCTGCCGCGACATGCAGGTCCAGGCCTTGCACCAGCAGGGTCCAGCCGGGTCGGCCAACCGGCGGCAACGCGCGCCGCGGCAAGGGGCCCTGGCGCACTTTCCAGGCCGTGCCCCGTTGTTCGATCAGGCGTGATTCGACGTCTTCGCTGCCGGCCAGGTCGAACAAGGCCGCGCGTACCAACGGCGGCTTCACCCCCAGCCAGGCCTGGCGCACCAGCAGTGGCTTTTTCTGCCAATGACGGCGCATGAAGCGTTGCGGCGACAAGCCCCCCAGCAGGGCCAACGGTTCGTTCACATCCATCTGGGGATTCTGGATCACGGCCATACCCGTTCCAAGCGCGCATAAACGCCCCAAACGGCGACCACGCCGCCCCCTGCGCCCGGCCGTGCGATGATTTCCGCCATGCAGATATCCAGCCCATGCGTCGTCAGCCTCACCTGGCAACTGAACGACGGCCAGAACCGCCCCATCGACACGCTCAGCGACCCGGTTGAATTCTTC
>JBBQAW010000139.1:0-9987 GCA_038316815.1 Burkholderiales bacterium
AGTTCGCGGCGCAGCAGACCCGGATCTTCGAAGACGATTTGCGCTTGTCGCGGACGGTCAGCTTGGCCCAGTGGCGCGCACGGCCGTGGCAGGAACGGCTGGCCGAACGCTTCGCCTCGCTGATTGGCTCGCAACTTTGAAGCGTGCACGTGTCTGGCGCTGCGGCACAGCCTGTCGCGTTCAGCGGCGCCCCCGGACCACGCACTACAACAGCGTGGCAGTGCTTCGACTGCACAAGCATGCGAGCGACGTTATGCACGCGAAGTCGAAGAACGAAACGGATTCCTCCGCCTCGCTGAACTTCATGAGTGCATCTCTGGATTCAGCCCCCTGCCCAGCGTTAACTCAGCGGCACCGCGACTGCAGGCCAAGCCAACTGTCGAACGCAGAAATCAGCCCAGCCGCGGCTGCAGCGAGGGTCACCGGCATGATGGCTTTGAGCAACGTGCCCGCGCCTGGGCTTGACGCCACTGACATGCGGCCGTCCAGTTGCTCTATCCGAAATCGCATCCCGGCAATGCCGTGAGCGGCCGATCTGGGCCCGCTCGGATCGAACGCGATCCCGTCGTCTTCGATCTGCGCCTTCACCAGAATCGGCTCGTTCTTTACCGAAACCCGGACCCGTGTTGCCTTGGCGTGCCCGCAATCATTGTTCAGTGCCTCTTGAACCAGGCGGTAGATCGCCAGTGCCCATCCTGCGCCAGGCGGACCTCGTGGAATTCGGTCCTGATCAGGATGTTCAGTCACGTGCCCACTTCTGCGCACAGGTTCGCAAGAATGGCCTGTGGCGACTTCGCAGCCTGGAGAACCAGCCTGGGCGAGCAGGCGCCCGCCTACGTCTCGGTTAACCTGAGCCGTGCTCAGTTGCGCAGCGGCACCTTGCTCGCCGATGTGAAGGCCGCGCTGGCAGCCGCGCAGCTGGAGCCCGAAGTGTTGCGGTTGGGAAAGCCTGGCCATGCAGGACGAATCTGCGCTGGCCGTCCTGTGCCAACTCCGTGATGCAGGCGTGAAGCTGGCGCTGGACGACTTTGGAACCGGGTATTCGTCCTTGGCCTCGCTGGACCAATTCCCGATCGCGGGCGCCGCCGCGCGCGGCAGCCCGTCGGTCGCAACTGAAGGCGGCCTGATATCCAACAGCCGACACGCTTCAGGCGGCCCGGTGCCCAGTGCCGCGGGGATCGGCTGCGCCAGAGCTTCTCAGAGCCGGGTACGGCTGCTGATTTCAAGGGAAAACCCGAAGACGATCGCCACGGATGAAGCTGGTTTGGGCTGCAATCGACCCTCAACAGGCCGCAGCCGAACCCAAGGACCGCATCAGTGCGGGTTCCAGAGCATTGCCGGGAGGTTTTTGGGAGATGGAAAGTGCATTTCAATCTCCTACACTGCAGTTTGCAGCTCGACGAGTTGGCGCGTGAATGCGGCCAGCGGTGCATCGGCCGCTTGCACGCACCCGGCTGGCGATGTCGGTGGCTGCGTCATCGCGCGATCGGACCGGCGACGAACGAGAGCCTCTCTGAGAGAACGGTACGCCTGCGGCCGACTCCTTTCGGCTGGTGGACGCGAGCGAAGGCGTGCACGGCCAGGAACTGGACGAAGCGGTCATCGGCTCTGGATACTGGTACCCGAGAGGGTTGACTGGCAATTCTTCTCGAATAGCATTTGCTGCACTTCACCCCGCAAAGAGGGCGAAGCTTCAAACCAAACGGAGACAAGAGATGACTCGGAAACTTCATACCCGGCTTGCCTGGGCGGTTCTGGCCTGCGCCACGGTCCCTTTCTTCACCAATGCTGCGGCGCAACCCGCAGTGCCGGTGCTCACGCACACCAACGTGCTGTCCAAGCTGGACAGCCCCTGGGACCTGGCCTTCCTACCTGACGGCACCATGTTCTTCACCGAGAAGTGCCTGGGCTTGTCTGTACGACAGCCCAGCGGTGCCGTGGTCAAGCTGCTCGGCATGAAAGACGCCAAGGGCTACGCCACCAACGCCAGCGACCTGTTCTGTGAAGGTCAAGCCGGCATGGCCGGTGTTGCCGTCGACCCCAACTTCGCCAGCAACCGTTTCGTCTATGTCTATTCGTCGTCCAGCATGGCGGCACCCGGCTCCAACCGTGTGGTGCGCCTGAAGGTCAATGCCAACGCGACGGGCGTGGCCGACCGTACCGACATCGTCACTGACATTCCGTACAAGCCCGGCGTCAGCGACCACCCCTTCGGCGGCCCCGGTGCGCACAACGGTGGTCGTGTTCGCTTCAACCCGGGTGACGGGTTTCTGTACGTGACGACGGGTGACATCCACGGCGGTGCCGTGCCGCAAAGCCCCACCCGCATCGGCGGCAAGGTGTTGCGCATCGACCGCGACGGGAAGGCCGCGCCGGGCAATGGCGCGCCGGCCGGCTTCGACGCTCGGGTCTACACTTACGGGCATCGCAACCCGCAAGGCATCGCCTTCAGGCCCGGCACCAACCAGCCTTTCACCGCCGAGAACGGGCCCTGGCACAGCGACGAAGTCACGGCACTGGTCGCTGGCGGCAACGCCGGCTGGGACCCGCGTCCCGACGTGGGCGGACGGGGTGCTTGTCCAGACGGCTACTGCGGCTACAGCCCCAACCAGATGGGTGCGCTGGACCCGAAAGATCGGAACGCCTTCATGCCGATGACCGACACCAAGACCTACCCCAAGGCCATGAAGCCGGCCTGGAACAACGACGGTCTGTCGCAAGGTCTGTTGTGCGGCACCTTCGTCAGCGGCACGCAGTGGAAGGCCTGGAACGGCCGCATGATCCTGGGCTATGCCGGGATCGGCATTCACGGCACAGCGGTCGGCAACCGCCTTGACGTGCTGGACATCGCTGCTGACGGCCAGTCAGCAACGCGCACCACCGTCAGCCTGCCGATGCCTGCTGCACGCTTCCGTTCGCTGGTGCAAGGGCCGGATGGCAGCTTGTATGTCGCAACCGACGAAGGCGCCATCACGCGCCTGACGCCCAACTGATCCAGGCTCATCCGCTTCGTGGTTCAAACACGTGGGGGCCTTCGGGTCCCCGCGCTTTTTTGCAGAGATCAACAGATGAAATCAGTATTGATCGTTTCCGCTCTGGGCTTGTTGCTGTCGGCCTGCCAAGCCTTTGCAAGCGGGGACCCGGACGAGTTTTACAAAGAGAAGAACTGCCTGGCCTGTCACCGCATCGACAGGACGACGCTGGGGCCTTCTTTCAAGAGCATCGCGGCCAAGTATGTCGCCGACAAAGGCGCGGACCTCAAGCTGGCCCAGAAAATTCGTGAAGGCGGTGTAGGGGTTTGGGGCCAGGTGCCGATGCCCGCGCAGCCCCAGGTCAATGAAGCCGAAGCCTTGACGCTGGCGCGCTGGATTCTCGAACTCAAGTAGTGCACGCAGCAGTGCCGGGGCCTGCTGGGGGCCCTTTGGCAAAAAAATGCGTTTGAATTTCCTGCGCCCCAGCATGGCCGATGTGCTCGAGCCGAAGGGCTGGGAACTGCTGAGCCACCTGATGGACGTGCACGCTGTTCCGTGTGGTTCACGCCATGCTCCCACAGTGCGACATGAGCATGCATGCGATGTGTGTCGGGAAAAGCAGAACACCGTCTACTCCGTGGGCAAGAGCATCTTCGACGGCGGCAACCGTGTGAGCGTCGGCAAACTGAGGCTGCAGCGTGGCGGCGGCGGCCACCTGGCGGCCGGGACCTGCAAGGGGCCAACACCACCACCACAGATGCATTGGAGACGTCACTGATCGAGCAGATCAAGGGTCCGAAGCCGACTGATGCCGTACCAGGTTTGGACTCAGACTCGTCGAGTGATCACCGTCAACGCCCATCAGTACCGAAAGCAGCCCCGCAGGACCGGCCCCAGGTCGCTGCGTCGACGCGCCGGCTGATTCCACGATCAGTACCGTGACGCCTCTCATGCCCACCCTGCCCACGGCAGCGGCAGATGGCCACCTTCGGTCGGGCAGCCCCATTCCACCCGGCGCCGAGGACACGGCCTTTGCTGCGATCCCTGCAGCTGACTGATTAATGAGCACCCGCGAGCTGATTCCGAAGACGAGCTGCGCGCCTTGCTGGCACGCGCCGAAGCCGAAAGCGGACCCTGGCATGTCCATTACCTGCAAGTCGCGCCGGGCCGGGTGCTGGCCATCAAGGACTCGGCGGCAGCACTCACGCTCGGCCAGACCGCCCTGGCGGGCATGCGCATGCTGGGCTCGCGCGACGGCGAGGCCAAGGCGCTGAGCGTGGTCGCCATGGCGAACCGCGAATGCAGCGAGCTGGCCGAATGCCTGCTGTCGCTCAAGCAAGCGCTGGAAATCCAGCGAACGCTGGGAAACCTGCCCGAGATGGCGCGTACGCTCGCCGTTCTGTGCGTGCCGCTGCAACGCATGGGCCGGCATGACGCCGCGCTGCAATGCCTGGAAGACGCTGTCGACCTGATGCGCGACACGCCGCATCCCCTGCGCCTGATGACGCAGAACAACGCTGCTGGCGAGCTGGCCACGCGCGCGCGCAAAGAACGTGATGACGGCCTGCCCACTGCCATCTGGCGTGCACACGCCGAGCGCGCCAACGTGCTGGCGCAAGCGCTGCTGCAGGCTCCGCATGAAGAACTGAGAGCAGCGCTCAACCACGCCGACTACCCGCGCGGCTGCATGGCCCGCGCCCTGGTGGTGCTGGACCGGCTCGACGAAGCCTTGCCCCTGCTGCAGGAGCTGCAGACCACCTACGGCAGCGACGGCAACACTTACACCTTGCTCTATGTGCAGCTGGACCTGGTGCGCGCCTGGCTGCAGGCCGGCCACCCCGACCGCGCATGCGCCACCGCCAGCGCGGCCCTGGCGCGTGCAGACGCACAGCATTTCGACAACTCGATCGAGCCGCTGGCGCTGGTGCTGTCCCAGGCCTGCGATGCCGAGCACGACTTTCAGAGCGCGCTGTCCGCATTTCGCACCTACCACCGCATGCAGTTGCGCGGCGCCATGGAACGGGCCGAAAGCAGCGCCCGCGCTCTGGCCGTGCGCCTAGACACCGCGCGGGCGCAGCGCGAATCACGTCGCGACGCATTGACCGGGCTGCTCAACCGGCGCGGCTTCGACGAGGCCTTGGCGCGCCACATCGGCGACCAGGCGCAGGGCCTGGACGAGCGGTCGGCACTGACGCTGCTGGTGATCGACGTGGACCATTAGAAGCCCGTGAACGACCGCGACGGCCACGCCCGAGGCGACCAGGCTCTGGTGCTGCTGGCGCAAGTGCTGAATCGCAACCGCCGGCCCCACGACCAGGCTGCGCGCCTGGGCGGCGACGAATTCGCCTTGCTGGCACAGATGACCGCAGACAACGCCCGCCTGGCGGCCGACCGCGTGCGCGAGGCCTTGCGCAGCGAAAGCCTGGCGCGCTGGCCTGACCGCCCGCCGCTGACGTTGAGCATCGGCATGCGTGGCCCACGCGGACATCGCCGAAACCCTGCTGCACCGCGCCGGTGCAGCTTTGTACGCCGCCAAAGCAGCGGGCCGCGATGCTGTCCGGGTGAACTGAACCCTGGCCTTCACGTCATCCGCGAGCTTGTTGCAGCCGTATTGCCGCGTTACCGCAAGGGCAGCACGCACTGCGGCAATTCAAGCGCATCGAGATCGCCCCAGGTCTGGCGGATGTAGACCCCGGCGGCCCCGTTGCTGGCGTCGACTGTGAAGGCGCTCTCCTGACATTCGGTCCGTGAGCGCTTGCGCAGGCAGACGATGGGGCCAAGGGCCTGACGCCAGTAAGATCGATCTGACACCCATGAGTACGCCGCAACCTGTCACACCGCATCCGATCGGCATTCCCGGCAAACCCTGGGGCGCAGCCGAGAAGGCTGCCTGGGTAGCACGCCAGGGGGTGAAACGCAGCTACGCCGTCGAGGTGGTAGCGCCAATGAAGCGGCTTCCAGCGCAGGCCGAAGTTTTTCAGTACGGTGCTCTGGACTACACGCCCCTGGGCTTGGGTATCTACCCGATGTTTGCAGTGCGCACCCGCGCCTGGAACCCAGATCGACCGGTGGTGCTGGTCACAGGGGGCGTGCACGGATACGAGACCAGCGGCGTGCAGGGTGCCTTGCAGTGGCTTCAGCACGAGCTCCATCGCCATTCGGGAGTGATCAATGTGCTCGTGCTCCCTTGCATCAGCCCATGGGGGTACGAGACCATCAATCGCTGGAATCCCAACGCAGTCGACCCGAATCGCCAGTTCAGGCAAGGCAGCGCGGCGGCCGAGTCGGCGCTGGCGATGGCATGCGTGGCCGCCAACTGCGGACGAGTCGACGTACATGTCGATCTGCACGAAACCACGGACACCGACGACAGCGAGTTCGGCCCTGCCAAGGCTGCGCGCGACGGCGTGGCCTTCAATCAAACCGCCATTCCCGACGGCTTTTATCTGGTAGCCGATCGTGAACGACCTGAACCGGCTTTCCAACGTGCGCTGATCGACGCTGTCCGACGCGTGACCCACATCGCCAAGCCGGACGAGCATGGCCACATCATCGGCGCCACGTTGCAGCAGGAAGGCGTGATCAACATCGCTCAGCGGTCGTCGGGTTTGTGCGGCGGCATGACCGACGCGCGCTTCGTGACGACCACCGAGGCCTACCCGGACAGCCCGACAGCGACTGCCGACCAGTGCAATGAAGCTCAGGTAGCCGCTGTCAGGTCGGCGATCGAATATCTTCAGACAGCTTGAGTCGCCTTCGTCGGCAATCTGGCGGCCACGGGTCGTTCGCCATGCCAACCCGGTTCCTTTGAGGCGCGGGCTCGATGGCCGGCGTCCGAACGATGCCGATTGATATCCTCGGCCCCATGTCTGACGAATAACGCAAACTCGAAGCAGGCGTCGCTGCGATGGAGGCGCAGCGCGTCACGTTGGGCGATGATGTCGTCGATGCCGCACTTGCCGGCTTGCACGCCCGGCTTGCCGCCCTCCGCGCTACGGTCACACCACAGCCCGCACAAGAGCCCGCACTGAAGCCCGCACCAGCGCCCGCACCAGCGCCCACACCAGCGCCCGCACCCGAAACCGAGCCCGCCCAGACCCTCAGGCAAGTCAGCATCCTGTTCCTCGACGTGGTCGGCTCCACCACGCTCAGCCGGCATCTGGACCCCGAGGAGACCAGCGCCGTGATGGACGGTGTTCTGAGGCGCGGTACCGCCATTGTTCAGGCCCACCACGGCCGCGTGCTGCAGTATGCCGGCGACAGTATCCTGGCCGTGTTTGGCTCGGAAGAAGCCACCGAAGACGACGCCGAACGCGCCGTGCGCTGCGGCTTGAGCCTGCTGGAACTGGGGCGCCTGCTGAGCGCCGAAGTCCTGGCAGCCCACGGCTACGCTGGCTGCGACGTTCGCGTAGGCGTGCACACCGGCGCCGTGCTGCTCGGCGGTGGAGGCGGTGGCGCAGGCGACCAGAGTGCCATCCGCGGCCTCGCCGTCAACATCGCCGCGCGCATGGAGCAGACCGCGCCGGCCGGCGCACTGCGCATCAGCCAGGACACCTGGGCGCTGGTGCGCGGCCTGTTCGATGCGCAGGCGCAGCTGCCGCTGGCAGTGAAGGGTGTAGACGCACCGCTCACCAGCTGGCTGGTGCAGGGCCCCAAGCCACGCGCCTTGAGGCTGCATGCGCGCGGCGTTCGCGGGCAGGAGACGCTGCTCATCGGCCGCCAGGCGGAACTGGCCCGCTTCGAAGCCACGCTCCAAGCCTTGCTCACAGACCGCACGCCACGCGCCTTGACGCTGATTGCCGACGCCGGCCTGGGCAAGAGCCGCCTGCTGCACGAGTTCCAGCACATCCTGTCGGCACACCTCGCCACCTGGTGGTTGATGCCGGCGCGCAGCCAGCCCTCCAGCGGCCTGCAACCCTACGGCCTGTTGCGCGACCTGCTGGCGCGCCGGCTGGAGATTGCCGACAGCGACAGCGCCGATGTCGCGCGCTCCAAGTTCGTGCAGGGCCTGGCGCCCTGGCTGACGGAGGCCAATGACCCGGCGCCCGAACTGCTGGGCCAGCTCATCGGCCTGGACTTCTCGGCCTCGCCCGCCGTGCAGCGCCTGGGCACCGACGCGCGCCTGCTGCGCGACCGCGCACTGACTGCGCTGCGCCTGTGGCTGGAACGTCTGGCCGCCAGCGACGGCTCGCCGGTGGTGCTGCTGCTGGACGATCTGCACTGGGCCGACGACGCGTCGCTCGATGCGCTGGTGGTGCTGCTGAAGGCCGCTGCCACGTCGGGTTCGGCGCCAATACTGGCGCTGTTCAGCGCGCGCCCGGGCCTGATCGAGCGCCAGCCTGACTGGGGCGAAGGCCTGCCGCAACACGAACGTTTGACGCTGCAGCCGCTGAACGCGGCGCAAGGCAGCGCGCTCACCCGGTCGTTGCTGCGGCGGCTGAACCCGGTGCCGGCGGAGCTGGCCGAATTGATCGACCGCCGCGCCGAAGGCAACCCGTTCTACGCCGAGGAACTGGTGGGCATGCTGCTGGACCAGGGCGTGATCTGCAGTGACAGCGACAGTGACAGCGCCCGTGACAGCGTCAGCAGTGGCAGCGTCAGCACTGACAACGACAGCGAATGGCGCTTCCACGCCGAGCGCCTGAACCCGCAGCGCCTGCCCGCCACGCTGACCGGCGTGCTTCAGGCGCGTCTGGATGCACTGGAACCCGCGGCCCGCCACGCACTGCAGATGGCCAGCGTCATCGGGCCCGTGTTCTGGGACGACGCCTTGCGGGCGCTGGACACGCGCGGCCCCAGCGCCTTGCCCACGCTGCAGCGCAAGGCGCTGGTGCGGCCGCGTCCCACCAGCGCCTTCGCCGACACGGCGGAAGAAGCCTTCCAGCACCACCTGATGCATCAGGTGAGCTACGACACCGTGCTGAAGCAGCACAAGCGCGAGGCTCACGCACGCGCCGCAGCCTGGCTGACGCAGCGCGTGGGCGACCGCAGCGACGAATACCTGGGCATCACCGCCGAGCACTGTGCGCGGGCGGGTGAGCACGCGCAGGCCGTCGACTGGTTCAAGCGCGCAGCGCACAAGGCGTTTGCCCGTTCGGCCTTCAAGGCGTCGCTGCAGTACGTCGACCGCGCCGAAGCACAGGCGGCGCTGGACAGCAAGCCGCTGCCGCCAGGGCTGCAGTGCGAGCTGTTGCACCTGAGAAGTGCTGTTTGCGACAACCTTGCCCTGCGCGATCAGCAGGCCAAGGCCATCGACGAGCTGCTGGCATTGAGCGAAGCCCAGGGCGACATGCGGTGGCTGGGCAGCGCCCTGAGCTCTCAGAGCCTGCTGGCTCACCGCACGGGGCGGCTGGAACTGGCCGAGGCGGCGGGGCGGCGGGGGGCCGAGGTGGCCGAGCGCATCGGTGACGCTGCAAGGGCTGCCCTTTGCCGCGGCAACCTGTGCTTCATGGCCATACAACGGCGCGAATTCGACCTGGCACGTCAAGAGCTGGCAGCCGCATCACGCTGGGCCACGCTGGCCCGCGAGCGGATGGAAAAGCCGACTGACCACATGTATGAAGTTCAGTTGCTGTTGGTCGAGGCCGAGTTGCACGCCGTCCAAGACGATGACGATGCCCGTGGCGCGACGCTTGCCCGCGCACTGGCCCTTGCCAGTACCCTGAACGCGCCACGGCTGGCGAGTTCCTGCCACGAGTTCGCAGCACTGCGTGCCTTGAGTCGGAACGACCGGGACGAGACCATCGTCCACGCCGATGCCACTGCCCGTCTGGCCGCCGAGTTCGACCTTCCGATGCAGGCCGCCGTGGCCCGGTCGTTGCGCGCCAAACTGCACTTGCAAGCCGGTGAATGGGACGCGGCCGAGCGCGAGGCAGCGGCGGCCTGCGCGGGCTACAAGGGCACAGGCGACGTCATCAACGCCCTCAAATGCGGGGATATACAGGCCGAGGCGATGTGGCGCGGTGGCGGTGCCTCTGCGGCGGCGGCCGTCTGGCAAGAGATTGCAACGGCCTGG
>JBBQAW010000140.1:0-9939 GCA_038316815.1 Burkholderiales bacterium
GTTGGTTCAGATGCGGAAAGCGGTGAATATTCTGGCAGCGCCTAGGCCAGCCAGCCTTGGCTACGGGCATCGGCCAGGGTCAGGTCGAGGCAGCGGCGGACGAGGGTCATCATGTCGTCGATCTGCGCGCGTGTGATGACCAAGGGCGGCGCGATGATCATGCGGTTGCCGACGGCGCGCATGATCAGCCCGTTGCCGAAGCAGTGCCCGCGGCAGACCATGCCAATGCCGACGGACTCGTCGAACGCGGTACCCCGGGCACGGTCCTTCACCAAGAGCAAAGCGCCCATCAGACCGATGGTTTCGGCGTCGCCCACCAGCGGGTGGTCTTTCAAGCCGGCAAAGCATTCGGCGAGATAAGGACCAACGTCGTGCTTCACGTGTTCAACCAGGCCCAGCCGCCGAATCAGGCCGATGTTGGCCAGGGCCACCGCGCAGGCCACCGGGTGCCCGCTGTAGGTGTAGCCGTGGTTGAACTCACCGCCTTGTTCCACCAGCACGCGCGCAATGCGCGCGCCCACCATCACGCCGCCCAGCGGCACATAGCCGCTCGTCACGCCCTTGGCGAAGGTCATCAGGTCGGGCCGAAAGCCCAGGGTCTGGCTGCCCCACCATGCGCCAGTGCGGCCAAAGCCGCAGATGACTTCGTCGGCCACCACCAGCACGCCGTACTTGTCGCAGATGCGCTGCACCTCGGGCCAGTAAGTGGCGGGCGGAATGATCACGCCGCCAGCGCCTTGCACGGGTTCGCCGATGAAGGCCGCCACGTTCTCGGGCCCGATGGCCAGAATGCGTTCTTCCAGCCAGCTGGCGGCCAACAAGCCGAATTCATCGCGGCTCAGGCCCAGCGGCCGCCCGTGGTCCCACCAGTAGGGTTGTTCGATGTGCTGGATGCCGGGAATGGGCAGACCGCCCTGGGCGTGCATGCCGCTCATCCCGCCCAGCGACGCCCCGGCCATGGTGCTGCCGTGGTAAGCGTTATTGCGACTGATGATGACCTGCCGGCTGGGTTGCCCCAGGATGTCCCAGTAGCGCCGCACCATGCGCACGACGGTGTCGTTGCCTTCAGACCCTGAACCGGCGAAGAACACATGCTCAAAACCGGGCGGCGAAACTTCTGCCAGCAATTCAGACAGTTCGATGGCCGGCGGCGTGGCGGTCTGAAAGAACGCGTTGTAGAAGGGCAACTGCCGCATCTGCTTCGTTGCGGCTTCGACCAGGGCTTCCTGGCCATAGCCGACGTTCACGCACCACAGGCCGCTCATCGCGTCCAGAAGCTTGTGGCCGTCGCTGTCCCACAGGTAGATGTTCTCTGCGCGCTCGATGATGCGCGCACCCTTGCGCGCCAGGCCCTGGAAGTCGGTGAAGGGGTGCAGAAAGTGGGCCGCGTCGGCGGCTTGCCATTCTTGGGTTGTGCGCTGGTTCATGGTGCTTGTTTCATGACGCTTTTTTCAAACATGAAGCAACAAGTGTTCCCGTTCCCAGGGTGATATCACTTTCATGAACTCGGCGTATTCGATCTCTTTCACTTCGGTGTAGACCGTGATGAAGGCCTCGCCCAGCACGGCCGCAAGTTCCTTGCCATCGCGCAGCAGGGTCAGGGCTTCGCCCAGGCTGCGCGGCAGTTCGAAGACACCCAAATACGCGTCGCCCTTGCATTCGGGTGAGGGCTCGATCTGGTTGACCATGCCCAGGTAGCCGCAGGCCAGCGTGGCTGCGAAGGCGACATACGGGTTGGCGTCGGCGCCAATGACGCGGTTCTCAACGCGCCGCGCCGCCGCCGTGGCCACCGGGCTGCGAATGCCGACGGTGCGGTTGTCGGTGCCCCACTGGATGTTGATGGGCGCCGCATTGCTGCGCACCAGACGCCGGTAGCTGTTGACGTAGGGCGCGAACAGCGCCATTGCGGCCGGGATGTACTTCTGCAGGCCGCCGATGTACCAGAAAAACTCTTTCGAAGGCGTTCCGTCAGGGTTACTGAAGATGTTCAGCCCCGTGGCCTTGGCCAGCACGCTGGTGTGCACATGCATGGCGCTACCGGGTTCGCCGGCAATGGGCTTGGCCATGAAGGTGGCAAACATGTCGTGGCGCAGCGCGGCTTCGCGCACGGTGCGCTTGAACAGAAAAACTTCGTCGGCCAGCCCCAGCGGGTGGGCATGGAAGAAGTTGATTTCCATCTGCCCGGCGCCGACCTCGTGAATGAGCGTGTCGACGTTCAGTTCCATCTTTTCGCAATACGCATAGACGTCTTCGAACAGCGGGTCGAATTCGTTCACGGCGTCGATGCTGTAGGCCTGGCGCGATGTTTCGCTGCGGCCGCTGCGGCCTACCGGCGGCTTCAGCGGCACGTCGGGGTCGGTGTTGCGGGCCACCAGGTAGAACTCGAGTTCAGGTGCGACCACCGGGTCCCAGCCGCGCGCGGCGTACAGGTCGCACACATGGCGCAGCACCGAACGCGGCGCAAACGGCACCAGGGCGCCTTCCAGGTCGTAGCAGTCGTGAATGACCTGGGCCGTGGGGTCGGTGGCCCAGGGCACGATGCGCACCGTGGTGGGGTCGGGCCGCAGGTGCATGTCGCGGTCGGTGGGCTTGATGACGTCGTAGTAGGGGCCCTCTTCGGGGAATTCGCCCGTCACGCCCATCGCCACCACGGCCTCGGGCAGGCGCATGCCGCGGTCTTCGGTGAACTTCTTGCGCGGCAAGATCTTGCCGCGCGCCACGCCGGTGAGGTCGGGCACCAGGCACTCAATTTCGGTGACGCGGTTGTCATCGAGCCAAAGCTCGAGGTCGGAAAAGCTGAAACGGTCTCTGGCAATCATGGGGGGGCAGCAAGTTGGGCGTTCAGTCTTCGGGCCTGGTGCAAGCGCACCGCTTGCCCGAAGGCACGCAAGATGTCCATCGATACCGGGTTGCTCTCAGCCTGCCATTCCGGGTGCCATTGCAGACAGAGGTTGAACCCGGGGGACTGTGGCGAAAGCGGCATGCTGAAGGCTTCGATGAACCCGTCGGGCGCCAGGGCTTCGACGTGCAAGCCCGGTGCCAGGCGTCGCACGCCCTGGCCGTGCAGGCTGTTGACATCGAAACTGCTGCGCCCGGTGGCTGCGGCCAGCACGCCGCCAGGCTGCACTGCAACGCTGTGCACCGGGCCGTAGGCGACGTCCATTTCGACGTCCGGGTCGGCGCCTTCGGGGCCGCGGTGGTCGATGAAGCCGGGTTCTTCCTGCACCGCCTGGTACAGGCTGCCGCCAAGCGCAACATTCATTTCTTGCGTGCCGCGGCAGATGGCCAGCAGCGGAATGCCGCGTGCCAGCACGGCGCGGACCAGCGGCAAGGTGAAGGCATCGCGCGCCGGGTCCAGCGGCAGGCTGGGGTCGCGCGCGTGTTCGCCGAAGTGCGAGGGGTCCACGTTTGATGGCGATCCCGTCAGCAACACACCGTCAACCAAGCCCAGCAGGGCATGCAACTCTTGCGCGCTGCAGGGCGGGGCGATCAGCGGCAATGCCCCAGCCAGACGCACGGCGTCGACGTATTTGCGACCGGCCAGGTGGATAAGGTGGCCTTCACGTTCACGTTGGCAACTGGGCAGGACAACCAGCGGGAGCGGCAAGGGCAAGGGCAACGGCAACGGCAAGGGCAAGGGCAAGGGCAAGGGCAAGGGCAGGGAACTCATGATCAGCCAAGGATATCGCGCAGCCGGTACCAGGCCATGGCCAGCACCAGGGCAGGGGTTCGCAGCGCCGCACCACCCGGAAAGGGCCGGTGCCGAAGCCGGGCGAAGACGTCGAAACGGCTGGCGTCGCCCAGCATGGCCTGGGCCGCCAGCCTGCCCGCCAGGCCTGTCAGTGCCAGGCCATGGCCTGAAAAGCCTTGCAGGTAGTACACGTTGCCGCCCAGTCGGCCGAAATCTGGCGCGCGGTTCATCGAGATGTCAACGAAACCGCCCCAAAGGTGTTCCACCTGCAGTGTTTGCAACTGCGGGAACGTGGCCTGCATGCGGGCGCGCAGGCGGTCTTTCAAGTCGGCCGGGGTGCGCGTGCTGTAGCTCACGCCGCCGCCGAAGAGCAGCCGGTGGTCGGCAGTGAAGCGAAAGTAGTCGACGACGAAATGGGTGTCGGTAACGGCGCTGCGGCTGGGAATCAGCTGCAAGGCCAGCTCAGGCCCCAGCGGCTGGCTGCAGGCGACATAGGTGCCCACTGGCATCACGCGCGTAGCCAGTGTTGGCGCCAATGCGGGCGAAAGGGCCTGCAGGTGGGCGTTGCCGGCCAGCAGCACTTGTCGCGCCTGCACGCTGCCTTGAGCGCAGCGCAGGCGCGGCGCAGGGCCGTCTGCCAGCTGAAGCGCGGTCGTGTTCTCGTACACCTTCACGCCCGCGGCGATGGCCGCCCGTGCCAGCCCGCGCAAGTATTTCAACGGGTGCAAGTGGCCAGAGCGCGGGTCGTACACGCCGCTGTGGAAGCGCGGGCTGTCGATCCACTGCCGCACTTCGGCCGGGGCGATGCGCTGCAATGGGTCGCCGTAGATCTTGTCCATGCGGTCAGCCCAGTCGGCCAGCGCACGGCCCTTGGCGGCACTGGTGGCCAGCGCCAGGTAGCCGGGCTGCCAGTCGCAATCGATGACGTGCTGGGTGATGCGTTCGCGCAGCAGGTCCAGGGCCTCGATCGACATTCGCCAAACGCGCCGGGCGTCGTCCAGGCCCAGCTGCGCTTCGATGACATCCTGCTCGCAACCCAGGCCGTGCAGGGCCTGGCCACCGTTGCGGCCGCTGGCGGCGTGGCCCAGGCGGCCGGCTTCCAGCAGCACCACGCGCTGGCCGGCCCGCGCCAGATCCACGGCAGCCGACAGACCGGCCAAACCACCACCGACAATGGCGACATCGGCCTGAACATGGCCCTGCAGCGCCGGGCAATCGGGGCCGGCAGGGGCGGTATCAGCGTAGTAGGAATCGCGGCCCAGCGTTTCGTCCCGCTGGGTGAAGCGCTGATTGAGACGCTCTTTGAAACGCCCTATGAAGCGCTCTGGCAAACGCGCCGTCAACAGGTCAGCGAACCCCATCCCGCTTGTGGTCGGGTAACTTCGGGCGCTTCAGGCAGCGCGGCGCAGCGCGCCCCGCACGGTGTCTACGATCTCGTCGATGTGGCTGCGTTCGATGATCAACGGCGGGCTGAGCGCCACGGTGTCGCCGGTGGTGCGCAGCATCACGCCGCGTTCGTAGCAGTCGAGGAAGACGCCGAAAGCACGGCGGGTGGGCGCATCGGCGATGGGGGTCAGTTCTATGCCCGCCACCAGTCCGAAATTGCGCACATCGATGACGTTCGGTTCGCCGCGCAGCGAATGCACGGCGTCGGCGAAATAGCTTGCCGTTGCGCCAGCGCGTGCGAACAAACCTTCCTCGGCATAGGTGTCAAGTGTGGCGATGCCGGCAGCGCAAGCCAGCGGGTGGCCGCTGTAGGTGTAGCCGTGCATGAATTCGACCATGTGCTCGGGGCCGGTCATGAAGGCGTCGTGGATTTCGTTCCGGGCCAGCACGGCGCCCATCGGCACGCTGCCGTTGGTCAGGCCTTTAGCCACCGTCATCAGGTCGGGTGTGACGCCAAAGGTCTGGGCTGCGAACGCCTGCCCGGTGCGTCCGAAACCGGTGATGACCTCATCAAAAATCAGCAAGATGCCGTGCTTCGTGCAGATCTCGCGCAGGCGCTGCAGGTAGCCCTGGGGCGGTACCAGCACACCGGTGGAACCGGCTATCGGCTCGACGATGACAGCGGCGATAGTGCTGGCGTCGTGCAAGGCGATGCGCCGTTCCAGGTCGTCGGCAAATTCCGCACCGTGGGCAGGCTGATCGCGGCTGAAGGCATTGCGCAGCGGGTCGTGGGTGTGGCGGATGTGGTCGACGCCGGCCAACATCGCGCCGAAGGTCTTGCGGTTGGCCACCATGCCGCCAACCGATATGCCGCCGAAATTGACGCCGTGGTAGCCGCGTTCACGGCCGATCAACCGCGTGCGCGTGCCTTCACCCCGCACACGGTGGTAGGCCAGGGCCATCTTCAATGCCGTCTCGACGGCTTCGCTGCCGCTGTTGGTGAAGAAGGCCTTGCCCATGCCCGCCGGCGCGATGGCCGTCAGGCGTTCAGCCAGCTCGAAAGCTTTCGGGTGCCCCATCTGGAACGGCGGCGCGAAATCCATTTCAGCGGCCTGGTCCTGAATGGCCTTGACGATGCGCGGCCGGCCGTGGCCAGCGTTGACGCACCACAGGCCGGCGACGGCGTCCAAAATCTGGCGGCCGTGCTCGTCCCAGTAATGCATGCCTTCGGCGCGTGTCACCAGCCGCGGCGATTTCTTGAACTGTCGGTTGGCCGTGAAGGGCATCCAGTAGGCGCCCAATCGGGTGCCGGTGGCTTCGGCGGCCTGCATCAGTGCGGGGTCGATGGCTTTGTTCATGGCTTGTTCTCCAGAGCTGGGCTGTACCGTGAGTCTAGACCGGCGCCGCACCGGGTTGCATGCGGGTCTGCACGTCCGCATTCGCCACGCGGCCGCACAGGTAGGTCCAGACGAAGGCGGCTGCCGCCTGGCTGCTCAGTTCTGAGTGGTCGTAGGGGGGCGAGACTTCGACGCAGTCCATGCCGACGAAGGGCAGGTCGGCCAGTTCTTCCAGGATGGTCAGGACCTGGTTGGTATTCATGCCGCCAGGCTCGGGCGTGCCGGTGCCGGGGGCAAAGGCCGGGTCGAGGCAGTCGATGTCCAGGCTCAGGTAGACGGGAGGGTTGCCGTGCTCTGCCAGGCGCTGGCGGATGGCGGCCAGCATCGGCGCCAGTTGCGCCGGGCTTTCCAGGCCGCGCAGGCTGCGGGCGGTGAAAATTTGGCCGCCTCGTGTGGCCACGAAATCGCGCGCTGAGCGTTCTCCTGCCGAACGAATGCCGATCTGCGTAAAGCAGGCGTCGAGCACCAAGCCTTGCTGCATGGCCTCATAAACCCAGGTGCCATGGCCGCTGGGTTCGCCAAAGTGGTTGGTCCAGGTGTCGCAATGGGCGTCGAAGTGAACCACGGCCAGCGGCCGGCCCAGCCAGGCGTGGTAAGCCTGCAGCAGGGGCAGGGTGATGGAATGGTCGCCCCCCAGCCAGGCCATGTGGTGGGCGCGGATCAGCGGTTCCACCTGTGCCGGCATCGCCGCGCGCATGCGCTCGAGCGACGTGTTGGGCAACAGCAAGTCGCCGGCATCGCCCAGTTGTCCCAGCGGCGAAACGTCGAAGAACGGGTGCGTGCCGTCGCACAGCATCTGGCTGGCCTGGCGAATGGCGCTTGGCGCCATGCGCGCGCCGGGCCGGTTGGTGGTACTGCCGTCCCAGGCAATGCCGGCCACAGCGAATGGCGTGCCGGGTTGGGGTGCAGCGGCGGCCAGGAAGCCTGGCTGCGAGAGGAATGCGAAGGTGGTCAAGGTGGTCGTCCAGCGATGCCGGTGGTGGCAGGGTGGATTATCGGTAGGTGCCCCGCAAGACTGCTGTATCGGTGCCGCATCGGTCTTCAGCCAAATTGCTTGCTCTGGCGCTGAAGCGGTGACAACGACTCGGAGATGAACGCACCACCGGACGACGGTTGCCAAGCGGCCGGTCAAGTGCGACAGCTGGGTGTCGGCAAACGGCCCATTGCGGTCGTTCGGTTCTTGTCTGTTGCGGACTTATGTCGCGGACCCTTCGGAATGTCTACTTTGTCCCTGGGCTACGTCAGCCGGGTGGCCCCCTCCGCTCATGTCCCCCGCCGCCGGCCTGCGGCCGACGTCTCCTCCTTTACTTCGCTGCGGGGGCCACCCGACTGCCGCAGCCCCAGCACCATGTCTGCGCGCAACCATGGCACGCAACCATGTGTGCTGCAAAGGCGGGCTTGGCTTGGATGCGGCGCGCACGAGAGGCGCCGAGAAGCGCAGGGCCCGCGGCCTCGCGCGCAGCGCGAGTGGTGAACTGACTCATCGCGGGTGTTTGAGCGTAGAGAGCGAAGCGAACGAAGCGAGTTCCGCGATGGGGCCGCGGGACCGAGCATCGCAGGGAAGTCGGCGCGCAGCGCCGACCGCCGAACATAAGCGCCGCAGCCAAGCCAAGCACGCCTTTGCTTGGGGACCAAGCAAGCAAGCTAGTGAAAAGCATCGAACGGACAGACGAACGAACGAACGTCCGCAACGGGCCGATCGCCGCCCCTGCCTCAGCGCTTCCTGTCCTGATAAGGCAGCACTTCCTGCGCCTCGATGCGGTAGGCGGCCGCGCCCATGTAGGAATCGGTGCGTTCGGTCGTCAGAACGCCGTGAATCCAGACAGCGTCCATCGACTTCACGTTTTTGACCGGGCTGGTGGGCAGCACGTGAATGATCTGGTTCGACGGCGGCGGCGGGCTGTGGATGCAGGCGCCGAAATACGGTACGAGCAGGAATTCCTTCAGGCCATCTTGGCTGTCTTCCAGCGGCACCACGAAGCCTGGAATGCGCACCTTCTGGCCTACCAGGGCCGGGTTGGTGGGGGCGTTGTCCCAGATCTCGCGCAATTGCTTCAACATCTGCTGGGCACGCGGGTCGGCATCGCTCAAGGCGGCCAGGTCGGTGCCCTTGAAGTCCTTGAAGGGGTCCCAGTCGGCGGGCACCAGGGCGTCCCAGTTGACGGTTGAAAAACCGTTGACGACGGGTGCGGCTGGTTTGGCGGCGGGTTTGGCGGCGGACTTGGCCGCAGGCTTGCCAGCGGCCGAGGCGCTGGCTGCACCCAGGGCCGGGTTCATCAGCGGCACGCCGGTGGGCTGGGCCAGGGCGGCGGGGGCCAGCACGCACAGGGTGGCGGCCAGCAGGAAACGGGGCTTGATCATGTTCAGGTTCGGGGGGACAGGCCGTCGGCCAATGACAGGCGATAAGCCCGCCAGCCCGGCACCAAGCTGGCAAGCATACCCGCGGCCAGCACGGCGCCGAACAGCCCCCACTGCACGAGGGTCGGTGCGCCGGCCTCCAGCCGGATGCCGAAAGCCTGCTGCACCCAGGGCCCTGCGGCCCATACCGCCAGGGCTGCCACGGCTGCACCCAGGCAGGCGCCCAGGCCCGTGACCATGGCGCCTTCTGCGGCCAGCAGGGCCAGCACGTGGCGCGGGCCGGCGCCCACGGCGCGCAGCACGGCCAGTTCGCGCCGGCGTTCGTTCAACCCCGCCAGCACCACGGCCACCAGCGAAGCCAGGCTGACGACCGCGACCAGGCCGCTCATCGCCTGCAAGGCCTTTTCGCCTGGGCCGATGACGGCCCACAACTCGTCCAGCGCCACGCCGGGCAGTACCGCCAGCAGGGCTTCGTCTTCGTAATTGGCGACCCAGCGCTGAACGTTGAAGACCGCGGCCCGGCTTTTCAGGCCCACCAGCACGGCTGTCACCTGCTTGGGTTCGAGGTCGAACTTGCGCGCCATTTCAGGCGCGATGGTCAGCCCTGCGGCCGCCGGCAGCGGCGCGCCGCCCACCCAGTCCAGGTGAATGGCTTCGATGGCCTGCAAGCTGACGTGCACCGTGCGGTCCACCGGCGTGCCGGTGGCCGCCAGCACGCCCACCACGGTAAAGGGCTTGTCGGCATGTTCTGCGGCCAGCGCCCCGTCCAGGCCCGCCAGGCCATGCGCCAGCACGATTTTTTGGCCCAGGGTGTAACCCAAGGCGCGCGCCACTTCGGCGCCGATGACGGCCTGGTACAGCCCATCCAGCGTGCCGTCGAAGGCCTGGCCGATGGCCAGCGCCAACGGCTGCCTCTCACCATAAGCGAAGCGTGTGAAGTAGTCGGTGGTCGTGCCCAGCACCGGGAAGCCGCGGTGCGAATCGCCCAGGCTGATGGGCACCGTCCAGGCCACGGCGCGGTGCGCTGCCAGCGCACGCACGCTGTCCATGCGGATGTTGTTGCTGGCGCCGCCGACGCGGAAAACCGCATACAGCATCAGCTGCACG
>JBBQAW010000141.1:0-9905 GCA_038316815.1 Burkholderiales bacterium
GAGCGGCGAAGGCTGGTTCGACGGCCCGGCGCTGCTGCAGGCCTTCAAGCGCAAGGCGCAGGCTTGCGGTGCACGCTTCGTGCAAGGCGACGTGCAGGGCTTCGACCACCGCGCCGGCCGGGTGCAAGCCGTGCGCTGCGCCGACGGCACCCGCCACGCCGCCGATGCGGTGGTGCTGAGCGCCGGCGCCTGGACATCGCCGCTGGCCGCCTTGCTGGGCGTGGCGCTGCCGGTGTCGGCCCGCAAGCGCGACGTGTTCGTGTTTGAGACCCCAGCCGCACTGCCCGGCTGCCCGCTGGTCATCGACCCTTCAGGCCTGTGGTTCCGGCCCGAAGGCCGCATGTTCCTGTGCGGCGCGCCACCGCGCGACGGCGACCCGCACGAGCCGCCACTGGACGCCATCGACCACGCGCAGTTCGAAGAACAGCTGTGGCCGGCACTGGCGCACCGCGTGCCTGCGCTGGCCGCACTGCGGCTGCGTTCAGCCTGGGCCGGGTATTACGAGATGAACGACTTCGACCACAACGGCCTGGCCGGCGCGCTGCCTGGCTGGGGCAACGTCTTCACAGCCTGCGGCTTTTCCGGCCACGGCATGCAGCAGGCGCCAGCCGTCGGGGCCGCGCTGGCCGCTGCGATGGCTGGCACTGCCACCGCTGCACCTTCGCTGCTGGCGTTGTCGCCGCAGCGGCTGCTGGACGGGCGACCGCTGTGGGAAGACAACGTGATCTAGCGTGATGAGTTGAACTCGACCCGCATGTACCCAGCTGGCTTGGTCAGGCAGCAGCGGGCTGCCGGGCACGCCGGAAACGCCGGTCCAGCCCCAGCGCCGTGACCCCCAACAGCAGCAACAGCGCACTGCCGGGCTCGGGCACCGGCGTGGCATGGGACCAGACCCGATCGAGCGTCAACCCCCGGTCGGTCTGCGCGCCCAGCGTGAAGTCGCCCGTCAGCGACAGCCGCAGCGAGTTGATGCCGGCGGTGAACGAATCGACTGGCGCGCTGCCCAGTACGGCAAAGCCGCTGCCGGTGTCAAGCGCCAGGCTGTAGCTCAGCGCCTGCAGGTCCACTGACAGGCGCACGGTGAAAGGCGTGGTGCCAGCCGATGCCAGCGTGGCGGTCTGCGCAATGGCGCCGCCATTGCCGAAGGGGTCGCTGCCAGCGCCCAGCAGCAGCCCGGCCGCGCCAGCGCTGAGCGAGAACGACGCGGTCTCGAAGTCGTTGCCTTCGATCAGCGCCAGCGTGAAGCGCGGGCCGTTGCTGCCGGGGGCGCCCGTCAGATTCCAGGCCGAGAAGCTGGCGTACAGATCGACCAGCCCTTCTGTGACCACGGCGGGCAGGGGCCCGAAATCGGCATAGCTGGTGCGCGTGCCGCTGCCACCCGTGCCGTTGTTGCGAATGCGCAGGCCGCCAGCGCCGTCGGTGGCCACGCCGGGGATGGCAACGTCCCACCGGCCGGGCGCGCCGCCCAGGCCGGCACCGGTGTTGGCTGCCAGGTTCAGCGTGGTGCCAGACGCTTCGGTGAAGCGCCAGTCGGCCAAAGGCGCAGGCCCGGCGGACCCGGCGTGGGCTGGCAAAGCTGTTGCAGACACCAGCATGGCGGCAATGGCAGTGGCAATCGCAATGGCAATGGCAAGCAGCCGGGGCAGGACGGTGTGCGATGCGTTCATGGCGGGTGCGGTGTCAGGAGTGAGGGGCGGAAATGCGATGAATGCGATGAATGCGACGAATGCGACGAATGCGATCAACGCGATAAACGCGATCAATACGGGTTGACGGGCAGCGCGCCTTCGACGCTGACCGGCGTGGCTGGCACCGCCGTCGTGCCCCGGTTGAAGTCGAAGGTCTGGCCCGGGGTGGTGAACTTGTGGCGCTGCACGTTGCGATAGATCAGCGGCAGGTCGGGGGCCACCTGCACGCGCTGCGTGCCGCGCCTGTCTTCGCGCAGCACATAGCCATTGCCGGCGGCAGCCTGGCGCTGAAAGGTGCCGATGCCAGCAGCGTCGATGAACATCGATGTCTGCTCGTCCAGGCCGATGCCGTAAACCAGCGACGTGCGCGCGTCCTGGCGCAGCCGCGCCATGAAAGTGAGCAGCCGGCCCATGCGGTCGCGGTTGGCGAAATGCGTCTCGGGCACGAGATTGAAGCCAAGATTCAGGCCGAACAGGTCAGTGCTGATGATCACGCTCGGCCGGTACGGGTTGGCCACAGCCTCGACGCTGGTGACGGCAGTCAGCGCGCCGGGGTCGTACATCCATTCGCCGCTGACCACCATGCCGGCCGAGGTGCCGCCGACGACTGCGCCGCGCTTGTAGGCCATCTGCACGGCACTGGCCAGCGCCGTGCCCTTCCAGTGGCTGATGTATTGCGACTGGTCGCCACCGGCCATCCAGACCAGGTTGGCCTTGGAGACAGCATCGAAGACGAAGTCGCTGTTGGCCTTGCTGCGCGTGTCGACCATCAGCGTCATGACCGAGTTCGGCTGCAGTAGCGGGCGCAGCTTGGGTGGCAACTGGTTGACGAGATCGTTGTACAGGTAGTTCTGGTAGCCGTCGGCGCCACTGACGCGCAGCACGACGATGTCGCCCGCGTTGACGACCGGGTAGGCGCGCTGCGTGAAGGCGGCGTCGACCTCGGGGCCGCCGCCCATCAGCAGCAGCCCGGGGCCGCCCACCGGCGGCTGGGGCGACTGCACCGGGTTGCCGCTGAGGTAGATGACCAGGTTCGAAGGCTTGCCCGGCCTGCCGTCCTGCGGCGGCAGCAGCGTGACGATCTGTTCCTCGAACGCCACTTCGACGCGGTCGACCAGCGGCGCGACATTCAGCGCGCCGTTGGGATGGTTGCCTCTGATGCCGAAGAAGACATGCGAGGGGTTGCGCGCGACCGCCGTGTTGCCCAGCGTGCCGCTGCGGTTGCCGCTGATGCTGTTGTCGGCGGTGGACCAGTTCAGGGTCCAGACCTTGGGCGTGGCAACCCGGTCGAGCTTGAGCTCCAGCGTCAGCGGCGATGTCAGCGTGGCCGGCAACGTGAAGCGCTGCGCGGTGAAGTCGCTCTGCGCGTCGCGCACCAGCACGTCGATGCCGGTGGCCAGCGCCGTCAGTTGCACATCGGCCACGAGCGAACTGGAAGTCGAGGCCGCGCTGCGCAGCCCGAAGTTCCAGCTTGGCCGCGTGTTGCCGCTGTCTGCGCCGTTCTTGATGTCCCAGCTGCTGTAGACGACCTTGGCGTAGAAAACGCCGCCCTCGTTGATGTTCAGCGGGGCGTAGCTGTAGCCCAGCGCCGTGGCGTTGTAGCCCAGGCGCAGTTGCCCGGCGCCGTCGGCGGCCACGCCAGCCAGGGCTGCGGTCCACCGGGCGCCACCCTCGAAGCCGGGGGCCACGCTGGGAAGCAGGGTGCCAGCGGGGTCGTCGAAGGCCCAGAACTGGGCCAGGGTGACCTGGGCCTGTGCGGTGCTGGCGGCGAAGGCCAGCAGGCTGGCCGTGGCGAGGCGAGCCGCTGCGGCGTACCCATGTCGGAAGAACTTCATGGCGGGGGTTCCTGCAGGCGAGTGGCGGGCGAACGGCGTGTGAATGGCGTATGAATGGCGTATGAATGGCGTCCCGATGGCTGGTCAGACGCCGCTTCAGCGTGTTCAGCCCCGGGCACCGCCGTATCGTTGCAGCGATGTCCCTGGGTCACCTTTGCCGCCGGCTACCGCGTCGCACCTGTGCAAGCGCGTGTCGCGTCGCCACAAGTCGCGACGTTGCCGAGATGCACGGCGTGGGCCGCCCAGGCGACCCTCCCCTCAGTGCGCCAGGATCTTCGAGAGAAATTCCTTGGCGCGCGGTGAACGGGCGTTCGGGTCGCCGAAGAAGGCGTCTTTCTGGCAGTCCTCGACGATCTTGCCGGCGTCCATGAAGATGACGCGGTGGCTGACCTTCTTCGCGAACCCCATCTCGTGCGTGACGACCATCATGGTCATGCCTTCATCGGCCAGTTTCACCATCACGTCGAGCACCTCGCCAACCATTTCGGGGTCCAGGGCGCTGGTGGGTTCGTCGAAGAGCATGACGATGGGGTCCATGCTCAACGCGCGGGCAATGGCCACGCGCTGCTGCTGGCCGCCGGAAAGCTGGCCCGGGTATTTGTGCTTGTGTTCCATCAGTCCCACGCGGTCCAGCATCTTCAGGCCACGGGCATGGGCGTCGTCGGTACTGCGGCCCAGCACCTTGGTCTGCGCCAGCGTCAGGTTCTCGGTCACGCTCAGGTGCGGGAACAGTTCGAAATGCTGGAACACCATGCCCACGCGGGCGCGCAGCTTGGGCAGGTTGGTTTTCGGGCCGCTGATGCTGATGCCGTCAACGACGATGTCGCCCTTCTGGAACGGTTCCAGCGCGTTCACAGTCTTGATGAGCGTGCTCTTGCCACTGCCCGAAGGCCCGCAGACGACAACCACTTCACCCTTGCGGATGTGGGTGCTGCAGTCGGTCAGCACCTGAAAGCTGCCGTACCACTTCGAAACGTTCTTGATGTCAATCATGGCGAGGTGCCCAGTCAACGGATGATGGCTATCTTCTGCTGAAGCCTTCGCACGAGCATGCTCAGGCTGAAACAGATGATGAAGTAGACGACGGCCGCAATCAGATAGGTCTCGACCGGGCGGTTGAAGTTCTTGCCGGCGATCTCGAAACCCTTCAGCAGGTCGTAGGCGCCGATGGCGTAAACCAGGCTGGTGTCCTGAAACAGGATGATGGTCTGCGTCAGCAGGACCGGCAGCATGTTGCGGAATGCCTGAGGCAGCACGATAAATTGCATGGTCTGCGGGTAGGTCATGCCCACCGCGTAGCCGGCGTGGACCTGACCCTTGGGCACGCTCTGGATGCCAGCACGCATGATCTCGCTGAAGTACGCCGCCTCAAACAGCGTGAAGGTGATCATGGCCGAAAGCTCGGCTCCCATCGGCTTGCCGGTCAGCAGCGGTATGAGCAGGAAAAACCAAAGGATCACCATCACCAGCGGAATGCTGCGCATGGTGTTGACATAGGCTGCCGCAGGCTGCACCAGCCAGGGCTTGCCCGACAAGCGCATCAGGGCCAGCAAAGTGCCCAGCACGATGCCTCCCACCATCGCGACCAGCGTCAACTGCACCGAAAAAATCAGGCCCTTGAGAACAAAACTGGAAACGATGTCCCAGTTCATGAACGAAAAGTCGAGATTCATGGGCAGCTCAACGTTTCCGGGTCCGGGTCTCCCGGCCCGGACACGCACCCCCTCGGGGGGCAGCGACTGCAAGGAGCGTGGGGGCACAACTCCCGCGGGTCCGGGTCTCCCGGCCCGGAAACGCACCCCCTCGGGGGGCAGCGACTGCAAGGAGCGTGGGGGCCATCATTTCGCGCCCAGAAGGCCCGGTACTCGGACCTGGTTCTCGATCACCAGAGCCAGCCGGTTGATGGTGAACGCAGAGATGAAGTACAGCCCGGTCACGGCCAGGTACATCTCGATATTGCGTGAGGTCTCTTCACCGGCCTGCATGGCGAACATCGTCAGTTCGGCGATGCTGACTGCAAAGGCCACCGACGAGTTCTTGACGATGTTCATGCTCTCGCTGGTGAGCGGCGGGATGACGATGCGAAACGCCATCGGCAGCAGCACATAGCGGTAGGTCTGCGGCAGCGTCAACCCCATCGCCAGCCCGGCGTAACGCTGGCCCTGAGGCAGGCTTTGAATGCCAGCCTTGACCTGTTCAGAAATGCGCGCCGACGTGAAAAAACCCAGCGCAAAGACCACCAGCACGAAGCTGGGCACTTCGCGCAGCGGCGTGAAGATCGACGGCAGCACGTGGTACCACAGGAAGATCTGCACCAGCAACGGGATATTGCGGAACAGCTCGGTCCACGCGTTGCCCAGCCACACCAGCCCCTTGATGGGCGCCGTGCGGAAGATGCCCATCAGGGCACCCACCACCAGCGCCACCACCAGCGCCAACACAGCGACCGAGACCGTCCAGCCCCAGGCTGACAGCAGCCAGTCCAGGTAGGTAATGTCGCCACCTTTGCCAAAACAGCTGGCGATCATGTCGCCGGTGGTGATCTCCTTGCAGAAGACCTGCCAATCCCAGGTGGACACAGGCGCGGCGCCTTACTTCCTGGCGTATTCCTCAACCGGCTTGTCGTTCGGCGCCGCCCAGGCTGCTTTCGTGGCGGCGCTGGCGGGCAGGCCCACGCTGGTGTTCGAAGGCGGGATGGGCTGCACGAACCACTTGTCGTAGACCTTGGCGATGTCGCCCGACTTCATCATGGCCGACAGACTGGCGTCGACTGCGGCCTTGAACTTCGGGTCGTCCTTGCGGATCATGATGGCGATGGGTTCGACCGACAGCACTTCACCGACGATGGCGTAGTCGCCCGGGCTCTTGGACTTGGCAATGTTGCCGGCCAGGATTTGACCGTCCATCACGAAGGCTTCGGCGCGGCCGCTTTCCAGCAGCAGAAAGCTGTCGGCGTGGTCTTTGCCGAACACTTCCTGGAAATTGATGCCGGCAGCGCGTTCGTTCCTGCGCAGCAGTTGCACCGACGTGGTGCCCGTGGTCGTGGCAACGTTCTTGCCGGCGAGTTGCGCGATGCTGGTGATGCCCGAGGCCTTCTTCACCGCAATGCGCACTTCTTCAACATAGGTGGTGACCGCGAAGGACACGTCCTTCTGGCGCGTGGCGTTGTTGGTGGTACTGCCGCATTCGATGTCGACGGTGCCGTTCTGCACCAGGGGAATGCGGTTTTGCGAAGTCACGGGCTGGTACTTGATGTCCAGCTTGGCCATGCCCAGACTTTTCTGCACGTCGGCCAGCACGCGTTGGCACAGTTCGACGTGGAAGCCGGCGAACTTGCCGTCGCCCAGGGTGTACGACAGCGCGCCGGACGATTCGCGCACGCCCATCGAAACGGCACCGGATTCCTTGATCTTGGCCAGGGTGTCGGCCTGCGCCGCACCGGTTGCCAGCAACAGGGCGGCCAGGCTGCAAGTAGCAAGCGTCGTCTTTGTCATCAAGTTTCCTTCAAGCGACATTTCAATGGAGGTCAAGGGGGGGTGGCGAAAGCCTGGCACATTCTAGGCAGCCGCATTTCGCACGACCCACGTGGAAGCCCTCGAATCAGACCCCACGGCCATACCGATGAACGCATGCCTCATGCCGGAAATGCATGCGCAGGGTTTACACCGATCCCAGGAAATCCCACAGAGACTGCACCGCCGGCTTCAACTTGCGTGCCGCTTCGGGGCGTTCGCGGTAAATGCGCACTTCCATGGTCAGCGTAAAGGCCCTGGCCGGTGCTGCCGGCACCAGGCGGCGGGCCTTCAGTTCCTTGCGCACCGAACTGTGCGGCAGGAACGCCAGGCCATGCCCTTCCAAGGCCATGGCTTTCAGGCCTTCGGCCATATCGGTCTCGTAGATGGCGTCCAGGGCCAGGGGCTGCGCGGCCTGTTTGACGATGACGTCGACCAACCGGCCCATGTAAGCCCCGGATGCATAACTGAGGAAGGGTACGGGCGTCTGGGCCGAGCCCGGCAGACTGAACAACGGCTGGCCCTCCGCGTCGGCCTTGGCATAGGGCGCCAGGGTCTCGGTGCCCAGGCTCAGCATTTCATAGCGTTCAGGGCTCAGCTGCAGGGGCAATGAGGGGTGGTGGTAGGCGATCAGCAAGTCGCAACCGCCTTCGGTCAGTCGCAGCACCGCGTCGTGCACGTTCAGCGCCGTCAGCCGCGTCTTCACGGCGCCAAACCGCTGGCGCACGTCCATCAACCAGTGCGGAAAGAAGGTGAAGGCCAGCGTGTGCGGCACCGCGAACTCGATCATGTCCTGCCCTGCCACCTGGTGGCTGCGCATCAGGTTGCGCGTGGCCTGCAGCGAATCGAGTATTTCCAATGCCTGTGCGTGGAAGGTCTGGCCTGCTGGCGTCAGGCGCGTGGGATAGGCAGACCGGTCGACCAGGTCGATGCCAATCCAGGCTTCCAGCGCCTGGATGCGCCGGCTGAAGGCGGGCTGGGTGACATGCCGCAACTGCGCCGAACGGCTGAAGCTGCGGGTTTCGGCCAGGCTGACGAAGTCTTCCAGCCACTTGGTTTCCATGGTCTGCCTGCCCTGTTCTTCTAGAACGTTCTAAACGTCTTCACCCGCCTGTTGCATGCGCCACATCTGCGCGTAGCGGCCCTGGCGCGCCAGCAGTTCGGCATGCGGCCCGCGTTCGACAATGCGCCCTGCTTCCAGCACCACGATCTCGTGCGCGTCGACCACGGTGCTGAGCCGGTGCGCAATGACCAGGGCCGTCTTGCCCTGCGCGGCGCTCTTCAGTTCAGCCTGAATCGCGCGTTCGTTGGCGCTGTCCAGCGCCGAGGTGGCTTCGTCGAAGATCAGGATGGGCGGGTTCTTCAGCAGCGTGCGCGCAATCGCCACGCGCTGCTTCTCGCCGCCGCTCAGCTTCAACCCGCGTTCGCCCACCATCGTGTCGTAGCCCTTGGGCGTGCTGGCGATGAAGTCGTGGATGTGCGCGGCGCGCGCGGCAGCTTCCACTTCCGCGCGGCCGGCGCCGGTCCTGCCGTAAGCGATGTTGTATTCGACCGTATCGTTGAACAGCACCGTGTCTTGCGGCACGATGCCCACGGCCGCGCGCAGGCTGCCTTGGGTCACATGCTGGATGTCCTGCCCATCGATGCTGAGCTTGCCGCCGCTGATGTCGTAGAAGCGGTAAAGCAACCGCGCCAGCGTGCTTTTGCCGGCGCCCGATGGGCCGACCACAGCCACCGTCTTGCCGGGCGGAATCTCGAAACTCAGGTTGTGCAAGATGGGCCGACTGGCGTCGTAGGCGAAGCTGACGTTCTCGAAGCGCACGTGGCCCTGGGTCACCTGCAGCGGCTTGGCGTCTTTGGCGTCGTCGACTTCGCGGTTGCGTTCGAGCAGCACGAACATCTTGTCCAGGTCGGTCAGGCTTTGCTTGATCTCGCGGTAGATCACGCCCAGGAAGTTCAGCGGTATGTAGAGCTGAATCATGAACGCGTTCACCATCACCAAGTCGCCCAGCGTCAGCCGGCCCTCGGCCACGCCCAGCGTGGCGCGCCACAGCATCGCCACCAGCGCCGTTGCAATGATCATCTGCTGCCCGGTGTTCAGCAGGCTCAGCGTGCTTTGGCTCTTCAACGCGGCCTTGCGCAGGCGTTCGAGGTTCTCGTCGTAGCGGCGCGCTTCGAAGTCTTCGTTGTTGAAGTACTTCACGGTTTCATAGTTCAGCAATGAGTCGATGGCCCGCGAATGCGCAGTCGAATCGATCTCGTTCATCTCTTTGCGAAACTGCATGCGCCATTCCGTCACCGTGATGGTGAAGGTGATGTAGAGGACCAGCGCGGCAATGGTGATCCAGGCAAACCAGGCGTCGAACTTCACTGCCAGCACCGTCAGCACCATCGTCACTTCGATGAGGGTGGGCACGATGCTGTAGAGCGAATACGAGATCAGCGAATGCACGGCGCGGGTGCCGCGTTCGATGTCGCGCGTCATGCCGCCGGTCTGGCGTTCGAGGTGGAAGCGCAGGGAAAGCGCGTGCAGATGCCGAAACACCTGCAAGCTGATGCTGCGCGCCGTGCCTTCGGTGGCCTTGGCGAAGATCAGTTCGCGCAGTTCGGTGAACAGGCTGGTGGACAGGCGCAAGGCGCCGTAAGCCACGATCAGCGCCACCGGCACCACCAGCAGCGCCTGGGTGCTGCCGGCTGGAATGGTCATGGCGTCGACCAGATACTTCAGCAGCACCGGCACGCTGACATTGGCCGCCTTGGCCGCGACCAGGAAGCCAAGAGCAATGCCGACGCGCCAGCGGTACTTCCACAGGTAGGGCAGCAGCTTGGCCAGCGTTTGCCAGTCGCTGCGCTCTGGCGCGGTGGCCAGG
>JBBQAW010000142.1:0-9865 GCA_038316815.1 Burkholderiales bacterium
CGTCGAAGGGTCTGCGACGGGTCTACTGCTGGCGGTCGAAGACGACGGCGCAGGAATTCTTCCGCTCAGCGAAGGCAATGGCCTGCGCGGAATGCGCGAACGCCTGGCCGAACTGGGCGGCGAATTGCGCCTTGACGCGCGCCCGCCACGCGGCTTGGCCTTGCGTGCGCGGCTTCCGTTCGGCATGCCGCCATGACTGCGATCGAGCCGACGACAGGCGCAGCCAGCGCACGCATTCGGATTGCCCTGGCAGACGATCAGGCGCTGGTGCGCAAGGGCCTGTCGGCGCTGCTGCTTGAGCTTGGCTTTGAGGTATCGCTCGAATGCGACGACGCGGAAAAGCTGCTGGCGGCTTTGCCGCAGCGCCCGGTCCAGGTGATCGTCAGCGACATCCGCATGCCCGGCCTTGGCGGCATTGCACTGGTGCAGCGCTTGCGCGAGCGCGGCGACGCCACCCCGGTGATCCTGCTGACGACCTTTGACGACAGCGCGCTGATGCTGGCTGCCATCGAGGCGGGCGCGCAGGGTTTTCAGCTTAAAGACGCAGCACCGGAAGACCTCAAAGATGCGATCGAGCGTGTCGCCAGCGGCGCGACCCTGCTGCAGCCGGTGTCACTGGGGCCGGTGCGCGCTGCGCTGCCGGCAGAGCGTGGCGTCGGCGGCATCCATCTGACCGAGCGCGAGGTGAGCATCCTGAAGCTGGTCGCTGGCGGTTATTCGAACCGCGAGATCGGCCGCGTGCTGCACTTGGCTGAAGGCACGGTGAAAAACTACCTGTCCGAGCTATTTGTGAAGCTTGATTGCCGCGACCGCACCCATGCGGTGCTGAAGGCGCTGAGCCAGCGCCTGTTGTAGCTGCGCCGCAGTTTGGCGTCGACTTACTGGCTTCGACGAGCGCCAGCTCAGGGTCCGCCAGCGCATGCTCCGAGCCAGCCTGGGACGTCTGAAGAGCCCGACCTGCCATGGGCCTGCATCGCTTACCAGGTGATCGTGCTGTCACATCAACTACCGAAGGCATCGATACCATGAATGCCCTCTCGAACGGGTGCTGCGGACGCGTGGTGGCGACTGCAGGTCCGGTTGAAGCCATCCAGCAATGTGCGCTACCAAGCAAACGGCCTCCTGAGCCTCAAGTGCCGCGTTGGCCCGCGTCGGTGCGCTGCCGGACAGGCTGCAACCCGCATCAATGCGCCTATGAATGGCGTCGTGGCGCGCCAATATGCAGCTTCGCCCGTTGTCCGGTATCGCGGTCCGCCAAGCGCGCATGGCGCTCAGCATGGAAGACGCCCAGCGCCTGCAGCAAGACTTCCGCAAGCCCGAAACCGAACAGCCGTGCCAGCGGCAAGACATCTTTGCCGTGGAAGACGAGATCAATTCGCGGCACGATGCGCTCATCTCTGCCCTGCAAAAGCGGCTTCACCGCGCCAGCCGCAACCAGACCCTGTTCGTCGTCCGGTGGACGGTCGTCTGATGTTTTAGAAAGTCCATTTCGGCAACATGATGGTCGTCACGCGTTGCCGTGGTGGCCCTGTCGCCAGAATCATGTCGACGAATATAAAAAACATCGACATGTCTGGTTGACGTGTCGCTGCCAGCGACATAAGCCGCCCACATGTCGTTGAAGTCGTAATTTTGCATCATGACGGACCCCGATCCTCCTTGGCGCCCTGAGCTGCCGCACAACCACCTGCCCGCGCTGCCCCCCGCACGCGAGCTGGAGAGCCGTGCCGTGCTGAAGGCCTGCATCGAGGCCCGCGCCGCCCTGGCCGAGCTGAAACAGGCCGCCGAGCTCATCCCCAACCAGGCGATGCTCATCAACACCATCCCGCTGCTGGAAGCCAAGGACAGCTCCGAAGCCGAAAACATCCTCACCACAACCGACCAGCTCTTCCAGCACGCGCAAGGTCGGGACAACGCCGACCCTGCCACCAAGGAAGCGCTGCGCTACCGCACCGCCTTGCAGCCGCGGCTACCAGTCGCTGAAAGACCGGCCGCTGTGCACTGCCACCGCCGTGGAGGTCTGCCGGACCGTGAAGGGCGTCGACATGGACATCCGCCGCACGCCTGGCACCCAGTTGATCAACGACCGGTCGGGAGAGGTGCTCTACACCCCGCCCGAAGGCGAAGCGCGCCTGCGCGACATGCTGGCCAACTGGGAGCGCTTTCTGCACAACCAGACTGAACCGGACCCGCTGATCCGCATGGCCGTGGGTCACTACCAGTTCGAGGCCATCCACCCCTTCACCGATGGCAACGGGCGCACAGGCCGCGTCATCAACATCCTCTACCTGATTCAGGAAGAGCTGTTGAACTTGCCCATCCTGTACCTGAGCTGCCACGTCATTGCGCACAAGGCCGACTACTACGGCCTGTTGTTGGGCGTGACGCGGGACCAGGCCTGGGAGCCCTGACTGCTGTTCATGCTGCAGGCCGTGGCACAAACGTCGAAGTGGACGACCGGCAAGATCGCCAGCATCCGCAAGCTGGCCGAGCACACGACCGACCACGTTCGCACCCAGCTGCCCAAGATCTACACGCGCGAACTGGTGGAGGTGATCTTCGAGCAGCCGTATTGCCGCATCGGCAACCTGGTGGACGAGGGCATCGCCCAACGCCAGGCGGCATCCCGCTACTTGCATGATCTGGCTGCCCTGGGCGTACTGCGCGAAATGCCGTTCGGCAAAGAGAAGCTCTTCATCCATCCCAAGCTGATGCAACTGCTCAGCCGAGACAACAACCAGTTCCAGCCGTACGCCTGAAAGCGCCGCCGATGAGCACCCCCAACAACAACAAGCGCAAGCAGCTGAACAACAAGTTGAAAGAGCTGTTCCAGCTCGACCAGCCCGACCTTGACTTCGGTCTCTATCGCATCACCTGATTCGTCACAAAGCTCAGCCTAGCTCTTCCTATGAGCTGCCTGGCAACTACGCTAGATGCGTACAACTTGCCGCAACCAGCTATGCCGATGAACAGAATCCAATTTCAGCCCGGAGTAACAATACCGGGGTTCTTTGCCAGCCACGGCAGCGAAACGCAATGCTCAGCAGCGCTGTTTGCCCTGCGCTGGCCTGACGGGTTCCTTGGCCCTCGCTGCGGCTCGCAAAAGCATTGCCGGGTCGCCCAAGGCTCGCGGCAGCTGTTCCAGTGTCATGCCTGCCGGCACCAGACTTCGCTGACGGCCGGCACGGTGATGGACAGCACCAAACTGCCATTGCGCGTCTGGCATCCTGCGTGGCCACGGATCAAGGAGAAATTGCCCGCGCTCGGGGAAGACGAAGTGTGAAAATTGTGCCCGCGTCCGCCGAAGATTGCACGGTCACCCAACCGCCGTGGCCGGCCACGATCTCGCGGACGATGAAGAGCCCGAGCCCCAAGCTGGTCTTCGAATGCTCGTGCTGGTCTGCCGCCGGACTGGGGGCCCGCACCAACGGTTCGAAGATCGTCTGCAGCGCAGATTCCGGGATGGGTCGTCCGAAGTTGGTCACGCGCACTTCGATGCCATCTTCGGCACCTTTGGCGACCAAGAAAATCGTTCTGCTTGGGTCGCCGTGCTGAACAGCGTTGCTGAGCAGGTTCAACAGCGCTTGATGCAGCCGGGGTGCGTCTGCCGAGATGAGCAGATCGCCCGATATCTGCTCCTCGAAGTTTTGCTCGGGGTTGCCTGCACGAATCGTTTCGAGGGCCGAGGTGCAGACCGGCCCGAGATCGCAAGCCGTGCGCGCAAGGGGGATGCCAGAACCCAGCCGGGTGCGCATGAATTCGAGCAAGTCGCTGATGAGCAAACTCATCGTCGTCGAATTGCGCTGAATCCGCATCGCCGCTTCCCGGCGCGCTGTTTCCGACAGCTCTGGCTTCAGCAACAGCCAACCCGTCATGCTGATGGCTTGTAGCGGGCCGCGCAGGTCATGTCCCAGCACGGCAAGGAACATGTCGCGTGACGTGGTGACGGCTGCGGAGTAGCTGTCCACCGACTCCGCAAGCGCTTGATCGATCGCCTCGTTGAAACGCGTGATCTGTTCGATTTCTGAGGTTCCTGCGAAGACTTCCGGCGCCACCCCGGCCGACTTGCGGCGACTCCACAGCGCCAGAACGCTGGCACGCAGGGCGCGAAACTCTGCAACAAGCTGCACGAGGTCGAAGCCCGAGAGATGCCGCAGTGCGCCGTGCTCTGTCGCGGCCGTGTCCGGCTCTGCATCTTGCGGGGCATGGCCTTGCGACTTGGCGGCGCGCTGGCTTTCTGTCTCGCGCGTTCGCATGTCGGAAACCACGGCCAGGAGTATTTCCCGGCAATGGTCGCGCAGTGCCAGACTGGACATGGTTCCGGCCACTGGCAAAAGCGTCTTGGCGAACACCTCCCATTCGTCGACGATCGCGTCGAGATTGTTGCTGATGAATACGTTGAGGTTCATGGTCGAGAAGAAAAACAGAGTGGGGCAGTGTCGGAAAGACCAGAGAAAGATCGAGAACAGACATTTCCTGCGCAACACGTCGGCTTCGTCCCGCATGACGCCTACGGGGCATGATCATTCTTCGGCAGAAAGACAAGGGCCTCTCGACCACTGCGTCGCTACCGCACAGGAACGGCACAGGAACCGCACAGGAATCGCGCAGGAACCGCAGCTTCACGGCTGGCCCAGGGCTGCCTTGACTTCGTCAATCAACGCCTCCAGTTGTTCAAGCTCGAACGGCTTGGGCAACGCGCGCACATTCTGGCCGAGCGTGGCCACGTGATGGCCGTATTCGTAGCCTGAACACAACGCCACCCATTGCGCAGGATTCCTTGCCACAAGGATGCGTGCCAGATCCGCACCTGACATACCGGGCAGGCTGATGTCGGTCACCAGCAAGTCGGGCGCGCGTGCCGCGCAGGCCGCCAGCGCCGCTTCGCCTGTGGAGAAGGCGACAACGGCACGACCGGGGCCCGCGAGCAACTCGCTCAATGCGTCGCGCAAATCGCTGTTGTCTTCGACATACATGATGCTCAAGGTCCCCATGCGCAACTCGGCCGTGAACGGGACCTGATGGTAAGGGCGAACCGATTCCCAGAGCGCTGCACGGGAGTCAGGGTCCGAACCGAGCGCGGCCCGGTGTCGAGCAAACCGACAGGGGGCTCGGCACTTGCGACCGGTCACGGGGCATTGCACCTCTGGCGGCGCAGTCGGCGGCGTGGGCTAGGCCAAAGCCACCGGCCACGCACAGCGAGGCACCCGCATCTTCGCAGCGCCGGTGCCGGCCTGTTCAGCCGCGCCCCAGCCTGTCCACAGTTCACATGCCGAACTGCTTGGCAGCAAAGGCCCAGACCATTCTTGACGCGTCGGGCCCCCGGGCGTCGCTGAAGGGCGCCTTCGCGACACCGCCACTCCATGCATGGCCCAGTCGTTCGACATTCACAAGCGTGGCCGCTGTTTTACCCTGGTGTTTGAAATCGGTCACCGTTATGGCGTAGCGTTTACCGCGCTGGACATGGCGTTGTGCCGTGGCCCGGGCGCCGGCAGCGTCGGCCCAGACTTGCGCAGCCGCACGCCCGTTGCCGACATCCACGACAGTGTCGACCGTACCGTGAATGACCAGCAGCGGTGGCCATGGCGCGGCAGCCCTTGAAACGGTGGCAGGCAGCGGCGCGGTGGCACGACCACCGTGCATCGCATGCAGGGCCGTGAGCGCGGAGTGGGCCGTGCCTGGCGGAATGCCGGAATGCATCACCACTGCCTTGAACCGCCCGGGGTATCGCGTTGCCAAAAGCGCCGCCATGCTGGCGCCGGCTGACAACCCCGCTACCGCAACGCGTTCACGGTCGACGGGATACAGAAGGCAGGCCTGTTCGACCGCTGCCATGACCAGCGCCGCTTCACCGTAGGCCCGCCCAGACTGGGTGCCGAACCAGTTCCAGCAGCCTTTCGGGTTGGCCAGGCGGTCTTGTTCAGGGTAGAGGACGACAAAGCGCTTTCGCGCAGCGATCTGGTTCATGCGCGTGCTGGCGGCGAATTCTTTGGCGTCTTGCCCACAGCCGTGCAGCATGACAAGCATCGGCACGCGTTCGCCGGGTTGCAGCCCGGGTGGGATGAACAGCTTGTAGCGCCGCGCACCGGCCGGCCCCAGGGCGACACCGGCCGACCAGTGCCCCGCATCCTGCCTGATCGGGTCTGCAACGCGCCGGGACGATGTTCCGTTTGTAGCAACTTTTGCTTTTCGAGCTGACGCGCGCTTTCGCACCGGCTTGGTTGCCTTGCGCAAGGCAACGAGACTTCGGGCCACGCCCTTCGCCCAGGCCGATGTCCAGGTGCGCCTTACCACACGACGCGACGGACAACATGGCGTTCAACACGCTGGGCGCGGAAAGCGGGACTTCCGTCGACAGGCCCATGCGGGTGACGCTTTCCTGGCTTGAGCCGCGCAGTTGGCGAATGCGCGTGCCCATGTTGTGATCCAGGCAGACAGAAGGAGGATGTGAGCGCAGGCAAGGCAGAAGGCTGGGGCATCGCGGTGAGGTCGAAAACAACTTCCATCCTCCTCGTTTGAACGCCGGGGTTCGATCAGCCACGGGCGCAACTGCTTGTAGGTCCATGACGACAGATGACGGTAGGTTGCTTGAATGAATCAGCGGCCAACACCCCAGTGCAGCCAGGACGTTTGTCTTCCAGCACGACGAAGGGCTTTGCGGCACAGGGAGCCCAGCGGGTCGGGATGCGCATCATGGCCTCGCACTCGGCGCGATCGCTAAGCGCCTCGTATCGGCATCGATCATTGCGAACTCGAGGTCGTCACCGCCGCCGATGCCGCCACGGCGCGCACGACCGAGTAGCGCCCCAGGTCGGCGCACATCATGTCGAACTGCTCCTGCACGAATTCGAAACGCGTGCCCGCGGCCCTGTCGGTGGCGCTGATGGTCAGATAGGGGCGACCGGGCCCTTTGCTCAGGTCGGCGAACGTCGCACCGTCGAACAGCACTTCGTCGAAGATGTCGGCCAGCAGGTCGGAGCGCCCCGAGAAGGGCAACCAAAGCCGGGGCCAGTGGGCTGGGTTGAACAGACGCCGGGTAAATTCGGCTTCGACGTCCCGGTGCAGGAATCGTTGTGTGAAGTCGGCGAACAACCGGTCCCTTTACAAGGCGTACAAGGCGTACAAGGCGTAATAGGCGTCATAGGCGTCATAGGCGTAGTAGGCGTAATAGGCGGCCATCACGCTGCCGCCGGAGACGGCAGAGATAGAGTCCACCTCGTCAAGCAAGCGACGCCGCCGGCCTTCCCATTCGATGTCGATCGCGGCGAGCTCTTTCAGAATGCCTTGGGCCAACGCTGCGGCGCGCGTGCCCCCGACTGAGAAGCTCAGCACGGCCAGCAGGCTGTTGGTGTTGTCGGCGCCACGGGCCATTTGGGTGAGCCGGTAACCCTGTTGGGGATCGAAGTGCGCCAGCTCGGGCGTGGGCGGCGGCAGGTTCGCGCAACCGCCCAGGATTGCAGCACCGGTGAATAGAAGCACTGCACGTAGCACGACGCCAAGACGAACGTTGGTGTGTATCGCAGACCGCAGCGCAGCCCATGCTTGACAGCCGACAAGGAGCGCGCGGACCATGCACCGACGATTAGCCCATGCGCGCCGCGTCCCCATCAACGAATCCTGTCCGTTCGCTACGAAGCCTACTTGACGGCGTTGTCTGCGTGCAGAGCGGGCGTAATCTGCACCGGGTTCCGCGTGGCCACGCTGGCTGCGTGGCTGATCACCGCCAGGCACCGGCGGCAGTCGTGAACGCCGAGGCGCGCGGCTTGCTTTCTTCGCTTTCATCGCGCCAAGCCGGCCTGCGCCGCAAGGCCGATCGCCTGCATCGTCATCGCCGGCAGCGCCGCGCGCGACCGGGTGCTGGTGACCGCAGCGGCCACCGTGATATCGATGGCGGGGGGCTGCACGCACACGCTGCATAGCAAGGTCCGTGGTGCTGCTGGAGGCTGCGATCGCGATCGTCGTCAGCTTGTGGTTCTATGGCCTGAATGCGAGGATGCTCACGGCATTCGAACCTGATGTCGCTTGGGTCGTGGAAGCCGCGCTGGTACTGCTGTGCTTGCCGGTGGCGCTGCGTGCAGGGGCCTGGGCACGCCGTGCGTTCGGTGGTAACGGCCAAGGCGGCAATGGCCAAGGCGGCAACGGCCAAGGCGGCAACCGCCGACGGCCGACATAACGCGCAAGCCCGTGTGGGTTGTCCTCGCTGCCGTTATTGCGGTCGTTCTGGTCGTCGCGCTGGTGATCCGTTCTCGCGTCGAGGCTGACCTGGCCGTCGCTGACGCACGCGCCGCGCAGGGCAGCGTGGTCGTCGCCACCCGCTATGGCCAGATGCGCAGCCCTGCGACACCTACTTTGTGGGGGTCGCGGCGCTCGTCGTCTGGATCAACCGTCGCGCCATACTCACGCGCGATGGCGCGATGGCGCGGTCACCGAGGTCGTCGCGTCCGACACCCGGGCCCTCTCATCACCATGAAGCGCATCCTGCTCACCGGCACCGTCTACGTCGCCGCGGTCTTTGCTGCTGGCTTCGTGCTGGGCGTGCTGCGCACGCTGGTCATGGTGCCGCTGCTGGTCGAGCTGCCCTTGATCCTGGCAGTCGCCTGGCTGGTCTGCACACGCATCCTGCGGCACTGGCCGCTTTCGCCCGTTGCGGCGGTTGGGATGGGTGCCATCGCCTTCCTGCTGCTGATGGGGGCCGAGGCCAGTTTGTCGACGCTGCTGGCCGGCCGCAGCCTGGCGGACCATCTGGCGCTGTATGCACATTTGCCGCACCAGGTGGGACTGGCGGGGCAGTTGGCTTTCGCAGTGATGCCCTGGATTCAGGCCCGGCGTTCGCAGTTGTCACCGGGCTGAGCGGCGAACCAACTGCAATCGCAGCCGAAATTGCGAATGGCTCGAAGTGAGAAGCTCGCTCAGGGTTCGGCCTGCTTGGCCTACATCGCCTCGCGGCTTTCTGGCGCGCTTCATGGGTCTCGATGGTGAGACAGCTTGGCGCATCCGACACATTCCTGTCACGCGCGCCGCGCAACATTTCAGTCACTAGAACAACTGGAGGATTTCCATGCTGCGCACGACCCTGACGCTTGCCGCGCTCATCAGCTGCGGGCTGCCGGCTGCCACCCAGGCCCAGACGGTGCTCGGTGGCACAGTCTTCACGGTACAAGAACTGGTTGGTGTCGGCCGTATCGCCGCCAACGTTCGCGACCAGCATGGTGAGACCTTCGGTTCCATCAGCGGCCTCTGGGGCGACATGGCGAGCTGGACGCGGGTTGGCAACAGCTACTCCGGCACCTTCCTGGCTGCGCCCGACCGCGGTTACAACATCGCCGGCACCATCGACTACGCGCCACGGCTGAACACACTGCAGATGAGCTTCACACCGGCTGCAGCTGGTGCCAGCGGGCTGGGGCAGAACCAGATCGGTCTGACGCTGACGCAGGCCACGCGGATGTACGAAACCCTGCCCGGCGGAGGCAGCCAATTCTTCACGGGGCTCGACCCGGTTCCTGGTGGCGTCGCCACGGGTGGTGCACGCGCAGCCACCGCGCTGCTGCCTGAACTGCCGCAGGCCTTCAATGGCAGGTTGGCTCTGGACGCAGAAGGCGTGGTCGTGCTGTCAGACGGTTCGCGACTGGTCAGCGACGAATACGGCCCGTCGATCTACCGTTTCGCTGCGGATGGCCGCTTCCTCGGCGCGCTGGAAGTAGCGAATTCTGTGCGGCCGATACGCAACGGCGTGACCGACTACAGCAGCAACAACCCCGGCGCCGGCCAGTTGCCCCCGAGCCCGGCCAATCCCAGCGCCGGCAGGGCCAACAACCAGGGCTTCGAAGGCTTGAGCATCTCGCCTGACGGGCGGACGCTGTTC
>JBBQAW010000143.1:0-9842 GCA_038316815.1 Burkholderiales bacterium
CATCGTCGTCGACGGCCGGCACGCGCAGACCGATGCCCGTTCCACATCCATCGCCGGTTTCCCACTGCAGATGCCGATGATCGACGTGCACACCATCGGTGCTGGCGGCGGCTCTATCGCGCAGGTGGACCGCGGCGGTGCTTTCCGCGTTGGCCCGCAGAGCGCTGGAGCGATGCCGGGCCCGGCAGCCTATGGCCGCGGCGGCACGCTGCCCACCGTGACCGATGCCAACCTGGTGCTCGGCCGGCTCGACGCGAACGACTTCCTCGGCGGCGGCATGCAGCTTGACGCGTCCGCCGCGCGCGCGGTAATTGCCCGGCTCGCCGAACAGCTGCGTCTGCCGTTGCACGAGGCCGCCGAGGGCGTGCTCAGGATCATCAATGCCAACATGGCCAATGCGATCCGCTCGCGCACGGTGCAAAAGGGCATCGACCCGCGTGGCTTTGCGCTGGTCGCATTCGGCGGCGCCGGCCCGCTGCACGGCGCCGATGTGGCGGCGATGCTCGGCATCCCAGAGGTCATCGTGCCGCCGTACCCCGGCATCACATCGGCCATGGGCTTGCTGACCACTGACCTGAAATACGACGCCTCGCGCACGCTGTTCCAGGTGTCCGAAAGCGTTGATCTCGCGCAGCTCAATCGCTGCGCCACCGAGATGGAAACCGGCCTGGCGGCGCAGTTCACCGCCGACCGCATCGCCACAGCCGACGTGTCGTTCCAGCGCTTCGGCGACATGCGCTACGTGGGCCAGGGCTACGAGCTGCCGGTGGCGCTGCCCGGCAGTGAGATCGGCCTCACCGACCTGCCCGCGATCTGGGACGCCTTCCACGCCACCCACACCGCCGAGTACGGCCACGCGTTCCGCGCCAGCCCGATCGAGATCGTCAACCTGCGTGTGGTCGGCGTCGGCGCCATGCCGAAGATCCGGGCCCTGAAGCCGCCACGCGGCGGCTCGCTGGCCGAGGCGCTGGTGCGCACCAGCGACTGCGTATTCAGGTTCGACGGCCGTCTGCAGGCTTTCGCAACCCCGTTCTACCAGCGACCGCTGCTGCCCGTGGGCGAGACTTTCGCCGGCCCGGCGATCGTGCTGCAGAAAGACAGCACCACGGTTGTACCGCCGCGCACCACGGCGACAGTCGATCCCTCGGGCAGCATCCTGATCACGCTCGGAGTTCACGCATGAACGGCACCGCCACCGCCATTGCTAACAAGACCCGCGTCGACCCGATCACCGCCGCCGTGATCCACGGCGCACTCGAAACCATTGCGATGGAGATGGGCCACAAGCTGATGCGCATGAGCTCCTCCAGCATCATCCGTGAGTCAGAAGACTTCGGCGCGGCGCTGACCGACGTGCAGGGCCGCCAGCTTTGCGAATGCAGTATGTCGACACCACTGCAGTCGGGGCCGATCCCTGGCTACGTGCGCGGCATCCTGGCGGCCATGGCCAAGCGCGGCGAGGTGGTCTGCCCCGACGACGTGATCATGCACAACGATCCGTACGGCGGCGCCAGCCATGGGCCCGACGTTGCCTTCTGCGTACCGGTGTTTGCGGGCGGGGTGCTGATCGGATTTTCGGTCACCACCGCCCACCACCTCGACATTGGCGCGCTCACGCCGGGCAGCTGCGGCATCGTCGACGCAGTGGACACCTATGCCGAGGGGCTGCAATTCAAGGCCATCAAAGTGGTCTCGCAGGGCGTGCGCAACGAGGCGGTGTGGAGCATCCTGCGCGACAACATCCGCGCCTCCGACCTCGTCGTCGGCGACATGGAAGCGCAGATCAAGGCCGCCGAGATCGGTGCGGCGCGCTACCTCGAACTCGTCGCCACCTATGGCATCCAGACCGTCAACGGCGCCAGCGAAGACCTGATGGACTATTCCGAGCGGCTGATGCGCGAGGCCATCACCGCGCTGCCCGACGGTGACTACGCCGCGACGACCTACCTCGACGGATACCTCGACGACCCCGATCCGGCAAGCCGCGACCTGCCGATCGTCGTGACCCTGAAAGTGCGCGGCGACAACCTCGTCGTCGACCTCGCCGGCACGGCGCCGCAGCTGCCCGACAAGCCGGTCAACATGCCGCTCGAAGGCACTGTGGACTGCGCGATCTGGCTGACGCTGCGCTCGATCCTGCTCGACAGCACGCTGTACGGCAGCATCCCGCAGAACTCCGGGCTGACGCGGCCGATCCGCATCGAGGCGCCGCTCGGCACGATCGCCAACCCGGTGTTCCCGGCGCCGGTGATCGCGCGCTTCTGCACCGGCAATCAGCTTGCCGATACGGTGATGAAGGCGCTGGCGCAAGTAGTGCCCGAGCAGGTGTCAGCGGGTATCGGCAACTTGCGCGTGATTGCGTTCTCAGGGCTTAACGCCGGCAAGCACTGGGTTCACATGGAAATCTTCGAGGGCAGCTACGGTGGGCGCCACGGCATGGACGGCATGGACGCGGTCGATACGCTGTACGCGAACACGCGCAACAACCCGATCGAGGACATGGAGTCGCACCTGCCGCTGCGCATCAACCGCTACGAACTGCGCAACGACGCGATGGCCGCCGGCCTCACGCGCGGCGGTATCGGCAGCGTGCGCGAGTTCACCTTTCTGGAAGACGGCGGCTTCTCGGTCGAGGGCGAGGGCCACCGCCACGCGCCCTGGGGTTTCGAGGGTGGCGCCGATGGCCACACGGCCGCGCTCACGCTCGTGCGGCGCGACGGCACCGCTACGCCGCTGGTCTCGAAGGTGCCGTACCACAAGGTCAGGGCTGGCGACCGGCTCGTCACTCTGGGGCCCAGCGGCGGCGGCAAGGGCAACCCGTGGCAGCGCGAGCCGCAGGCAGTGCTCGCCGACGTATTAGAGGGCTACCTTTCGGCCGAAGCCGCTGCGGCCGACTACGGTGTGGTGCTGAGCGTCGCGGGCATCGATGCCGAAGCCACCGCCGCGCGCCGTGCGGCGCGCGCCTGAGGCCCTGTCGCTTGCGCAGCGTTGTCGTAACTGTCATGAGCCGGGCCGGTCACCCTGGATGAAGACACCGGAGGTGTGCTGGCAAGCGCAGGTAGAGGTCGGTCAATTCTTTGATGGCACCGTGACCGCGATGCCTAACTTGACCCGTTGTTGACCATACTTACCCAGGATTGCCTCTGGGCGTGGCCGAGCCCGTGGGCGCGGCTGCGGCTGACAGCCCATATCAAACAGAACCGCCGGGCTTGCCCGGTAGGCCGTTGGTCAGCGGCACCTTCGTGGGCCCGCACGTTTGTGATTGTTGTTCAAGCTGCAGGAGCCCGCAATGGAATTGACCCCGATGCACAAGCGCTTCATCGTGCTGGACGTTCACCAAGCAAAGATCACCGCGTGTGCTGTTGTCGAACACGATGATGGCTGGGTGGAGGTCACCAAGCGCGACTTCAGGGGCAACGTCAGGGCCTTCCATGGCCGTAGCCGCTCGAATGCCGCGTCAACAGCCATGGACCAGCTTATTTCCCTCTCCTTGGCGTCAAGGGTGCGCTTCGCCGGGCTGCCAAATGCGCCGCCCGGCCTTGACTCCACTTCGAGGGAAAAGGGGTAACAGCACCGACCAACTGCGGCGTATCGCTTGGGCCTCAGATTTGGTAGATCGGACCAGCTTCGGTGGCGCGCCGCACTGCAACTGAAGGGCGCAGAAAAGTCACTGCGAGAAAAACTTGCCGTTATTGTGGGCTTCTGTACCGCCGATCTACCTCTACCGCCTGTGCTGCGGAGGCCTCCCGGAGCCACAACCTCACCCACAAATTCAGCGGACGAAGCGAATTTCCTATCCTCAGCGACTGGAGTTGCGCCATATGTTGGCGGAGGCTGAAGTGCGCGAAGCCTGGGGCCGCCTGGGCCTGGCGGCGACAGGCTCGACGCCCACTCAACTGCGCGCCGCGCTGCGTGCCGAGCACGACTTCTGGCGGCCGGTCGTCAAAGCCGCGACCGGATGAACGGGCCGTCGAGCGGCAGCAGCGCCGGCGCTGCTGAAACGGTCCATGCACAGCCCAATACCGGTGCGGCCTTCGACCCCTGCGTTCGGCAGCGCACCGACGACTCCGACTCAAGCTTGCAGGATTGAATCAGCCGCGTCATCTGTGGGGTGAACGTCAAACCCTGCTGCAACCTCTGCAAGCGTTTAGCTTCCCCTCGACCCCCATGACTCATTCCGTTCGCCTGTTTGGAATACGTGACGTGATGCGGAGCGCTTCGGCCATCGGCATTGCGCTGTGGGCAAGAATAGGGTGGCGCCTGTACGAAGCCATCGAGCTGACGAAGCTGAGCAAACCGCTTCAGCGCGCGCTCGTGCAGCCTGCGCTGCGGTTGCTCACCGTCGGTGACACCACCGCAGTAGGCACTGGCGCGACGACATCCCAGGCCAGCGTGGCGGGCCTGCTCGGGGAACACTTTCCGCGCCTGCACATAGACAACCGCTCGAGCGACGGGGCAAAGTTTGCCGGGCTGGTGGCGCATCGTGCGCGTCAACGGGCCGCCATGCTGGTGCTGATGCCCGCAGGCAATGTCGGCAATGCGCCCTTCTTCTTTGCACCCGTGTCCTGGTGGATGACATGGCGGTCGCGCCAACTGCACGGATTCGTAAACGTTGCGGCAGCGCGCCACGACGCGGTCGTTGCAGGCCTTTTCCGCGAGCGCGCGGACGACCCGTTCGTGCGGCGGCCTGAACTGAATGCCGTGGATGGACTGCATCCCAACGACGCTGGCTACCGCGTGTGGTGCGGCGAACTGATGGCGCAGGCCGATTTGCGGCAGCGGCTCGCTGCAGCCCTCGCCGCCGACCGCTGAACCAGATCAACCAGGAGCCACCATGACCGAGATCCGTACCGGGCAAGCCCCAGCGCCGTTGACGCGCGAAGAATTCAGCGGGCGCTTCAACGGGCGCTTCTACGACCCTGCGTTCGAAGGCGAGAGGGAGGCCATCGCGCGACTCGAAGCCATCGCGTGGGATGCCGTGCAAGAGGGCCGCAAGGCACCCATCACCCAACCCGCCGGCACCGACTTTGCCGACCCCACCTACAAAGTCTCGGTGCAATGGCTGGATACCCGCAAGCGCCTGAAGGCGGCGCAGGCGCGCTGGAGCGACAGCGCCACGAAGTCACGGGTGCTGGTGATCTGCGGCAGTGCACGTAACGACGGCACCTGTCCGGGCGAGATATCCAAAACCTGGCGGCTGACCGAAATGGCGCAGCAGGTCGTCGAGCTTGCCGACATGCAGGCCGACGTGCTGGACCTGAGCCTCGTCACGTCGGAGTACGGCCGCAATATTTACCCGTGCAAGGGTTGCGTATCGAGTGCCATGCCGCTGTGCCACTGGCCCTGCACTTGCTACCCGAACCATGCGCTGGACCAAGCCGCCGACTGGATGGCCGAGATCTACGAGCGCTGGGTGGCGGCCCACGCCGTGATCATCCTGGCGCCAACGTACTGGTATCAGTCGCCGAGCCCGTTGAAGCTGATGATCGACCGCATGGTCTGCGCCGACGGCGGCAACCCCGACCCGACGACCACCCACGGAAAGAAGGTCGCCGAGGCCAAACTGATCGAGCAGAAGGGTTGGGACTACCCGAAGCATGTGGCCGGTCGCGCTTACGGCGTCGTCGTGCACGGCGACGTGGCGGGCGTCGAGGACCACCGGCGCAACCTTGCCGATTGGCTGGAGTGGATGGGCTTGATCGACGCCGGCGCGGCGGCCAAGCTCGACCGCTACATCGGCTACTTCGAGCCCTACTACAACAGCCACGACGCGCTCGACGAGGACACTGCGGTGCAGGAGGAGACACGCAGTGTTGCCCATTCGGTCGTTCAGGCGGTCAAGGAATTGCGCGCCGGGCGCCTCAGCCAGCCCGACAAGCAGGTCAAGCGGCCCCGCCCGAAGTGACAGGTCCACGTCTGGGCGGTTTGCTTCGTCCGCGGCCTGGCGGAGTTGAGCCACCAACCTGTTGGTGCTCGGCGCCGCCCTGTGAACTCGTCGCCCCGAAGCAGCCTGTCTCTTAGGCACCGAGGCCCCTGAAGGTATCCCCGCGCAGCAATTTGGAAACAGAGGCAGGCGGCCCTCAGGGCGATCAATGCGCAGCGCTTGGCCTGAACCCGTCCGAGGTCTCAATCTCGGGAGCATCGCGTGCAAGCCATCGGCCGGCAGCCCTATGCTGCGATCAGGGCGCCGGATGGCGCCCCGGTCCATCACCAGGGCCACCGGCCGGAGCAGACCACGCTGTACCGCCTGGTGCAGCAGCACGCCGCCACCTTCTTCGAGCCTGCTTCAGGCCGCAGCCGGCGCCAACCTGCCGCAGTTTGTGAGGGACGAGTTCGACGCCTTCGCCCGTCGTGCGGGGCCCGGAGCAGGGCCCAGACGGCGCACCTGGTGGACAACGACATCCCGCACGTGCCGACTTCAAGCAATGGCTGTGCGCCGATATCCAGGGCTTCAGCCTGCTACCTGAAGATCATCGCAGCGATCATGGAGCGCCGATGCCGAACCCAAGGACCGCACCAGTGGGTGCTCAAGAGCATTGACGGGGGCATGATCCGGCACCGAAGGGTGAACACAACCACCGGCACCGGCACGAACCTTTGCGTCACGGGCCCGCACACACGCCCGATGCGCATCACAGTCGTCGGCACTGAAAAATTCGTTCCTCAACAACTTGAGGCTTTGACTTGTTGGAGGTCGCCGCGTCGCGTCATTGCATCCTTGCCTGCTTGCGATTGGCTTGTGTGGCTTGCCACGCGGACTGCTGCACAGATTGCACCTTATTCCGACTCAGCGGCCGAATCACCCAGTCATTTCGCCGCCAAACGGAAGCTGTGCCAGCCGCCGTCGAAGGGTACCGCCAGCGTTGATTATGAAGAACTGGCGCGACTAGAGTGGCGTCCTCGGACCAGATTACTTTTGCTTGGCAAGCCACTTGTCGAACTGCGCGATCTCTTTGTTCTGTGCCGCGATGATCTGCCTGGACATGGTCTTCATTTCGGGCGACTTGCCCTTTGCCAATTGCATTTCCGCCATGTTCACCGCTTGCTGGTGGTGAATCTTCATCATCATCGCGAAGTCTTTGACGATGACGGGCGACATCGACATCTTCTGCATGTCGTCCATGCCCATCATCATGGATCCCTTCATGTCCTGCGGTGCGTTTGCGCCCTTGTTCATCTGATGCATGGGCATGCCGCCAGACGGCGCCATCGCAGGATTGCTCTGCGCCTGCGCAGAGATCGAGCCGATGCAAAGCGCTGCGAGGGGAAAAAGGAACAGGGCTTTCCCGAGGTTCGGAATCTTCAGGTTCATGGTGTTTCCTTGGTGAGTTAAGAAGGCCTCGGGTCCGTGTCGAAAGAAATGAATCATCCGACCAGCTCTGCTGAAATGCGGCGCAAGGCGCGAAGCGTGGCAAATCAAACGAGCGCTTCGCACCCAAGCAACGCTCCCGCTCAACTCGCCAACAAAAAAACCGGCAAAACTCGCTCTAATCCAGCACGTCGAATCCACAAGTTGCTGAGTAACGGGCCCTCAGTGCGACATTGCCAGGCAAGCCTCTGCACAGCGCTTGCACGCCTCGGCGCAATGCTTGCAATGATCCACATTGTGCTTGCTGCATTCCGCTGCGCAGCCGAGGCACGCGGTGGCGCAAAGTGCGCAAATGGCCTTCATGTGTTCGCCGCCCCTGGCCATCGACGCAACGGCAAGCCGGCAAATGTCGGCGCATTCAAGGTCTAGAGCGATACAGCGTGCCATCGCCTTCGGGTCGGCCTCGTGGAGGCATGCCATCGCGCAGTGCAGGCATGCCACAGCGCAATCGTTGCACGCACGCAGGCATGCATCTTTAATCTGGTCGGCCATGGGATACCTTAAATCGCCGCACGATTCGTGCTGCGTAAGCATCGCAGCCCGGGATCTCTCTGACTGTGCGTCAGCGCACGCACTGATCGGACGACTGCGAATCCGTCAGAACCGAGCGAGGGCTGCCGATCGACGGGGGGCGAGTGCATCCATGCTTCGACCGGCCGCTGTGCCCGCACGCAGAGCGCCTGACCATGACTCTGGCGCGGGCGCGGGCAGTCAGCAGGCGGTCAAACCATCGCACGACGGCTCCTCCACAACGCCCAGCGGCTCGTCCTGGCCTCACGTGGGCGGCGCATCAGCAAATACGCCGCCGGGATGACGAACATCGACAACAGCGGCGCGGTGATCATGCCGCCGACCATCGGCGCGGCGATGCGCTGCATCACCTCGCTGCCGGTGCCCGTGCCCCACATGATCGGCAGCAGACCGGCCAGGATCACCGCCACCGTCATCGCCTTCGGCCGTACCCGCTGCACCGCGCCTTCGCGGATCGCGTCGAGCAAATCCTCGGTGCTGGTCTTGCCCTGCGCCAGGCGCTCGTCCCACGCCGTCCGCAAGTACAGCAGCATGATGACGCCGAACTCGGCCGACACGCCGGCCAGCGCGATGAAGCCCACCGCGCCCGCCACCGAGAAGTTGTAGCCCAGCAGGTACAACAACCAGATGCCGCCGACCAGGGCGAAGGGCAGCGTCAACATCAGCAGCAGTGCTTCGCCGAAGCTTTTGAAGGTCAGATAGAGCAGCACGAAGATGATCATCAGCGTGAACGGCACGACGACTTTCAGCTTGGCCGTGGCGCGCTCCAGGAACTCGAACTGCCCCGACCAGGAGACCGAATAGCCCGGCGGCAGCACGACGTCCTTCGCCACCACGCGCTGCATGTCCTGCACGGCGCCACGCAGGTCGCGGCCGCGGATGTCGACGTACACCCAGCCCGACAGCCTGGCGTTTTCGCTGCGCAGCATCGGCGGGCCATCGGTGATGCGCAGGTCCGCCACGTCGCCGAGCAACAGGCGCTGACCGCGGTCATTGACGATGGGCAGCAGGCGCAACTTCTCCAGCGAATCGCGCGTCTCGCGCGGGTAGCGCACGCTGATCGGGAAACGCTGCAGGCCTTCTACCGTCTCGCCGACGTTCTCGCCGCCCACGGCCGAGGTAATGACCGACTGCACGTCGGCGATGTTCATGCCGAAGCGGGCGGCGTCGTCGCGGCGGATGTTCACGTCCACGTAACGGCCACCCGTCAGGCGCTCGGCCAGCGCGCTGCTGACACCGGGCACGTCCTTCAGCGCCTTCTCGATCTCGCCCGTCACGCGGTCGATCACGGCCAGGTCGGCGCCCGCCACCTTCACACCCACGGGGCTTTTGATGCCGGTCGCGAGCATGTCGATGCGGTTGCGGATCGGCGGCACCCAGATGTTGGACAAGCCCGGCACCTTGACGACGCGGTCGAGCTCATCGACCAGCTTGTCCTGCGTCATGCCGGCACGCCATTCGCTTTTCGGCTTGAACTGGATCGTGGTCTCGAACATCTCCATCGGCGCCGGGTCGGTGGCCGTCTCGGCGCGCCCGGCCTTGCCGTACACGCTCAGCACTTCGGGCACGGTCTTGATCAGGCGGTCGGTTTGCTGCAGCAGCTGGGCCGCTTTGCCCGCAGACAAGCCCGGCAGCGCAGTTGGCATGTACAGCAGGTCACCTTCGTCCAGCTGCGGCATGAACTCGCCGCCGATGTGCTGCAGCGGCCACAGACTCGCCACCAGCAACACAGCGGCGACCACCAGCGTGCGCTTGGGCGCCCGCAGCACGATGTTCAGCAGCGGCCGATAGACAGCAATGAGCAAGCGGTTCAGCGGATTGCTCTTCTCGTCCGGAATGCGGCCGCGGATCAGGTAACCCATCAACACCGGAATCAGGGTCACCGACAAGCCAGCAGCCGCCGCCATCGCATACGTCTTGGTGAAGGCCAGCGGTGCGAACA
>JBBQAW010000144.1:0-9739 GCA_038316815.1 Burkholderiales bacterium
CTACGAACGACACCCTTTGGGGCTGCGATCAGTGTTCAACGGGCTGGTGCCGCGCCCAACAACCACGCGGGTGCGTGTCCGAGAGCTCGGCGGGGGGTGTTCCGGGAGAAAAAAGGGCGTTTGAAAAGCCTATCCCCGGCCTGCTGGAGCCGACCGAAGGCGACGTGCTGGTGGGTGGGGAACGGCTGTCAGTGATCGGCCGCGCGAACTACCGGCAGATCGTCGGCAGCGTGATGCAGGAAGACCACCTCTTTGCCGGCTCGATTGGCGAGAACATCAGCTTTTTCGACCCGCATGCGGACACCACGCGCATTACCGAGGTTGCCATGCGCGCCGCCATCCACCAAGAGGTCGCGGCGATGCCGATGGCCTACAACACGCTCGTGGGTGACATCGGATCGGGGCTCTCGGGCGGGCAGAGGCAACGCATCTTGCTGGCGCGGGCGCTCTATCGTTCGCCGTCGATCCTGATCCTGGACGAAGCCACCAGCCACCTGGACGTTTGGAACGAACAAGCCATTGCCGCCAGCGTCAAGCAGATGCAGATGACCCGCGTTCTTGTCGCCCATCGACCGGAAACCATCGCGTCGGCTGAGCGGGTGATCGTGATTGAGCGTGGCCAGATGATCCGGGACTTCGACACTATTGCCGCGGTGCAGGTTGCGGGGGTGCAGCAGGCTGTATCGACAACTTGAGATTCACCGCTACGATTCTTCTCCCTTCCCGGAGAGAAGGGCCCAGAGGCTCTTAGGGCGACTTCTGGGCTCCAATGTGTTAATCGCCCGGTTTTTAAGGTAGCTATGCAAGTTCTGAACATTGAAGAGATCGACCAGACCAACGGCGGCAATTGGGGCAGCGTTTCCTACGGAGCAGGCGCGATCGCCGCAGGTGCCGCGGCATTTGCGTCGTTCCCGGGAACATGGGCCGTTCCCTTCGCAGGCGGCGCCGCCGTGTTTACGGCAACTGTCATGACAGGCGTGTCCCTCACGGCGGGCTACTTCGCCTCGATGTAGAAGCTCCTATCCATGGTTCCGTAGGTTCCATTTCCACCGCTGCCCGAGGCCCTCGTGGCGGGCAGCGGGGCTTCTTGAGCGAATAAGGGAGGCTCCCCATGAAGATTGCAGCAACAGCGCTCGCGTTGGCGATGACAGCAGTATTGGTGTTAGGCGTGTCAGCTGCCAGCTTCGGCTTTCTGAACTTGGACTCGCAGGTCCAGTTCTACATTTTCCTGGCGGCCGCACTGCCGGCAGCACTTCTCTGGATCAGGGTGCTGATTCACTGGCGCCGCAACAGCGACGCGCGCGATGGGCTGCGGAGTGAACGGCAATGAGTTCCGCCGCGCAGAAGCAAACCTGGCCCATGCGCTTCGCGGTCGCAGCTGTTTTGGCGCTGATGTTGGCAACACCGCTGGCCCAGGCCGTTGGCGCAGTCAAGGCTGACGCCACCATCGTCGACTCCAAAGTCAGCTACCAAATCCAATCCGACGGCCGCCACGTCGTCGAAGACATCGGTTCCTTGCGGGTCGAAACCCAGCAAGCCGTGCAGCGCTTCGCCCAGGTGCCCATTCCCTACAGCAGCACACTGCAGCAGCTTGACGTGCTGGCCGCCTACGTCATCAGTAACGATGGCAAGCGCACCGACGTGCCGGCGGATCGCATCATGGTGCAGCAGACACCTCAGAGCGCTGGCGCGCCGATGTTTGACGACGGCAAGGTCAAGGTGGTGGTGTTCCCAGGCGTCGAGGTGGGCGCGGTGCTGCATCTGCACACTCGCAGGACGCAGATCAAGCCGCTGTTCCCCGGGCACTTCTCGGCAGTTGAAACCGCGCTCGGTGTATTCGACATCGAACGCGCCGAGATCACGGTGCAGGCGCCAGCCGGGCTGAAGCTGAACGTCGATGCCGTGGGCATGGCGGGCGGCAAGGTGGAGTCCACACTGCCCGGCACGCAGGCCTGGCGCCATGGCGCACTGCCCGAACTACGGCGGCGAGCTGAAGATCATCGCGGCGATCATGGAGCAGCCGGTGATCGAGAAGATCCTGAGGCACCTGGGTCTGCAGGCCGACTGTGGACGCAGGAGCACGCCTGCGCGCGGTCCTGCGCCTCAGGAGGGGTTCGCGATTGCCAGCGCGAACACGGCCTGCAAGGCCGGGCGCCGCCGCGTGCGCCAGCCCGTCGGTCACAGCTGCAAGCGGCCCGAGATCCTCCAGCCAACACGTTACAGGCGGCCCGGTGCCCAGGACCGCCGGGATCGCATGCGCCAGAGATTCTCAGAGCCGAGGTTTGCCGGCTGATGGAAAGGGAAAACCCAAATGCGACCCCTTTGAGAGGCGCACTTCGGCGCTGCGATCGGCCTTCAACCTGCGGTAGCTAGACCCAAGGACCGGGTCAGTGGGTGGTCGAGAGCCTTGCCGAGGGGCCTTTGGAAGAAAAAAGTGCGTTTGAACTTTCCTATCTTCAGAGGTGGGTGTGCGTGGCCTTGCAGCCCAGTTCTTCAAGCCATGCTGTGGACGGCAGCACCACGTCGGCGAAGCGACGTGCGGTGTCGTTCAGGAACAGGTCGTAACTCACCACCACCCGTGCAGGCCAGACCGTCGGCCACCGCGTTCGCATCTGCAAACGACGACAGCATGTTGCAGCCCATCAGCAGCAGATTGTCGACCTCGCCACTGCGCAGTGCCTTCAGTACGCTGGGCATCTGGTTGGGTATCAGCTGCGGGGTTGTACGGCGGCCGGGCTGGGTGATGTCGCCCAAGCCGCGGCCATGCAACCCGTTGCCGTGGCGCGGGCCGAAGCCGGCCCCCTGCAGCCCGACGTTGCCGGTCAGTCCGGGCAGGCATGCAATGGCGCGCCCGGCCTGCCAACCGTTGTTGCCCTTTAGCATCGAGCTGCCGCCCAGCACGATCATCGCGGGTGCGGTGGACGCATATCGCCGGGCCAGTGCGCCAATGCGTTCGGCCGACAGCCCGGTGATCGACGCTGCCCAGTCGGGCGTGAAGCTGCGAACGTGGTCCCGCAATGGGTCGAAGCCGACGGTGTGCCGGGCTACAAAGGCAGCGTCGTGCAGACCCTCGCCGCAGATGACGTGAATCATCGCCAGCGCCAGCGCGGTGTCGGTGCCCGGGCGAATGATCAGCACTTCGTCCGACTTGGCGGCGGCTTCTGAGTGGCGGACATCGATGGTCACGACATGGGCGCCACGGCGCTTGGCAGCCAGAACGTGTCACGCCGTGTTGGGCTGGCTGACCAGGTTGGCGCCCCACCGCCAAATCAGATTGGCGTGCTGGCCCATGTCTTCTTTGGTGTGGGTCTCCAGCATCCCTGTCAAGCCCAGACCGTAAGCGCCCAGACCCCAACAGAGCATGGTCGGGTTCCAGAACTGGCAGCCATGGAAGTTGGCCAGGCGGGCCAGCAACTGCGCACTGATGCGTGTGCCGTAGTTCGTCGTGAAGGTGCCAGGCCCCGGCCAAAATGGCCGTTGCTTGCGGCGCGCTTGCCGCCATCGCAGATGTGATGCGACCCAGCGCTTCGTCCCAGCTGGCTCAACGAAAATCGTCGCTGCGCCTGTCCCGAACCAACGGGTGCAGCAGCCTGTTCGGGTTGCCGAAGATCTCTTTCGAGGCTTGCCCGCGTATGCACAGAAAGCCATGCCTGGCTGTCGGGGTTGTCCGGGTCGCCTTGACGTTCAAGAGTTGGTCTTCATCGACCTCCACCAGCATGCCGCAGAGCGTCGGATGGCAACTCATGGGGCACATAGTTCGGACGGTTTTTACTGAGACGCCCGTTCTCGGCCTTTCTGCACTGGGCTTGCGCGCAGCGCCAGCAGCCGGCCGACCTGATGATGTCAAAGTCATCGACCTCCACCGACATCCGGCTTCCCAGCCGCCCTCGACTGGCTCGCCGCCTGTTCGGCCAAGTGTTTGTCGCGCATCTCGCGCTGCTTCTGGGCCAATGGTGCAAAGGGCCCGTAGCGATGCTGGTCGGCGCTTGCCCCCAGCATGTAGGGTGGAAACGCGGCGTCGATCGGCTTGTTCCAGCGTGCAGGGAAGTCGGCCTCCAGATGCGCCTTCACCGGGCGCGGCTTTGACAGTACGAACGCGCTGACGTCGTAGGCTTCGTCATCGTTCAGCAGCGTCGCCGTATGGCTGGCACCGAGCGGCATGTTCTGGCGGATGAAGCGCGTCATCGTGAGTAGGCGGTTCATGCCGGCGCCGTTGTTGAAGCTGTCGGGCCCCCACACCGGCGGGAAGATGTAGCCCTGGGCATCGCCTGGCTTGCCTGTGCGTTTTCCCAGGCCTTCTGCGCCGTGGCAAAGCGCGCATTTGGCGACGTACACAACGCTGCCTGCAACAGCGTCGGCACGCCGGTTGGGGGGCGCACTTTGCAAGACTCCTGCGCCTTCGATCGTTGCGCCGACAGGGACGCCTTTGGACAGGAAGGCGATGTAAGTCGTGAAAGCCTTCATCTCCGGCGCATCCAGGGGCAACGGCTTGCCGTTCATGCTGCGCTCCATGCAGCCATTGATGCGTTCTTCCACGGTGCTGATCTGGTCCTCACGTCCGCGATATTGCGGAAACGTCGCGGTCACGCCAACCCAGGGAATCGCGAACGGTTTGGCGCCACCTGTTTCGTGGCATGAAGTGCAGGACAGGTTGTTGCCGGCCCAGCGTTTGAGCGGGTTCTTCACCTCCGGGCCGATGAAGGCAAAGGTGCGGACACTGAGTTCAAGGCCTCGCAACACCAGTGCGCGATAAGGCCCGTCTGGCAGGCTGTCGATTTGCGGCACCGCGCGCCCGACCAGATTGACAGTAGGGGTCGTCGGTTCAACGGCCCATGGCGTGGACGTCAGCAACAGCGCAAGGCTGCCGATGATTGCGGTCTTCGGTTTGTTCATCAGGGCTCTCGATTCAAAGCCAAGGCAAGCATCGCCAACGGCAGCATGTGCAGAACAATTTCTTGGGGCTTGGCAGCGGTTCCTCAGGCACTACAGACCTTGCACCGTAGCGCTCCAGGTCGCTGTCGTCTGTGCGTGGCCGAACGGAGCGAACGAAGCGAACAGAGCGCAGCCAGCGTGGGCCCGTGAAGCGGAGTCGAGCGTCGACGCTCAGGGATGCGGCTGCAGTTGGGCAGCGTGCAGGGGTGCAGCAAAGCCAACGTCGCCGTGGGGGGCTGGCTCGTTTCGGTAGGCGGCTCAGGCACCATCAGCGAGCCGCACTTGCACTTGCCAAGCGCGCGCCCGCGCGAGCCGGGGCAGGTTTGCCCTGCTTCCGTCTGCAGCCATGCTGGCATAGATTAGAAAAAGGGGCCTGCGGGATCGGCTGCCCTGGGAAATGCCAAGCACCGAGCGCCAAGCGCAACGTCGTCCCGCAGAAGACCCCCCAAAAACAAGATTGGAGACTACTCATGGCCACTCGTCCACGCTTTGTTGCCGTTGCTGTTGCCGTTGGGGCAATGCTCGCGCTGCTGGGCACCACCACCGCCAGCCACGGCCAGAACGCGAAAAGTCTGAAATATCAAGTTCAGGTGCAACGCACCAGCTACGGCATCCCGCACATCCGGGCAGCCGACTGGGGCAGCATGGGCTACGGCTACGGCTATGCCTTCGCGCAAGACAACGTTTGTGTGCTGGCGCGCGAACTTCTGGTGGCTGCAGGTACGCAGTCGCGCTGGTTCGGCCCGGCATCGCAGGCATCGGACCGCGTCTACCAATGGGTCAACGCCAATGCCCGCGTCGACGCCGCCTGGGCCGCCGTCGAGCCCCAGACCCGCGAGCTGCTGACTGGCTATGCCGACGGCTACAACCGCTACTTGCGCGACACCGGCAGCGCGGCACTTCCGGCTGACTGCCGCAACCAGCCCTGGGTGCAGCCGATCAGCGGCAAGGACTCGATGAAGGTGCTGCGCAAGCTGCTGGTGCGCGCTGGCACCGGCAACCTTGTGAACGCCCTGGTGGCGGCCGTGCCGCCAAGCGCACGGGGGGCGTCCGACAAGCTCGCGCTGGACGCCACGTCGTCAGCCATCGACCCTGCCTACCTGCCCAACTTTGATGTCGAGCGCTTCGGCAGCAACGGCGTCGGTCTCGGCGGCGACCTGACTGGCGGCTCGGGCGCACTGCTGGGCAATCCGCACTTCCCCTGGAGCGGCATTGAGCGCTTTTATGCCGTGCACATGACGATTCCCGGGGTCTACGACGCGATGGGCGCATCGATCTACGGTTTCCCGCTCGTCAACTTCGGCTTCAACAAAGACCTGGCCTGGACGCACACGGTGTCGACCGCGCGCCGCTTCGTGCTGCGTGAACTGACGCTCGTTCCAGGCAACCCGACCGCTTATCTGTTCGATGGCCAGCCGCAGGCGATGCAGCCCGAGGTGGTGAGAGTCGACGTGCTGCAGCCCAACGGTTCTGTGGTTGCCACCACCCACACCTTCTGGATCACCCGCTTCGGGCCGGTGATGGTGCCAACGCCTTCAGAGCCCTGGTCGGCGACCCGCGCTTATGCGCTGACTGACGTCAACCTGGAGAATCTGCGCGCGTTTCGGCAGTACCGGCTGATGGGGCAAGCGCGCAACATCACGGAGCTCGACACCATCCTGCGCGAACAGGTTGGCCTGCCGTGGGTCAACACCATCGCTGCTGACAGCGCTGGTAATGCCTACTACGCCGACATCGGCGCCATCCCCAATGTCAGCAATGCCAGGCTGGCGGCATGCATCAAGCCCGGTGTTTCGCAGGCCCTGGCCGCGTCGCGCGTCTATGCGCTTGACGGCTCGATCTCCAGCTGCGACCCCGGCACCGATGCCGATGCGCCCGAGCCCGGCATCTTCGGCGGCGCCAACCTGCCAGGGCTGATCCGCCGCGACTACGTGCAGAACAGCAACGACAGCTACTGGCTTGCCAACCCGGCGCAGCCGCTGGTGGGCTATTCGCAAATCATCGGCGCTGATGAAGGCCGGCCGCAGGGGCTGCGCACGCGGCTGGGCGTGCAGCAAGTGCGCGACCGGCAGGCCGGCGTCGACGGCCTGCCGGGAGGTACCGCATTCAACCGGCAGTGGCTGCAAGACGTGCTGTACGCCAACCGACATTACAGCGCCGAGATCATGCTCGACGGCGTGTTGGCGCTTTGCGCCTCGCAGAATCCGCAAGTTCTGATCGGCGGCCAGGCGGTGAACGTTGCGCCGGCCTGCAGCGTGCTGTCGACCTGGGACCGACGCAACCGCACGGAAAGCGTCGGCGCGCATGTCTGGACCGAGTTCTGGCGCCGCCTGAGCGGTGGCGCCTCAGCAGGTCTGCCGGCCGTGACAACCGTGCTCTACAGCGTGCCCTTCGACCCGGCCGACGCGGCCGCCACGCCGCGCGGGCTGAACAGCGGCAACGCTGCCGTGGTCACGCGGGTGATGGGCGAACTGGCTTACACGGCGAAGACCTTCACGGACGCCGGCATCCCGCTCAACCGCCCCTGGGGACAGGTGCAGTTCGATACCCGCAACGGCTTGCGCATCCCCATCCACGGCGGCTCGGGCACGTCGGGCGTCTACAACGCCATCAACCCTGCCGGCCTGGTGCCCAACGTCGGCAGCACGCCGATCGTTGCCGGTTCCAGCTACATCCAGTCGGTGTCGTTCGCCAATGGGCTGCCGGTTGCGCGGGCGGTGGTCACCTACTCGCAGTCGTCCGACCCGGCCAACCCCCACTTCGCGGACATGACGCAGCTGTATTCGGGCTACGGCTGGGTGACGCTGCCCTTTACTGAGAGCGAGATACGCGCTGACCCGAACCTGCGGGTGATCCGGCTCATCGAAGTCCGTTGAGCCGCCCTGACCCGAACGATCCTATGAACCGACCCATGAAGCCTCATCCCATCCACCGCCTGGCTCTGATCGCCGCCATGTTGACTGTTCCGGCGCTATCGGCGCAGGCCGCGTTCCAGGAACTGGACCTCGCGGGCTGGAACGCTGCCGGCGGCTTCGGCCAGGCCGGCAACACGCAGGTGCTGCTGTCGCTGCCGGCTGGCGCCACCGTTACCGGCTTCGACTACTTCGACCTGCGCTTCAGCACCACCGGCGACAGCTGGCTGAGTGAGTTGGTGCTGTCGGTCAACAACACGGCGGTCACCGAATGGCTGGACTGGCGCCCGAGCACGGTCGAAGCTTCAGGGTCGTTCAGTGCTGTCTCCGGTTCATGGAACGGCGTCAGCGGTGCCGCAGGGCCCTTCGGCAGCACCGGCGCCTTCACAGTAGCAGACGGCAGCGTGCGCGTCACCGCTTATCTGGCCTACGTCGTGCCGCCGGTCGGCATCATGATCGAGCAGGGAAGCCTGCGCATCAACTACGAAGTCACCCCCATCCCTGAACCGGCAAGCGCGTTGCTGATGCTGCTGGGCCTGGCGGGGCTGGGCGCTACGGCAGCCGCGGCCCGGCGCCGAGGCTGATCCATCACTGGCCGGCGGGCATTTTTTTTGGGTGCCCCAAGCCAGCAACCAAGCTCGCGGCATTGACCGGTACGTATTCAGGGGATATCGAAGCTGGGACAGCAATCGAGCGCGGTCGCAGCTTTGAGCTCCATTCGGCCGCGCGGACGAACCGGCATGGTCTACCCGGACGGTGCGGCGAGGGGCAAGAGGCTGGGAGGCAGCGTCTTGTCGATCCAGGCTACGACGGCCGAGTGCCTGTAATCCCAGAGGTCGCGGCCCTGACGACGGCACGTCTCGTGGGCGCTGAAGCCGCGCGCGATGAACTCATCGCCGCGTCGCGAGCGGGTGGGGCCAGAGATCTTGCGCTTGAGCACCAGCGCACGGATGGCCTGCTCCGAGGAGTGGTTGGTCGGCGGCACATCCGGGTTGGCCAGGAAGGTCCACAGCGCAGGCTCGAGCTTGAGCAGCTTGGCGCAGGTGTTGGCCGTGCGCGTGCACTGGGCCTGCGCGCCGCCTTGCAGCAGCAGACGTTTGAAGCGGCGGCGCAGGGGATCGAACTGAGCGGCGCTGCGGTCCTGCCCGCGCCAACGGAAGCAGCAAGTACCCGGCGCCGAGCAGGCCGCGGCCGATCTGCCCGGCCAGGCCGGCTCGCCCGCTGATGCGCGTGAGGTCGCGCAGCAGGTGCGACCAGCAGATCTGGCGCTGCATGGGATCGACGAAATCGTAGACGGCATAGCGGACGGAGACCACGATACCGCTGGGCTTGGCGCCGATGAGGTCGATGGCCACGTAGCGCGCACGTGAAGGCAGCAGGCTGTAAAAGACCACTTGGGGTGTCACCACGGCCCAGGCCCAGTTGCCGGCACCCTCGCGCGGATAGCTCGTCTCATCAAGCTGCTTGACCGGCGCTTGCGCTACGTGGGCGGCCACCTCCAGTACCGGTGCTTTCAGCGCCTGCGCCACTTTGCCGTGCGCCTGCGAGATGGCGCCGACGCTGAAGTCCACGCCCATCAGCCTGGCCAGCAGGTCACGGATCTTGAATTGGGTCAGGTGGTAGTGCGTGCCCAGGGTGCCGATCAGCGCCAGGGCGCGCGGGCCGATCTGCCCACTCGGCACACCCGCGGGCAAGGCCGCCCGGTGCGCCTTGCCGCAGCCCAGGCAGCGCCCCGAATATCGTCGGTACTCGTCGACCTGTGCCTTGACCGGCGGCACGTCGAACACCTGATGGCGCACGGGCTCGTCGGCCAGCATCTGCACGGGCGCGCCGCAGTCGCAGACCTCCACAGGCTTGCAGTCGAAGATGTTGTCCACCTGCGACGCGTCCAACAG
>JBBQAW010000145.1:0-9712 GCA_038316815.1 Burkholderiales bacterium
CGTAGGCATCGAGCCAGCGCATGGTCTGCGCCACGTAGCCGCCCGACCGATAGAACAGCGTCTCGTCGACCCCGCGCTGGGCGAAGGTGCGGAAGCTCAGGCGGTGCGCGTCAGCGGCCTTCTGCTCCGCCGATAGCGTTCGCTTTGCTTTCGCACGGCTCTGGGCGCGCTCGACCAGCGCGCGCAACTCCTCATGGCGGTCACGGGCCTGCTTGATGGTGAAGGCCGGGTACGCGCCGATCGTCACCTTCTCACGCTTGCCGTTCAGGTGATGATTGAACGCCAGGTCTTCGAGCCCGAGGGCATGACCTCCAGCATCAGGCCGCCGCCATCGGTCAGGTCGTAGCGCTTGTCCTTCGCCTTCGCGTGGTCGATCGTCGCTGGCTTCAGGACGTCGTTGATGTGTCGCATGAGGGCTGCCCCGGATGGGGCCAGAGCCGCCCCCTGTAGCCCCGAATGTGGCCCCGTCCGGTTGCAATATCAAGAAACAGCCCGAAACGCTAAAAAACAAAAACCCCAGTCGAATCAACGATCTGGGGTTTCTGGTGGGATCACCTTGGATGTCCGAAGACGTCCCGGGACGGCCTCACATATGGTCGATCATCACCTGCCCGAAGCCGCTGCAGCTGACCTGGGTCGCACCTTCCATCAGGCGCGCGAAGTCATAGGTGACCTTCTTGCTGGCGATCGACTTTTCCATGCTGCTGATGATCAGGTCGGCAGCCTCGGTCCAGCCCATGTGGCGCAGCATCATCTCGGCGCTCAGGATTTCGGAGCCGGGGTTGACGTAGTCCTTGCCGGCGTACTTGGGCGCCGTGCCGTGTGTGGCTTCGAACATGGCAATGCTGTCGCTCAGGTTCGCGCCCGGGGCGATGCCGATGCCGCCCACCTGCGCGGCCAGCGCGTCGCTGACGTAATCGCCGTTCAGGTTCAGCGTGGCAATCACGCTGTACTCGGCCGGGCGCAGCAGAATTTGCTGCAGGAAGGCGTCGGCGATGCTGTCCTTGATGACGATGTCTTTGCCCGTTCTCGGGTTCTTGAACTTGCACCAAGGGCCGCCGTCGATGAGTTCAGCGCCGAATTCCTTGATTGCCAGGTTGTAGGCCCAATCGCGGAAGCCACCCTCGGTGTACTTCATGATGTTGCCTTTGTGAACGATGGTCACGCTAGGCTTGTCGTTGTCAACGGCGTACTGGATGGCCTTGCGAACCAGGCGCTCGGTGCCTTCGCGGCTGACGGGCTTGATGCCGATGCCCGACGTGTCGGGGAAGCGAATCTTCTTCACGCCCATCTCTTCCTGCAGGAATTTGATGAGCTTCTTGGCCTTGTCGCTTTCAGCTTCGAATTCGATGCCGGCGTAGATGTCTTCACTGTTCTCGCGGAAGATGACCATATGCGTCTTCTCCGGTTCCTTCACCGGGCTGGGCACGCCCTTGAAGTACTGGATGGGGCGCAGGCAGACGTACAGGTCGAGCTCTTGGCGCAAGGCCACGTTCAGGCTGCGGATGCCGCCGCCTACGGGCGTGGTCAACGGGCCTTTGATGGAGACGACGTACTCGCGCACGACCTTCAGCGTTTCTTCGGGCAGCCAGACGTCGGGGCCGTAGATGCGCGTGCTTTTCTCGCCGGCGTAAACCTCCATCCAATGAATCTTGCGCTCGCCGCCGTAGGCCTTGGCCACGGCTGCGTCTACCACCTTCAGCATCACGGGCGTGATGTCCATGCCAGTACCGTCGCCCTCGATGAAAGGAATGATGGGATGCGCCGGGACGTTGAGCGAGAAGTCCGCGTTCACGGTGATCTTCTGGCCGCCTTCGGGCACCTTGATGTGCTGGTACATGGTTTTCTCGCTCCGTGATCGCGTGTTTTGCCACGCTGTCCAGGCCACCGCGGCCCGGGCGTCTTGTGATGTGGGGTGACGTTCAATTCTAAGTCACGGCTCCTGTCGTGCAGCTTGCGCCGCACAGCTTCCAGACACCGGGCCGAGGCAGGTCTGTGCAGGGCCCGCCATGCCCCTACAGCGTGGCGCAGAAAGCCGCAAAAGCGGGCCACAGCCCGTGCAGCAGGGCAAAGGCAGAAGCACCCACCAGCAGCGCGCCGGCCAGGCGCACGGCCCCGGCCTGCGCGCCGGGCCGCGCGCCCCAGCGCCGCCAGGCCCAGGGCGCCAACAGCAACCCGCCCGATGAGGTGATGGCGAAAGCCGCCATCGCCAGCCCGCCGCCCCAGGGGCTGTTGGCCATGGCGGCCACCAGCAGTGCCGACTGCAGCAGCCCGCAAGGCCACGCCACCCACAGACCGCCGGCGGCCGCTGCCTTGACGGGAAACTGCACCCGTTGCCAAGCGCCAGCCAGGGCCGGCGTGCTGCGCTGTTGGCGGCCAACAGCCGACATCCAGCCCGGCTGCCGGCCTCGCCACAGCAGAAACAGGCCCAGTCCGAGCGCGGCTACATGCAGCAAGGTCCAGAACGGCCGCAATGCTGGCGCCCATTGCGCCAGGTTTGCCAGCGCACCCACACTGGCCGCCGCCACCGCACCGCCCAGGGCATAGCTTCCCACCCGCGCCAGATGAAAAACCCAGGCTGCAGGCGCCGTAGCCGTGGCAGTGCCCTGCCCGCCCCTGCCCGCCCCCGGCCCTGCCCCCACCCCCGTGCCCTGCCCGCCGGTCAAGGCTGTGCACGCGGCACCGCACATGGCCGTGCAATGCGCCATGCCGGCTATGCCCAGCAAGGCCGTACTACCAATCAGGGCCAGGTCCAGCATCGCGGGTGAGATTGCCTCAGATGATGCGAGAGTAACGCGCGCGCGCGCGGTCTGCTTGCAGGTGACGGTCAAACACCATGGCGACGGCACGCACGAAGTACCAGCCCAGATCGGTGACCTGAATGTCGCTGTCGCTCAGTTTCACCAAATCCAGCGCAGCCAACTCGCGCAGGCGTTCGAACTCGGGCGCGAAAGCGGTGCGCATGTCCAGCAGATGGGCCAGTTCGATGGACTCGAAGTCCACGCGCCCCTGGCACATCAGCGCCATGATGATGGCGCGGCGCACGATGTCGTCGCGTGTCAGTGCCAGCCCGCGCACGATGGGAAAGTGCCCTCGTTCCAGCGCGTCCTGGTATTCGGGCATGGTCTTTGCATTTTGGCTGTAGGTCGCGCCAATGCGGCCGATCGAAGAAACACCCAGGCCGATCAGGTCGCATTCGGGCTGGGTGCTGTAGCCCTGGAAGTTTCGGTGCAGCCGCCCCTGGCGCCTGGCCACCGCCAGCGCGTCTTCCGGCAGTGCGAAGTGGTCCATACCGATGTAGGCATAGCCCTGGGCCGTGAAGCCACTCAGCGCGTCGCCCAGCATGTCGACGCGATCGGCTGGCATCGGCAGTTCGGCGGCGTGGATGCGGCGCTGTGGCTTGAAGCGCTCGGGCAGGTGTGCGTAGGCGTAGAGCGCAATGCGGTGCGGTCGCAGTTCGGACATCTGCGCGATGGTGCGGCGAAACGATTCTGGTGTCTGCCGGGGCAAGCCGTAGATGAGGTCGGCGTTGATCGATGCAAAGCCCAAAGCGCGGGCATCTTCGACCAGCAACTTCACCATCTCGAACGGTTGCTCGCGGTGGACGGCGGCCTGCACGGCAGGGTCGAAGTCCTGCACGCCGAAGCTGATGCGGTTGAAGCCCAGTTCGCGCAGGTGCAGCAACCGCCCGCGGTCCGCCGTGCGCGGGTCGACCTCGATCGACAGTTCGGCATCCGCCTCCAGGCGGAAAGACCGGCGCAGCATGTCCATCAGCCAGCGCAGTTCTTCGTCGCTCAGAAAGGTGGGCGAACCACCGCCCAGATGCAGTTGCGTCACGGCGTGGCCGCTGCCGATCTCGGCCACGTGCAAGGCCACCTCGCGCGCCAGCAAGTGCAGGTAGTCCTGAGCGCGGCCATGCTGCTTGGTGATGATCTTGTTGCAGGCGCAGTAGTAGCACACCGATTCGCAGAACGGCACATGCACGTACAACGACAGCGGCAACGCACCGCCAACGACCGCACCCTGCGCGCGCTGGCGCAGCGCGCGGCGGTATTCGTCGTCGCCGAAGGCTTCGACGAACCGGTCGGCCGTGGGGTAGGACGTGTAGCGCGGGCCGGGCATGTCCAGGCGCTGCAAGTGCGCGGCCGTGAGTTGGACCTGTTGATGGCACGCGGGCTGGGCAGCAACGGTGTTCATGCCTCGACTGTGCCAAGCCTGGGACGAGGCAGCTTGATCTTGCTCAAGCCCTGGCGCCTTAGGGTCTGGGCATGGGCCATACTGCGGCCGTCTTTGCTTCAAGGTGTCCGCGATGAGCGAATCCCACGCTGCCCACGCCCCCCTGCCAGGCATACGCATTGAACCCTTCAAGGTCGCCTGTTCCAGTTGCAATTTGCGCGAACTGTGCCTGCCACTGGGTATGTCAGAAATGCAGCTTGAGCGCTTGGACAACCTGATCGCCACGCGCCGAAGCGTGGCGCGGGGCGAAGCGCTGTTTCGTGTCGGCGACACCTTCACCGCGCTTTACGCGATAAGGGCGGGGTTTTTCAAGACCACGGTTTCTTCTGAAGATGGCCGCGACCAGGTGACCGGCTTTCAGATGGCGGGCGAACTGCTGGGGTTGGACGGCATCGGCACCGACCGCCACACCTGCGACGCCATCGCTCTGGAAGATTCGCAGGTCTGCCCAATTCCGTTCCACCAGCTCGAAGACCTGTCGCGCGAATTCAGTGACCTGCAACGGCACTTCCACCGCATCATGAGCCGCGAAATCGTGCGCGACCACGGGGTGATGCTGCTGCTGGGCAGCATGCGTGCCGAAGAACGCCTGGCCGCCTTCCTGCTGAATTTGACGCAGCGTCTGCGCACCCGCGGCTTTTCTGCCAGTTCGCTGGTGCTGCGCATGACGCGCGAAGAAATTGGCAGCTACCTGGGCCTGAAGCTCGAAACGGTGAGCCGGGCTTTCTCGAAGTTCCAGGAAGACGGCTTGCTGGAAGTGAAGCAACGCCAGATTCACGTTCTCAAGCCCGAAGGCTTGCAGGCGCTCGTCAACGGCAGCGGCTGCTGAAAAGGCCGGCGCAGCGGCACCAGCCGCTGACAAGGCCGTTTGCAGCGGCAGCGGCCGCTGGCAAGGCCGTTTGCAGCGGCAGCGGCCGCTGCGGGCCTCATGGCTTGGGCGTGGCCGCGTGGTTGCGGCCCTGAACGGCAGGCAACTCGGCGGCGCTGCCGGTTGCCGCCTGTTTGTAGACCGGATCCGGGTTCAGGATGGCCAGCGCCAGCGTCACGAAACTGGCCACCACCACCACCGAGGGGCCACCCACCACCAGCCACATCATGCCGAAGCGCCACCACGGGGCGGCAGGGGTGGCAGACGGATTGGCAGACGGGGTGACAGGCGGGGTGGCAAAACCGCGCGCAGAAGCACGAACAGAAGCACGGGCGGAGGTGGAGTCATCGAGGGCCTGGTCGGACTTCATCGGGTTACCTTTCAAAAAGTGCGCGCCGGTTCAGCGCGGCACCAGAAACGTGGACTTTTCGGTCAGCGTGCGGGCAGCCTGGCCACTGGCACTTTCGGCCAGTCGTTCAACCTTGAATTCGATGGCATGCGAACCCGGCTTCAGGCTGGCAGCCTGTTCAGGCGGGACGCGCACTGCCAGCGGAACCCAGCGTGTCTCGGCAGCGCCGACCGTGACATCGCCCTTCAGGTCGACAACGCTGCCAACGATGCCTGCCACGCCAATGCGGTAGGTCTGTGGCCGTTCGGTCGCGTTCATCACCTGCATGCGGTAGGTGTTCTCGACCCAGCCGTCTTCTACCAGCATGGCCAGCGCACCGCGGTCTCGTTCGATGTCGACGCGGAATGGCGAACGCAAGGCCAGGCTGGCAGCCAGGCTCGCCACGATCAGTACCAGCACGGCTGTGTAAACCAGCACCCGCGGTCTCAGCACGCGCCGCAACAGCTGACCGGCGTCCAGGCCCTGCTCCAGCCCATGTTCGGTGTCGTACCGGATCAGACCGCGCGGGTACGCCATCTTGTCCATCACGCCGTTGCAGACGTCGATGCAGGCGGCGCAGCCGATGCACTCGTATTGCAGACCTTTGCGGATGTCGATGCCGGTGGGGCAAACCTGCACGCACAGGCCGCAGTCGATGCAGTGGCCCAGCTTGGCTTCAGACAGGTCGGTTTTCCTGCCGCGGGTGCCGCGGGGTTCACCGCGCTTGACGTCGTAGCCGATGATGAGCGTGTCCTTGTCGAACATCGCGCCCTGGAAACGCGCATAGGGGCACATGTACTTGCACACCTGCTCGCGCATCCAGCCGGCATTGCCATAGGTGGCCAAGCCGTAGAACAAGGTCCAGAAGCTTTCCCAAGGGCCGAAGCTGGCCGTGAAGGCCGCGGCCCAGAGTTCGCGGATGGGCGTGAAGTAGCCCACGAAGGTGAAACCCGTCCACAGCCCGATGGCCAGCCAGATGGCGTGCTTGCCGCCCTTGCGCAAGATCTTCTCGGCATTCCAGGGCCCTGAGTCGAGCTTCATCCGGCGCATGCGGTCGCCTTCGGTATGGCGTTCAACCCACATGAATATTTCGGTGTACACCGTCTGCGGGCATGCGTAGCCGCACCACAGCCGCCCGGCCACGGCGGTAAAAAGAAACAGCGAATACGCCGAGATGATCAGCAGGCCGGTCAGGTAGATGAAATCTTGCGGGTACAGCACCAAGTCGAAGATGTAGAACCGGCGCACCTCCAGGTCGAACAGAACGGCCTGACGCCCGTTCCAGGGCAGCCACGCCAGGCCGTAAAACAACAACTGTGTGAACCAGACCAGGGTCCAACGCCAACCCGCAAACCAGCCCTTCACCGCGCGCGCATAGATCTTCTCGTCACTGCGGTAGAAGTGGACGACCGACTCGGTCGTGGCGGCAGCTTCGGGTGCGCGCATCAGGGGTTTCACTTGCCGGTGGCGACGCGCGTGCCTTGAGACAGGCTCCAGACATAGGCGCCCAGCACGTGAATCTGCTCTGGCGTCAAGCGCGAGGACTGCGCCGGCATGACGTTGACCTTGCCGTTCGCGATGATCTGCACGATGGCCTCTTCACCTGAACCATGCAGCCATATCTTGTCGGTCAGGTTGGGCGCGCCCAGGGCCTGGTTGCCCTTGCCTTCAGCGCCGTGACAGGCGGCGCAGACGGCGAACTTTGTTTTGCCCAGTTCGGCCGCCGCAGCGTTGTGAGCGGCGCCCGACAAGCTGAGCACGTAATTCGAGACGTTGCGCACGTCGTCTGCGCTGCCGACGGCTGCAGCCATTGGCGGCATGTTGCCGCTGCGGCCATTGATGAGCGTGGTCTTGATGATGTCGTGCGTGCCGCCGTAAAGCCAGTCGTTGTCGGTCAGGTTCGGGAAGCCCTTGCTGCCGCGGCCGTTGCTGCCGTGGCACTGCGCGCAGTTGTTCAGGAACAGGCGTTCGCCAATGCCCATGGCCTGCGCGTCTTGTGCCAGGGCCTCGGCAGGCAGGGGCGTGTACTTGGCGTAGACCGCGCTCATCGTCTCGCGCGCCTTGGCCTGCTCGGCTTCGTACTGGCCGACGCTCGTCCACTTCAAAAGGCCGGGGTACGAACCCAGCCCAGGGTAGAAGGCCAGGTAGATGGCGGCAAAAACAATCGTCATCACGAACAGCCACATCCACCAGCGCGGCAGCGGGTTGTTCATTTCGACCAGGTCGACGTCCCAGACGTGACCAGTCGTGTTGTCCTCGGACATCACCCGCCTGCGGCTGGCGATGATCAGCAACGCCAGGCAGGCCACCAGGCTCAAGACGGTGACGACGGCGATGAAGATCGCCCAGCCGCTATGCATGAAGTCACTCACGGGTGTTCTCCCGGGTCTCGTCCAGGAAGGGCAGCATCGCGGCAGCGTCGTGTTCGGTCTTGCGCTTGCGGCTGTAGCTGTGCAGCACCAGCAGCAAGAACAAAATCAGACCGCACACGGTGACCGCCACACGCAGGGTATTGACGTCGAAGTTCATGGCAGTTCTCTTTCCCTTTGCCCTATTTGCGGGCCGTGCCCAGCACCTGCAGGTAGGCAATCAGCGCCTGCATCTCGGTCTTGCCCTGAGTTGCAGCGCCAGCCCCGGCAATCTCTTCATCGGTGTAGGGCACGCCCACCCGGCGCAGGCCGGTCATGTGCGCACCCATGCGCTTGTGGTCCACCAGGTCTTTGTCCAGCCAGGGGTAGGCGGGCATGTTGGATTCGGGCACCAGGTCGCGCGGGTTGATCAGGTGGATGCGGTGCCATTCGTCGCTGTAGCGCCCGCCCACACGGTGCAGGTCGGGGCCGGTGCGCTTGCTGCCCCACTGGAAGGGGTGGTCGTAGACGAACTCTCCCGCCTGCGACAGCGGCCCGTAACGCAAGGCCTCGGAGCGGAAGGGGCGCACCATCTGCGAATGGCAGTTGTAGCAACCCTCGCGGATGTAGACATCGCGCCCGGCCAGCTGCAGCGCGGTGTACGGCTTGAGCCCTTCGACCGGCTGCGTGGTGGAACGCTGGAAGAACAGCGGCACGATCTCGACCAGGCCGCCAATGGCGATGGCCACGATGATCAGGACGATGAGCAGGAAGTTGTTGGTCTCGATCTTCTCGTGACCCTTGGGGCGGTGGTCTTGGGTGGGGGTTTCAGCCATGGTGCTTGTTCCTTGTCTCAAGCGTTCAGGCGTGGGCCGCAGCCACACGCGGGATGGGCGCGGCCTGGGGTTGGGCACCCTTGACCGTCATCACCACATTCCAGGCCATGATGAGCATGCCCGACAGATACAACAGCCCGCCGGTCAAGCGCACGACGTAATACGGGAAGGTGGCCTTGACGCTTTCGACGAAGGTGTAAACCAAGGTGCCATCAGGATTGACCGCACGCCACATCAGGCCCTGCATGACACCGGCAATCCACATCGCGGCGATGTAGAGCACGATGCCGATGGTGGCGATCCAGAAATGCATTTCAATCGCCGGCACGCTGTGCATCTTGGTCTTGCCGTACAGGCGCGGAATCAGGTGGTAGAGCGCGCCCATCGAGATGAAACCCACCCAGCCCAGCGCGCCGCTGTGCACGTGGCCGATGGTCCAGTCGGTGTAGTGCGACAGCGCATTGACGGTCTTGATCGACATCATCGGGCCCTCGAAAGTGGACATGCCGTAGAACGACAGGCTCACGATCAGGAACTTTAGGATGGGGTCGTCACGCAGCTTGTGCCAGGCGCCACTGAGCGTCATGATGCCGTTGATCATGCCGCCCCAGCTGGGCGCTAAAAGCACCAGGCTGAAGACCATGCCCACGCTTTGCGCCCAGTCGGGCAACGCGGTGTAGTGCAGGTGGTGCGGGCCGGCCCACATGTAGGTGAAGATCAGGGCCCAGAAGTGAACGATCGACAGCCGGTAGCTGTAGACCGGGCGTTCGGCCTGCTTGGGGATGTAGTAGTACATCAGGCCCAGGAAGCCGGCAGTCAGGAAGAAGCCCACCGCGTTGTGGCCATACCACCACTGGATCATCGCGTCCTGCACGCCGGCATAGGCGGAATAACTCTTCCACATCGACACCGGAATGGCCGCGCTGTTGACGATGTGCAGCACCGCCACGGCAATGATGAAGGCGCCGAAGAACCAGTTCGCGACATAGATGTGGCGCACCTTGCGGATGCCCAGCGTGCCGAAGAAGACGATGGC
>JBBQAW010000146.1:0-9699 GCA_038316815.1 Burkholderiales bacterium
CTGACGTCGTTCTTGGCCAGGCTCGCCAGCCAGGCGCCGACAGCCAGAAAGGCCATCGGCAGCAAGGGGTCCAGTGCCAGCATTTGCGTGGTCCGTCGGTCATGCTCAGGCCATCGGCGGCGATATCAAGTCGGCTCAGCCCTTGTCATTTGGGCATCAGGACCGTATCGATCGCGTGGATGACACCGTTGTCTGCGGCCACGTCTGCTGCCACCACCTTGGCGTTGTTGACCATCACGCCGCCCTTGGTGGCAAGCGTCAGCTGCGCGCCCTCCACAGTCTTCACCTTTCCAGGCTTGATGTCAGTGGACATGACCTTGCCCGACACCACGTGGTACGTCAGCACCGACTTCAACTTGGCCTTGTTGGCCAGCAACGCATCCAGGTCCGCTTTCGGGATCTTGGCAAAGGCCTCGTCCGTTGGCGCAAAGACGGTGAACGGCCCCTTGCCTTTGAGCGTGTCGACCAATCCGGCCGCCTTGAGTGCCGTCGCCAGGGTCTTGAAATTACCCGCAGCGACGGCGGTATCGACGATGTCTGCAGCTTGTGCCGACAGTGCGGCCAGCGCGAGGGCGGCAGCAGCGAGGAAGTGTTTCTTCATGAGGTTCTTTCGACAGAAGGCTATGGCGCCCCAGTGCTTGACGGCGCCGGAGCGGTTGATGAAATTGTTGGGGTCAGGCCGGCGGCATCAGCACCGCATCGACCACGTGGATCACGCCATTGCTGCAGTCGATGTCGGTCTTGGTGACGTGCACATTGCCGTTGAGCTTCACACCGCCTTGCGTGCCGATCTTCAACTCGGCGCCGTTGACCGTCTTGACCGACTTGCCGTCCATCTTGATCACATCGGCGGCCATGACCTTGCCGCTGACCACGTGGTAGGTGAGGATGCCCTTGAGCTTGGGCACGTCCTTGAGCAGCGCGTCCACGGTGCCGGCAGGCAGCTTGGCGAAGGCCTCGTCGGTGGGCGCAAACACGGTGAAGGGGCCAGTGCCCTTCAGCGTCTCCACCAAGCCGGCAGCCGTCAAGGCAGCGGCCAAAGTCTTGAAATTGCCGGCGGCAACGGCGGTGTCGATGATGTTGTGCATATGGGTGTCCTGGTTTGGACGGGCTGCTCAGCAGGATGTCAAGCGGGGCCCGATGCCGGCGGCATGCACCAGCAAGGCGCGATGGTGGGTGCCGCGTTGCAATAAGTCCGTATGGCAGCCCACATAGCGGCCAAGCGGTTCAATGTGGAGTCAATGGCTGGCTGTGGCGACAAGTCGTGAGCTGTCACGTTCGAATTCAGAGCGGCGCAATTCGGGCTTGGTGTCAGGGGCGACGCGCCTCATGGACCATCAGGAAAGGCAATAGCGGCTTTTCCTTTGAAGCGTTTGCTCTTGGTCCGACGACGCCAACAGCGCTGGGGCCGGCGCCAGGAAGACGGTTTGAACGACAGGAATCGCAAACTTGCCAGCCAACGCGATGTCGACCACGGCGTGCAAGCTGTTGGCATCTACCTTTACAAGGTCGGCCTCTCTGGAGCGCGATAGAAGTGCCTTCAAAAACTTCCACTTTGTCGGGGCGAGGTCGAAGCGTTTGCCACCCCGCTTGATCAGCCGATCCCCTGTCTGGATTGACAGACTTCCATTGGCATCGAACACGACATCAAGGCTTCCGTCGAGCGTCGCCGGCAGTGGCATGGTGTAGTCCAGTGCAAGGCTGAGCCCCATCGATTGCGCCTGGGCGACCGATCGCGGTCCCACCCGAGGCCAGCATGCCTGACCAGCGCGAACCATGCGGTCACGCCCGCAACGGGCAGTCCGGCCGCCTCGGCTCGGCGCAAACGCACCGGAACCCTTCATGGAAACCGTTCCCACCGCGGTATCACCCGGCCATGGATCCGAAATCTTCGAGCCCACCGCCTCCACCGTTCCCGTGAAATCCGTACCCGTCGCTTCAGGAAGAGTTGATCCGGTAGACAGCTTCGTATCGCCGTTGCAAATCTTCCAGTCCAGCGGGTTGATGGCGGCCGCCGCCACGCACACAAGCACCTCATTGACCTGAGGTCCCGGCAGCGTGAAGGCTGCAAGATGCACCAGTTCCGGGGCACCGTAACGGTTGTATTCGAGCCGTTCCATCGGTGCGCCATTCAGCTGACCTTGCGCGACGCCTCACCCCAGAACTTGCGGATTGAGTTGCCAGATAGAAAAGTTGAGTGCAGCGGCAAAGCTGACCCACAGCAGATACGGAATGAGGAGTGCGCCTGCCGGGGGGCTTATGCGCCAGAAAGATACCGCTGTTGCAACGACAAGCACCCAAAGCAGCACGATGTTGGCGAATGCCAGAGCGCCCTGGCTCCACGCAAAGAAGAGCCATGTCCACAGGGCGTTCACCGCCAGCTGTAGCAGAAACAAGGACAGTGCTGGTCGGGTGAGGCGCAAGCTGTCGGCGCGCCAGACCAACCAGGCGGCGATGCCCATCAACGCGTACAGGACAGTCCAGACCGGTCCGAAGACTGAGGACGGAGGTGCCCAACTGGGCTGAACCAGCTGCCCATAGAAAGGAGCGGCGCGTATCGATGCCAGGGCACCAATGCCAGAGGCCACAAAACTGATGGCAAGCCAAACAATCAAGCCAACCGCTTGCTTCGGCTTTGAAAGGGTCGATCCGCGATCAACTGGGCCCACGGTGCCGTGAAGGAGGCGTTGCTTGGCGGGTGCGGTCATGGAGCATCCTGGCTTGGTAACGCCGATTTGCCTGCGACAGGGCAAGCGCGGTTCGGCAAGCTGCTGACCTTGCGGCTTTCGCGTGCTTTCGTCCGTGTGTTGGCGTACCCAATCGGCTGCGTGAAGAATCTCAATTTGGCAGGGCTGTCTTCGACACACCGCACGGTGCGCAGCGGCGCAGATTTCCCGATGCCCAGCGACGTGGCCGCCGCCACCGCGTCGGCTTGTCGCGTAGCGCCTTCAGTTCCCTTGTGCGCGCTGGGGCTGTCAATCGGGTGTTGCAGGTTCAGCAACTCGAAGGCCGAAGGTGTCGCGCACGATCTGCGACATGATCAAGCGCGTGTTGTTGCTGTCGTTTGGGGGCACCACGTACGAGGGCGAATCATTCTTGCTCGGCGCATCCAGGCACGCTTGATGGGCGGCCATGGACTGGCACCAGAACTTGCGCTCCCGGATGTCTGCGGCTTTGAGCTTCCAGTTCTTCTGCGGGTCGTCGATGCGCCGGATGAAGCGCTTGCGCTGCTCTTCTTGCGACAGATGCAGGAGGAACCTGATGACGGGTGTGGCGTTGACGAGCAGGTGGTGCTCGAGGTCGACGGTGCAACGGTAGCGGTCTTGCCAGATGTCCTGCGGGTGGCTGCCGGCCAGCGGGCACTGACAGGCGTTGTAGCGAACTACTCCGACCGCCTCAGCACGACAACATGGGAAACGCTTGCGACTGAACGACCGGAGCCAACGATGTAGCTTTCGAACTCGGGGCCTGAGCTAAAGGATTGAACGACCGCGAATCGGCCTTGGTACTGCCACCGACTTGATGCGCTCTTCAAGAACACAGGAATCGCGATTTGCTGGCGCGCGAACTGTTCACTGACAGGACTTGTGCGTGTACCTCGGCCACAAAGTACGACTTCTGGCGCCCGAGGACTGAAGGCTTTGCTTAGACAAGCCGCCACGATGGCGCCGTTGCGGGTGGGCAAGCACGACACGACGCTGCCGCCGAGTTGTGCATGAATCTCACCCCGTGTGTATTCGCAGCCGATCGTGAACACTATTTCTTGGTTTTCTTGGTTTTCCTGGACTTGGCGGTCTTCTCGGACTTCTCAAAGTCCTCGGTGCTGGGTGCGCCCGGCTCTGAGGGCTTGCGCATGTGCTCTTTGCTGCCGTGGGCAATGCGCTCCTTTTTCGCGCGGATGTTGGCGTACAGGCCGGGCTTGGCGGTAGTCATGTAGCGTCCTTCTTCTCGGTCTGCGAATGGGTAACGAGCGGAACTGCTTGATCTGCGGTGCACGCACACACAGAATCAATAGTACGTCCGTGGGTGGCCCTGGCTCGAATAGCAAGGTGCCAGAGGTGCCGTAGAACCATGGCGCGAACGGCGCCCAGCTGATCCAGTTTGCTTCAGGCACCGCTTTTGCAATGTCGACCAACGCACCCGCGACGCCCGCCATGCCGACCGGACTGCGCCACAGCAGTGACGACACCCCAGGTATTCGCCGCCGCGCGCGCGGCAAGGGCTTCTCGTACCGCAACGACAACGGGCAAGCCGTATCGGGCCTGGCTGAACGTGAACGCCTGGCCAAGCTGGCCATTCCCCCGGCCTACCGCGACGTCTGGATTTGCCCGTCGCCCCAAGGGCATTTGCAAGCCACTGGACGAGATGCGCGGGGACGAAAACAGTATCTGTACCACCCCGACTGGCGCGCTGCTCGCGACGAAACCAAGTTCGACCGCATGGCCGCATTCGGCGCTGCCCTGCCACGCATTCGCGCCGCGGTCACGCGTGATCTGGCCCAGCCTGTAGGTGCCCCTGTCAACCGGACCGCCGTGACGGCGGCGCTTGTGCGTCTGCTCGACACCACGATGGTTCGGGTGGGCAACGACGAATACGCTCGCACCAACAAGTCGTATGGCCTGACCACGTTGAAGAAGCGGCATGCAGCGCTGACGGGCGACAGGCTGCGCCTGAAGTTTCGGGGCAAAAGCGGGGTGGAGCATGAGGTTGCGCTCAAAGACAAGCGGGTAGCGCGCATCGTCCACCGCTGCCAGGCGCTGTCTGGGCAAGAGCTGTTCCAGTACCTTGACGACGCCAGGCAACCGCACAGTGTCGGGTCTGCTGATGTCAACGACTACGTGCGCGTGGCTGCCGGTGGCGAATTCACGGCAAAGGACTTTCGCACCTGGCACGCAAGCGCCACGGCACTGGCGTTATTCATGCATTTGGGCGAAGCGGCGCAGCAAGCGATCACGGCTACTGTGGCCAACCAGCTGATGGCAGAAGTGGCAAAGCTGCTTGGCAACACCGTGGCGGTGTGCCGCAAGTCTTATGTGCATCCTGAAGTGTTGGCGCTGCTGATCAAGACCAAGACCATGCCAGCGGCGTCGAAGGCAGCACAGGCCAAACGCAAGGCCGGGCTGACCACGAGCGAGTGTGCTTTTCTGGCCTTTCTTCGCGCACTGAAGTAGCTTCGTTCAGGCGAATAGGGTTTCGCTCGCTTCAAAGGCAGATTTCGCCCAGTGCCTTGGCGCAGCCATGCGAAGCCTGTGCGCCAGCCAGGTCGGCCGAATGGCCATCTCTTCTAGGTCGGCTGCGCCAGTTCGAACCATCCACCAGCAACTGCTCGGACGGCAAGTTATGCCCAGCGGCATCGAAATTCGTAGAGCAGCGGCTTCCAAGATTTCGTCGCGGCGAGTGAATGTCGGCCAATGTCAGCTTTACTTTGATACCAGGCATTGACATGCCGACTTCCTGATCGATTTAAGACTGCAACAGGCCGCGTGCTGCTGGCCCGCCTTCTGCACCGACTGGCTTCTACCAGCACCAAAGCGGGTCTTGCTTGGTGGCCTGGAACATCCGAAACCTAAGGAATTTCGACCGAGGTGCTGAGGTGCGAGGACTTCGAACGCGCCACACTAGCATCAGCCCCTTACCCTTGCCGCCGGAGACCGCCGATGAACGCCCCCCTGCCCAGCCACCTGCTGCCGCCAGTCGAACGGCGTGCCATTCCGGCAGCGATGCTGACCGCATTGCGTGAGCGGTTTGCAGAGCGCTGCAGCACCGCCACCGCCGTGCGTGAACAGCATGGCCGCGACGAGAGCACCTACCCGCTGACGCCGCCTGACGCGGTGGTCTTTTGCGAAAGCACCGAAGACGTGGTCGCCGTCGTCGCCTTGGCAGACCAGTACGCCGTGCCCGTCATTCCCTTCGGCGTGGGCAGTTCGCTCGAAGGCCACTTGCTGGCGGTGCAGGGCGGCGTCAGCATCGACCTGGCGCGCATGAACCAGCTGGTGACTGTGAACCCCGACGACCTGACAGCCACCGTGCAGGCCGGTGTCACGCGCGAACAGCTGAACCGCGAGATCCGTGACACGGGGCTGTTCTTTCCCATCGACCCGGGCGCCAACGCCAGCCTGGGCGGCATGGCCGCCACGCGCGCCAGCGGCACGAACGCCGTGCGTTACGGCACCATGCGCGAAAACGTGCTGGGCCTGAAGGTGGTGACGGCCCGTGGCGAAGTCATCAAGACCGGCACACGGGCCAAGAAGTCGGCCGCGGGCTACGACCTGACGCGCTTGTTCGTGGGCAGCGAAGGCACCCTGGGCGTGATGACCGAGATCACGCTGAAGCTGTACCCGCTGCCCGAAGCCGTCAGCGCCGCGGTCTGCCATTTCCCCAGCATCGACGCCGCGGTGCGCACGACGATCCAGATCATCCAGATGGGCGTGCCCATCGCGCGCTGCGAACTGCTGGACGCGCACGCCATCCGCGCCGTCAACGCGCATTCGAAGCTGAGCCTGCGCGAAGCGCCGATGCTGCTGATGGAATTTCACGGCACCCCGGCGGGCGTGCAGGAACAGGCCGAAACGGTGCAGGCCCTGGCGCGTGAATTTGGTGGCGAACAGTTCGACTGGGCGACGACGCCCGAGGCCCGCACCAAGCTGTGGACGGCGCGCCACCAGGCCTATTTCGCGGCCATCCAGACGCGCCCTGGCTGCCGCAGCCTCAGCACCGACACCTGTGTGCCCATTTCGGCCCTGGCTGAGAGCATCAACGAATCGGTGACCGAAGCCGAAGCCGCGGGCCTGCCGTACTGGATCGTCGGCCATGTGGGCGACGGCAATTTCCACCTCAGCTATCTGCTCGACCCGAACGACCCTGCCGAGATGGCGACCGCTGAACGTTTGAGCGAGCAAATGGTGCAGCGCGCGATCCGGCTGCAAGGCACCTGCACCGGCGAACACGGTATTGGCCTGCACAAGATGGGCTACCTGGTGGACGAAGCCGGTGCCGGCGCCGTGGCGGTGATGCGCGACATCAAGCGCGCACTGGACCCGAAGAACATCATGAATCCGGGCAAGGTTGTTGCACTGTGACTTCCACCCATACGCGTTAAGGTCGCGCCAGTTGGCAAGCAAAAAGGGCAGACCATGGAAGACCCAGGCAAAGATATCGTGGCACGCGTGCTGGGTGAACTGCTGCGCGCGCCCGAACCTGTTCGCGACATTGAAGTGGATCGCGCGCTGACGCGACTGCAGGCCGCCCGCAGCGACACGCCCTACCTGCTGCTGCACCGGCTGCTGGTGCTGGAGACCGCATTGCTGCAACTGCGCCAGCGTGAGGCCGCGTTGGCTGATGCCGCACCAGCCACGCCAGCCGCGCTATCTGCAACTGCCGCAAGAACCGGAATGGCCGCCGCAGCCCCGCCCACGCGCAGTTTTCTGCGCGACGCCGCCGTGGTGACCCTGGGCGTGGTGGCCGGCCAGGCGGTGTGGGGTAGCCTGTCCACTGAGGCGGACGGCGCGCTGGGTGAGCTGGGCGATTTGGGCGATTTGGGCGACCTGCTGGGCTAGCCGCCAATAGTTGATGCGGTCGGTGCGGTCGGTGCGGTCGGTGTGGTCGGTTTAGCCGGTTCGGCCAGGGCAGCCGCAGCAGCAGCCGCCGCCGGTGCGCGCCCCGCGCCTTCAGCGACGAGCTTTTCCATCTCGTCCATTAGTGTGTTCATCTGCTTGAGCAGGGCGCGGTAGGGCTGGGGCGAATCCATGTCCAGCCCGGCCGCCTTCAGCAGCGGCACCGGGTGGCGTGAACCGCCCGAGCGCAGCACGTTCAGATAGGTCTCGCGCGCACCTGCGTCACCGCTGCGCAGGCCTTGGATGAAGTAGCTGGCCGCGGCCATCGAGGTGGCGTACTGGTAGACATAGAACGGGCGATAGAAGTGCGGAATGAAGGCCCATTCGGTGCACACCGTGGGGTCGATCTTCATCACGCTTTGGGTATCTCCGGTGTCGCCGTGGTATTTGCGCAGCAGGCCGCAGTACATCTGCGTCATGCGCTTGCCGGTGACGGCTTCGCCGCGTTCCAGGGCGTCGTGCACCTGCAGTTCGAATTCCGCAAACATGGTCTGGCGGAAGAAGGTGCCACGCAGGCGTTCCACCGCTTCGCCCAGGTAGAACAGGCGCTCTTCCTTGTTCGCTGCGTTCTTCAGCACGTGGTCCTGCAGCAGCAGTTCATGCGTGAAGGCGGCAATTTCGGCCAGGAACAGCGGGTAGCCGGCGGTCTCGAACGGCTGCTTGCCATTGGCCAGCAGGGTGTGCATGCCGTGGCCCCATTCGTGGGTGTAGGTGCTGGCGCTGTCGAAGGTGTCCTGGTGGTTCAGGAAGATCAGCGGCGTCATGCCGTAGACACCGCTCTGGTAAGCGCCCTGGCTCTTGCCCGGGGCCGGGTAGACGTGCATGGTGCGCTCACCCAGGGCCTTGGCCAGTTGCGCCTGGTAGGGCGCGCCCAGCGGGGCCACGCTGGCGAGGGTCAGGCGGGCCGATTCTTCGGGGCTGAAACGCTTGCTGCTCTGCACCAGGTCGGGGTAGATGTCGTGGTAGCCCAGGTCGGGCAAGGCCAGCATCTTCTGCCGCAGCTTCAGGTAGCGGTGCAGGGTGGGCAGGCCGGCATTGGCTTCGGCCACCAGGGTGCGGTAGACGCTTTCAGGGATGGCGTCGTCCGCCAGGCTGGCGGCCACGGCCGACGGATAGCCGCGCAATCTGGCGTTCACCACGCCGGCCTCGACACGCTGGGCCAGCGTGCTGCCCAGGGTGTTCTCGAAGCGGCCATAGCTGCGGAAGAAGCTGTCGAAGACCTGCTTGCGCACGGCGCGGTCGGGGTGGGCGCGCAATTTCACGTAGGCCGTGCTGTCCAGCCGCTGCGGCTTGCCGTCGATGGTGAGCATGGGCCATTCCATGTCGACCGTGGTCAGCAGGGTCCGGGTGTTGCTTTGGGCGCCGAGCACCGGCGAGAGTGCGGCCAGTGCCTTTTCGGCTTCCGGGTGCAGCCGGTGCTGGGCCAGGCGCAAGGTTTCCTGCAGGCGCACAGCGTGGCGTGCCAGGCCCGCATCGGTGCGCACGTAGCGGTCGATCTTCGCCGCCCCGAGCTTGGCGATGGCACCGTTGACCCAGGCCACCGAGGCGCCATGCTGGCCCCACAGCGACCGCGACTGGCCAGCACGTTCTTGATTGCGGGCGGCGCGGTTGTCGGTGCTGGCCTGGGTGCTGGCGTACACGCCGAGCTTGCGCATGCGTAGGCTGACGGCGGACAACTGGTCCAGCGCACGCCGCAAGCCGGCCGCGCTGGCGCCAAAGCCCTTCTCGAGCGCGCGCAGCTGGGGCAGTTCGGCCAGCAGGGCCTGGCGTTCGGCTTCCCAGGCGGCGTCGTCCTTGAACAGGGGGCTCAGGTCCCAGGTGGTGCTGGGGTCAGCCGCTGCTGTGCTGGCAGCTGTGGTGGCTTCGGCGGCCAGGGCAGCCGGCAGGCCGAAGGCCAGGCTGGCAGTCAGGGCGAGAGCGATGGCCCGGGCCAGGATGTTGGGCGGCGGCAGCGGCAGGGCGCGGTGGTGGGTGGGCATGGGGCGTGACCTGAAATGCAGAACGCCAGATTCTGTTGCAAGCCGCACGGCCCGCGGGCGCGCGCTGGCCGCTGTTGGCGGATTTCACGCGGTGCCCCGTCGAAAGC
>JBBQAW010000147.1:0-9669 GCA_038316815.1 Burkholderiales bacterium
CGGTGCCAGCAGCAGCGAGTCGAAGGTGGCCATTTTCGGGCACCCGATCCACGCGATGATGGTCAGCTTCCCGATCGCGATGACCATGAGCACCTTGGGTGCGGATGGCTTTTACTGGTGGACTGGCGACGAGTTCTGGGCACGGGCCGCGCTGTGGAGCATCGGCATGGCCTTCCTCATGGGCCTGGCCGCAGGGGCAGCCGGCACTGTCGAACTGCTGATGGTTTCTGGCATCCGCAATCGCATACCGAGCTGGACGCACTTCGTCATCGCGATGGTGCTCTTGGCCATTCTGGGCGCGAACTGGGGCCTGAGGATGACCGGCTATGTCGAAGCCGTGCTGCCCTACGGCGTGCTGCTCTCGCTGCTGGGCGCCTGTCTGGCCGGATTCACCGGCTGGCATGGGGGCAAACTGGTCTTCCATCATCGCTTTGGAGGTTCGGCCACCGGCATCGGCTGACCGCGCGGCTTCGACAGCCAGTCCGGCGACCAGTTCGGCGGTGGCGCAGGCTTGGCCAGCACCAGGGCCAGCACGCAGGCCATCGTGAAGGCCACACCCAGCATCAACCGCACCGCGCGAGGCGCTGGCGCCTTCCCGTCGGCTTCCTGCATACGCTCCAGTTCCAGGCCGATACGGACGTGCAGTGCCACCAGCAACGCCACTGCAACCAGCTTTGCGAACATCCAGGGTTCGAACACGCCAGCCGCGAACATCAAGGCTGTGCCCGAACCGATGGCGAAGACCGCAGCGGGCGTCGCCAGCCGGGTGTAGGTGCCATGTGTGAGCTTCTGCGAGCGATGGCGCTGGTCCGGGTCGCGAACGGGGTCGTGCACTTTCATGGTCAGCGGCAGCGCCAGCAGGGCGGCGCACCAGAAGATGAGCGTCGCCAGATGCAATGCCTTCAGCGCGACGATCACGAGGGCGTGGCCAAAGTAGTCACCGCGGAACGTGGTTGCTTCGCATGCCGGTGGCTTTGCCGGGGCGGCAAGGCGCGCTCATGCGCGTGCCCGTGGCGGCGCGGCCGACCAGCGCCGGACCGTCACCGCCGCCATCGCGGCATAGGGCAACAAGGCCGGCACCCACATGATCAGCCCACCCAGGCGCTGGTCCTCCAGTGCCGACAGGCCGAATGCCAAAGGCGCGATGCGGTGGGCAACATACAGCGGCTCGGGTGCGAAGGTCAGCAGCGCGCCGAGCATGCCCATCAACCCGGCGCTTGCCACGATGGCGAGCAAGGCCAGAGCCGGTGCCGTCCGGGGCGCCAGCACGGCCCGCCAGAACACCGTGGCACTGGCCAGCAGGCTCAGCTGCATGAACCAATAGACACCCGTGTCTGCAAGCGCCCACGCATACAGCGGCGGGGCATGCCAGAGATAGAGCGCCGCCGTGGCTGCCAAAAGGGGCAGGCCGGTCGGATTGGCTGGCGCACGCTGCGCCGGCAGCGCCAGCGCCAACAATGGGGCCACCACCGCGACAATCAGTACATGGTGCAGTACGCGCGCCGAAAACAGTGCTGTCGTGGCTGCGCACAAGGGCGACACGAAGGCGACTGCAAGCAGCGTAAGAGCTGCTGCAAAATTGCGGCGCGCAGCGGGCTTTGCGATGGGCATTCGCGCTTGCCAGAGCCAAATGGCGCCGCAGAACGCGAGCAGCAGCCAAGGATCGAAATTCCACTGAGTCCACAATTCCGCCGGACCCGGCGGCGGCCCGCAGTATGCCCATATGGCGACCGGAATCGAAATCTGCTCAGGGTCCACCGGCAGCCAAAGGCAATATGCGTTCCCGCTCGAAGCCAGCCTCACGGCATTGAGGTCCTTCCAATGGCGGTCGGAGCCGGGGTCGGCACCGCATCCGGCGGGTGCGCGGCCGCTACGCTTCGGGCTAGGCTGGAAACTCCCGGAGGACGCCGGACCCAGAGGGCAATCAACATCATGTCAATGCAGCCCGGGCCTGGTGGCACGCCGTTGAACCCCTGCGCGATTCAGGTGTACAGCCGTCCAACCTCCGATCTGTTTAGCTAAAACGGCAAGCGTCAGCCCTTCCGCGTCATCAAGCCAAGACCACGCGGAGCAGGCCGACAACAAAGTAGGCTGCCGTCGCCGCCAGGAGGCCCGCTTCAACCGCAAGATAGCGCCAATTCGGCTCCCGCATCGCCGGCGATACGGGAGCGCTGATCACTGTGGTCATGCGCGCTGCATTTAGCGCTGCGGCTGGTTCCAGCAGCCAGTGCTGTTGTGTGATGACGAGCAGGACAGAAAGGCGGTTCTTCATGGTGTTTGCCGGCTTCTTGCCGGTGTCAGACGAGATGCGTGTATCTTCGGAAAAATTGGTGTAAACCCTAAGACATTTCGACCATCATGTTTGAGTTGTAGCGCTCATCAGTGAACGAATTCACGACCGTCTAGAGAACATTACCAAGTCGGCCACAGGTGAGTCGCCGAAGTTCCAGTTCCTGTCACCGGCATTTCAAACGCCGTTGAATTGAGCGTCGCCGTTCGTCGCCGTTCGTCGCGCCAGTGCCCGTTCCGTTGTGCAGCGATTCCCAAGCTGTCGAGGCTGGCCGTTCCCACGGAGTCAACGTAGCTTCTGGGCATCGTGCATGCCAGCGCACTGCGGTCGCACTGGGTTGCGGACCGGGCGTGGTGCTGGCGCCAGGTAGTTCGCCGCTACCGAATCCGAACGCTGCCACGCACTGGTACACCATCGCAACGATGCGCCCAGACACTGCAGGCACAACCACACTGCAGGCGTTGATTCATGAAGCGCATTCCATTCACTTTCGTGTTGGGGCTTGTCGCCGTCGCGGCGACGCTGTCTGCCAGCCCTGCTTCGGCGCAGGGATACAACAGGCTGACCGGCGCCGCCCCGCTGGTCATTGGCCACCGCGGCGCGTCGGGCTACAGGCCCGAGCACACCTTGGAGTCGTACCTCTTGGCTATTCAGTTGGGCGCGGACTTCATCGAGCCTGATCTGGTGATGACGCGCGACGGCATTCTCATCGCCCGCCATGAACCCATGCTGGGCGGCAACATCAACGTGGCGAGCGTCTTCGGCCCCGAGCGCAAGAGCACCAAGAGGGTTGACGGAGTTGCCACCACGGACTACTTCGCCAGCGACTTCACTCTGGCCGAGATCAAGACCCTGCGCGCCATTCAACCCAGCCCCAACCGGCCGCAGGAATTCAACGGTCTTCACCAGATCCCGACGTTCGACGAGATCATCAGCCTGGCCAAGGCGCAGAGTGCGGCCACCGGCGGCCAGGTGGGCATTTACCCGGACGTGAAACACGGCACTTTTCACGACGGCATTTTCGGCGCGCGCGTGTTCGAGAACAAGCTGATCAGCAGCTTGCACGGTGCCTATGGCAACAGCGGTAGCGACCGGTCTTCATCCAGTCGTTCGAGGTCAGCAACCTGCAAACCATAAATACGCTGACCGACATCCGCCTGGTGCAGTTGGTGGACGCCAACGATGTCAACGCCGACGGTTCGCTGGACCCCACCGCCCCTGATGGCGCCCCTTACGACATCGTCGCGACCGGCGGTACGTTAACCTTCGCTCAAATGATGACGGCACCAGGCCTGAGCGCCATCAAGAGCTATGCCGACGGCATCGGCCCGGGAAGCCGTACCCGGTCAAGACCGTGGTCGATGGCATCGACCGCGACGGCGACGGCGTCATCACCATCAAGGACCGCCGTGTCGACGGCACCACCGGTGTCATCGAAGCCGCTCATGCGGCTGGTCTGCTGGTGCACGCCTTTGCGTTCCGCAATGACGCCAGCGGCTATGGCTTCCCCAACCCGAAGGCCGAGAAGGCGTACTACATGAACTTGGGTGTGGACGGCGTGTTCACCGACTTCCCCGACACCGGCGTCGCGGCCGTGGCGTCGATCCCCGAGCCTGGCACGGTAGCCCTGCTGCTGGCTGGCCTGGGTGTGGTGGGCGCCGCCGCCCGCCGTCGCCAGCGCGCCTGATCGCGCAGCGTCTAGCCCCTCGTCGCGTTGGTGCGCACGGGGCCGCAGCAACCAGGCAGCTTGCCCAAAGTCAGTCAGTACACGGCCAACGTGTCGTGAATAACTGCATCGCGAATGTGAAACAGCAGACCGGGTATAGAAGAATGTCCACCCGGTCTTTCATAGCGCAGAAAGCTTAGAGGGCTGTGTTCCTGCGGCGCGCCCATACGGCCAGACCGGCCACGCCGGCCAGCATCAACGCCCAGCTTTCGGGTTCCGGGACGATCGCGGCCACGCCCAGGTCGGGATGGTCAGTAAAGAAACCGTCCATGCCCAGCGCCACGAAGGCCTGGATCTGCCCGGCCATGTTGCCAAGGGCGGCAGGGTCTGAACTGCTGTCAAATTCGTTGGGCAGGAAGGCGTTCTCAGCCCGGAAGGTCCAACCGTGCACCTCCAGTCCCTTGGCATGGGCGCGCGCGACCAGGGTGGTCGGCGTGCCCAGCACACCGCCGGCGGCCAGCGGAATCATCAGGTTGGTATTGGCGCCTATGCCTTGGGCATAAGCTTCGATGAAGGCCAACCCGGCGTCGGTGGCCAGGTCGGCGTAGGTGCGCGGGTCGCCGCTGAGCGTGAAGTCGAAGGGTCGGCCGCCGCTGCTGAGCAATTGCACAACGCGGATGTTGGTCAGCCCACCGACATACTGCAGGTTCGAAACCTCGAACGACTGGATGTACACCGGGGCATTGGCGCTGTTGCCGTAGTTGGCGTGCAGGATCTGCAGCAGCCGGTCTTCCATGCGCATCAGACCGTTGGCCTGGGTGTGGGCCGCCGTGAAGGTGGGGTGCTTGGTTTCCGGGTAAATGCCAATCGGACGCCCGAGCTCGATGCTGCGCGTCTTGGCCAGATCGATCACTTCCTGCAAGGTCGGAATGGCGAACTGGTCGTTGTAGGCATTGTTGCCGGTGCGCAGGTCGCGCAGCCGCTCTTGGGCGCGCACGTCGGTACGCAACTCTGCGGCCGTGAAGTCCTCGGCCCACCAGCCTGCGACCTGTACGCCATCCAGCGTCTTGACCTTCAGTCGGTCGGCGTACTGCGGCAGCTGCCAGACGTTGGTGCTGGTGTCGGTGCGATTGAGTTCGGGCACGCCGTTGACGAACCTGATCGTGCCGTTGGCGTTCAGGTTGACACGCGCCAGCATCGGTTCATGGCGGGCGATCAGTTCGCCGTCTTTCGTCATCACCAGATCGGGCTCGATGAAGTTGGCGCCCATCGAGATCGCCAGGTCGTAGGCCGCCAGGGTATGTTCTGGCCGGTAGCCCGATGCACCGCGGTGCCCAATGACCAGCGGCGCGGCGCCGAAAAGCGTGCCGGCAGCCTGGGCTGGGGCAACGGGTATGAGCAGGGCGGAACAGACCAGCGCCGCGGCGCTCAGAACGAACGAAGGTTGATGCATGGTGATTACTCCTGAATTTGTTGAGTGCTGGGACGTTGAAGGCGCGGACGAGCCCCATCGCCTGCCCGCACCGACATTGACGTTACGGTCGCCCTGTTACTGGACGGAGACAAGCCGCGGCAAAGCGTGCCGCCCAGCCATGAGCCGACAACCAACGGTGGGCTGGTAGCCGCGGCTTGCGACTTGGGCGCCTTTCATCGTGCAGGTGCCCGCCTGTGGCCGGGTCGATCCGCGCCAGCAGTTCTGTGGCCTCAACGCTCTCAGGCCGGCCCCAGGCGATCAACCCGAGCACAGCACATTCGATTTCAGCTATTGCCGTAATTCGATCCGTCACGCTTCTGCGCCGCGGCGCAGCCAATCAGACGATTACGAGCGGCAGGAATCTCCTGTTCGTTGGTGCCAACGGTTTCGGCAAGACTCGCGCAGGAATCTGGCTTGAAGTTGACTCGTCTTACAAAGGCCTTGTGTTCGGAATCTGCGCGCAGAAGTCGCTGTCTGTGCCCGAAACGACGACACCAATGTCATTCGACCTCGCGCAGCGGAACCTTGTTTTCGGGCTTGGTCAAGCTGCCGGCCGGGATGTCGACAGAGTGGCCCAGCCGCTTTGCTACATCGTTGGCCCAGTCCACCCGATCGGGCTGTGGGATGAATTACGTCGCCGAATTGCCACGATTCGCATCGAGCTTTTGTCGTTCCGCGTGCGCGGCGGTGCCTTCGCCACGTCCCGCCGCAACAGGCCAAAATCTTTGTCAGCGTCGACGAGTACGAACGACAGCAGGCACTGGCACCGGACCCCGAGACCACCGCAATCCTGCGCTGGGGGCAAAGTCGCCGTGCTGAGCATCGAGCCGCACCTGGCAGTTGCAAAGGTCGTCGATCGGATACTCAGCAGGGCCTGGGCCTGCAAGGCACCCCACCCGCCGAGCTCGGCGATGGTTCAGTGCGGTCGATCAACACGCGTGGATCGCGGGAACCGCGCGAAAAGCGCCAAACGCGCCATCCGCGCGAACCGCGCGAACCGCGCTATAAGGCCAGAACGAGGAGACTTGACAACGATGCAGACGCAGACGCAGTCCGGCCAGCCCGAAGCGGTTCTCGGCTTCTGGTTCGACGAGATCGAACCCAAGGCATGGTGGGCCGTCGATCCCGCTTTCGACGCGATGGTCAGCAGCCGCTTCGGCGTGACGCTGGCGCAGGCGGCGCGCGGCGAGCTGTTCGGCTGGCGCGGCGACGCACGCGGTCGGCTGGCCGAGGTCATCGTGCTCGACCAGTTCTCGCGCAACATTTACCGCGACACGCCGCTTGCATTTGCGCAAGACGCGATGGCCCTGGTGCTGGCGCAAGAGGCGGTCTCGCGCAACATGTTGGCTGCGCTGGACGATGACGAACGCCCTTTCCTGTTGATGCCCTACATGCACAGTGAATCCCGACTGGTCCACGCGCAGGCCGAGCCGCTGTTTCTCGCCCACAGCTCGCAGGACAGCCATGCTTTCGAACTGCGCCACAAGGCGATCGTCGATCGTTTCGGCCGTTACCCGCACCGCAACAAGATCCTGGGTCGCGCCTCGACGACCGAGGAGACTGCCTTCCTGGCCCAGCCCGGGTCGCGCTTCTGAGGCCAGTGAATTCAGATGCGGTCTTTGGCTTCGGCGAATCGTGTCGGGTCGGGTCGAGTCGGTTCACTTCTCGCACATCAACTTCCGAGGGACTTTCCGTTTCAACGTCGAACGGTATGTGGACGTGATCTTTGAGCGCGCCGGCGGTCGAGGGGCGACCAAGCAGAGTCGGTGAGGGAGGCCGAATCCGAAGCGCTTTGCTGCATGTCGGCAAGAGGGCGAACAGCTGACCATCGCCCGCGACTGCTCACCGGCGGCCAACGACGCAAACCGCCCGGTGCTGTGAGTGAATTCACCGCCGGGAACCGGTCTTCGGGAACAGATCGGCATGGCGCCTGCGCCATGGCCGCCGCGGTGGGGCCCCTTGCGAAATCTTTGCACCCACTCCGCACGCGGCAGCTTGGCCGCGCCGGCGTCGAAAATCAGGAAGCGGTCGCGGCCGAGGCGCGTTGCACGCGCAACGAGCAAGCAATCCTCGAAGTCGGCCGGTGGGACCTGCTCAAAGAGGTACAGGGCCTCTTCGACCGTCGGCGCGTGTTCGAACTCGATGCCTGGCGTCTCGAGCATGGCGATGACGGCTGCCGTCATCGACGCCCGGTCGAACTTGTAGCGGCTGCGAAGCACCCCTTTGGTTTCCAGCAGCGCGCGTAGCGTGATGAGGAGCGGCTCGCCGCTCGCAGAGGCCTCGGCGACCACACATTTGGCCGCTGCGCACTGAGTCGCAGCCGTCGGGGCCCGAACGATCACACGCACCAGCACCTCGGTGTCGATGGCCGCACTCAATCCGGCAGACGCATCTCGTCGACGGTGACGCCCGGTTGGCCTGACCGCGTCAGCATGCCGACGAGGTCGACCAAGCGCCGCGATTCGGCCGCACGACGACAGTGCCGTTGCTCAGCAGTGACCACGCAATCTTGTCGCCGGCCTGCAGGCCCAGGCGCTCGCGCACGGCACGTGGAATCGTGACAGCGGTGCTGGTCATGGTGGTCGGTTCGGACGTTCGGAGGTCCATATTGACGATTTGCATTGTCGTAAATCGACCAGATCGCGAGGTCGATTGGAGAATGGTCATGCTTCCGCCAACACGTCACCGATCTCGAGAGATCACCGTAACCGGTGTCCGCTACTTGGCAGGTTGATTCGGACCCGATGCGCCGGCTGCCGAACCTCAGCGGTCAGCCAAAAATTCAATTGGGTGATCCCAAAACCGATATTCCGACCACTTGAAGTTGAACGGGAAGCGCCGGAACGCCGTCTCAGGGCGCGTTGTAAGTCACGCCCACTCCAAAGACGCCACGGGGCTTGCGCGTTGATGCCAGCGTTGCCAACCGGGAAGTAGGTTTCACGGAACTGTCACTGGCTTCGAATAAACTTCGACATTCCTAGAAATATCTGATCATCAGCACAGCCACGGAGAGGACTTGAAAGCATCATGAGAGTTGGCATCAACGGTATGGGCCGCATTGGCCGTTTGGCCCTCCGGGCGGCCTTCGGCGCGGCGGATCGCCCGAACGACGATCCTCGCGCGGGTAATCGTCTCGAAGTGGTCCACTTGAACGAACTCAAGGGCGGCGCTGCGGCCACCGCCCACCTGCTGGAATTCGACAGCGTGCAGGGCCGCTGGAAGTCCGACCTCGCGGTAACCGGCGACGGGAACATCTGCATCGCGGACAAGGCGCTTTCCTTTTCGTCGTATGCCACCGCAGTCGAGATTCCTTGGGGCGACTTCGGCGTGGACCTGGTGCTCGAATGCACCGGCAAGTTTCTGACCCCCGAGACCCTGCAGGGTCACCTGGACCGTGGTGCCAGGCGCGTGATCGTGGCTGCACCGGTCAAGGTCGCTCATGACCCCAACTCGATCCTGAACATCGTCGTCGGCATCAACCACGAGCTTTACGACCCGGGCATTCACCGCATCGTCACCGCCGCTTCTTGCACCACGAACTGCCTGGCACCGGTCGTCAAGGTCGTGCATGAAGCACTCGGCATACGCCACGGCCAGATCACCACCATCCATGACCCGACCAACACCAACCTGATGGTCGATGCGCCGCACAAGGACCTGCGGCGGGCGCGCAGTGCGATGCTCAGCCTGGCCCCAACGACGACTGGCAGCGCCACCGCTATCGCGCTGATCTACCCCGAGCTGAAGGGCAAGCTCAACGGCCACGCCGTGCGCGCACCGGTGCTGAACGCCTCGCTCACCGACTGCGTCTTCGAGCTGAAGCGCGAAACGACGGCCAAGGAAGTGAACCAGCTCTTTGCCGCCGCCGCCAAAGGTCCATTGGCTGGCATCCTGGGCTATGAAGAACGCCCGCTCGTCAGCGCCGATTACGCCGGTGACACACGCAGCGCGATTGTCGATGCGCTGTCGACGCTGGTGACCGACGGCACGATGCTGAAGGTCTACGCTTGGTACGACAACGAGATGGCCTACGCCTGTCGCATGGTCGACCTGGCTTGCCACATGGAACAGCAGGGCCTTTGAGCTGGTCACCTTCACCATGAACGCCGGCACACGCAACTACGCCATCGTCACGGCGGCCTACTGGGGCTTCACGCTCAGCGACGGTGCGCTGCGCATGCTGGTGCTGCTGCACTTCTACCGCTTGGGCTATTCGCCGTTCACGCTGGCCTTGCTCTT
>JBBQAW010000148.1:0-9541 GCA_038316815.1 Burkholderiales bacterium
GGTGGCAGCGTCAGCACCTGCAGCGAGCAGGGCTTCGGCGTAGGGCCGGGCGATAGTGGCGAGTTCGGCCATGGCTCAGAGCTCGGTCTTCAGGCGCGACAACAGCTCGGCGTGCACCTGCGTATCGACTTCGCGGTGCAAGATCTGTTCTGCGCCCTTCACGGCCAGCAAGGCCACCTGGTCACGCAATGCTTCACGCGCGGCCACGACTTGCTGCTCGGCATCGGCCTTGGCGGCTGCGATGATCTTGGCGGCCTCTTCGACGGCGCGACGCTTGGCCTCTTCGATCAGGCCGGCAGCCATACGCTCGGCATCGGCGATGCGCTTGGTGCTTTCTTCACGCGTAGCCGCAAGCTGCTGCTCGACGCGCTGATTGGCGTTACTCAGCTCCAGCTTGGCACGATCGGCGGCGGCCAAGCCATCGGCGATCTTGTGGGCCCGTTCGTCCAGGGCTTTGGTGATCGGCGGCCAGATGAAGCGCGCCGTGAACCAGGCCAGGAACAAAAACGGAATCCACTGGATGAACAGACTGGCATTGATGTTCACAGAGGGACTTCCTGATGAGGGGGATGAACGTCTGTGGTCAAGCCAGAACGAATGGGTTGGCGAAGGCGAACAGCAGCGCGATGGCCACGCCGATCAGGAATGCGGCGTCGATCAGACCGGCCAGAACGAACATCTTGGTTTGCAGTTCGTTCATCAGCTCAGGCTGGCGCGCTGAAGCTTCAAGGAACTTGCCGCCCATGATGGCGATGCCGAGCGAAGCGCCGATAGCGCCCAGGCCCACGATGATGCCGCAAGCCAAAGCGACGAAGCCGAGAACGTTTTCCATTTTGATTTTCCTAAGGGTGAGTGAAAAGTGAGGGTTGAGAAAACTGGAAATGAGGCACTACGGCCATCAATGCTTGTCGTGCGCCTGCCCGATGTAGATCAAGGTCAACATCATGAAGATGAAGGCCTGCAGCACGATGACCAGGATGTGGAACAAGGTCCAGATGATGCCGGCGATGACGTGCCCGAAAGCCAGGCCGATGCCGGTGGCGCTTAAGGCCCAGGCGCCGCCCATCAGGGCGATGAGCATGAAGACCAGCTCGCCAGCGAACATGTTGCCAAACAGCCGCATGCCATGCGAGACCGTCTTGGCAACGAACTCGATCATCTGCATCAGGAAATTGAAAGGCCACAACACCGGATGGCTGCCAAAGGGCGCAGTGATCAGTTCATGACCCCAGCCGCCCAGGCCCTTGATCTTCACGCTGTAGTAAATGCACAAGAGCAGCACCATCGTGCTGATGCTCAAGGTGGTGGACAGGTCGGCCGTGGCCACGACCCGCAAGTAATCCTTGAAGCCCATGGCGGGGCCGGCCACGGTCCAGATCTGCGGCAGCAAGTCTACCGGCACCATGTCCATGAAATTCATCAAGAAGATCCAGACGAACACGATCAGCGCCAGCGGGCCGACGAAACGACGGCTCTGTTCGTTGTGGATCACGCTTTTGGCCTGGTTGTCGACCAGCTCGACGAGCATCTCGACGGCAGCCTGCCAGCGCCCCGGAACCCCAGCCGTGGCGCGCCGCGCGCCGGTCCACAAGAGCAGCAGGGCCAGGATGCCCAGCAGCGAGGAAACGACGATCGAATCCAGGTTGAAAACGCCGAAATCGACGATGCCCTTTTGCTTGACGCTCTCGAAAGAGAAATTCTTCTGCAGGTGCTGCAAGTGGTGAACGATGTATTCACTCGCGGTGGGCCCGTTTCCTTCGGCTGCCATTTGCTCAGTTCCCGTCGATCAGTTCTTATTCGAGCCACGCCACAGCAGCGCAACCCAGTAACACTTCAGGCACAACACCAGCCCCGCCAGCAAAGCCAGCCAGTTCAAGGGCTGCACAACCACGGGTGCCAACAAGAGCATGGCCACCGCGACCCCCACCTTCACCGCTTCCCACACGAAAAAGCTGACGACTCCAGCGCCAGCCGACTTGCGCGCAAGCGGGCTGGTGATGCCCCGGGCCATCAAGGCACCCGGCACAACCACCGCGGCCGCCCCGTACAGAAACGACCACACCCAAATCTGTTGGCCCGTGAACAGCGCCAGGATCAGCGCCGCCGCCAAGCCCACCACCGCCTGAACCCCCACCACCCGCCAGGGTGAAATTGGCGGATGCAGGGCCCGCAAGGCCTTCACCTGTTCATGCGTCAGGGCCTTGGGATACGGTTCTGCTCTCCCGTCGGCTTCCCAGTTTTCGCTGTCCACGCTTCTTGCGAATTCCACTTTGCGCCGGCGCTGGCCTGCCACGGTTGGCACTTCCGGGAACTTCTGGGCCTTGACCCCTGTCCCTTGCGGTGTTCTATACAGTCTTCGGTCCTGCGCCGGTCGGTTCGCCATGTAGAAACCCTAACGAGCCCAGCAAAGCCTCGGAATTATACGAAGAAACCCGCACTCGCTGGAACTGCCAGAAACAATTGGGCCGGAAATCGGCGTGCTGCGCAGGCCTCAAACGCACTGTGCGAGATCTTGGCCGCATCGTTTCGGGCGGCTTGCACGTAAGCTTCGCCCTGGCTGGACCGACACTTGCACACCCTTGCAGAACAGCACCAGACTTTCTTAAATGCCAGTGGCCCCGCCGCCCAGCGCCAACTCAGACCCTTCCATGCCCGACGCATTTTCCCAACGCCTTTTGCCTCTACTCTGGCTAGGGCTGAGCTTCGCGGCCTCGCTCGGCGCAGCGCAGGCGCAGGCGCAGACCCCTGTCAACGAAGCACTTTCGGCCGTTGTCACCACACCCCAGGTGCGGGCCGAAATCGTTGCCCACGCGCCTGAAGGCATAGCCGCCGGCAAGCCGCTGTGGCTGGGGCTGAAGATCGAACACCAGCCGCACTGGCACACCTACTGGAAGAACCCCGGCGATTCGGGCCTGCCCACCACGCTGCAGTGGACCCTGCCCGCCGGTGTGCAGGCCGCCGACATCACCTGGCCCACGCCCAAGCGGCTGCCCATCGGCCCCTTGATGAACTATGGGTATGAAGACACGCTGCTGCTGCCCGTGGCCGTCACCGTTCCTGCCGACTTCAATGCCGAGACGCTGGACGTGAAGCTGCGTGCCGACTGGCTGGTGTGCAAAGACGTATGCATCCCCGAAGGCGGCGACTTCGTTCTGAAACTGCCCGCACGCCAGGCCACAGCAGCGCAGGGGGCTTTGTTCGAAGCCACCCGGCGCGCCGTACCGGTTGCAATGGCCCAGGCGCAGGCCACGGCCGAAGTGCGGGATGGAACGTTGGTCGTCAAGGTAGCGGGCCTGCCGGCCAATTGGCAAGGCAAGCCGCTGGCCTTTTTTCCAGAAACCGGCGGCGTCATCAACAACGCCGCCAAAGTGCCGGGGCAGTGGCAAGGCGGCCAATGGACAGCCATTATCCCGCTGGACCCGCAGCGCAGCGAAGGCCCGCAGGCCATCCCTGCCGTTCTGGTGGCCGAAGGCGCCACCCCTGGCGGGCAAGTGCTGGTGCAGGTGACGACACCCTGGCCTGCCGTCAGCGCACCAGGCACGCAGTCTGCGCTGCCAGCCCTGGGTGATGGCACGGTCAGCCATTCAACGCCGGCCTCGGCCCCTGTCAGCCTGGGCCTGGCACTGCTGTTCGCCCTGGTAGGCGGGGCCTTGCTGAACCTGATGCCCTGCGTCTTCCCGGTGCTGTCGCTGAAGGTGCTGGGCTTCGCGGCCCACGCGCACGACCGCCGGCAGCTGCTGGCCGGTGGCCTGGCCTACACCGCCGGCGTGGTGGTGTCTTTCGTGGCCCTGGCCGGCCTGCTGCTGGCGCTGCGTGCCGGTGGCGAACAGCTGGGCTGGGGGTTCCAATTGCAGTCACCCATGGTGGTGGCGGCGTTGGCTGCGCTGTTCACGCTGATCGGCCTGAACCTGGCCGGCGTATTCGAGTTCGCTTCTGTGCTGCCCAGCAGCCTGGCTTCGGCGCGGGCACGCCATCCGCTGGTCGATTCGGCGCTGACGGGCGTGCTGGCTGTGGCCGTAGCCTCGCCTTGCACCGCGCCATTCATGGGCGCATCACTCGGCCTGGCGGTCACGCTGCCGGCGGTGCAGGCACTGGCGGTTTTCGCAACGCTGGGCCTGGGCATGGCCTTGCCCTTCCTGGCGGCCAGTGCCTGGCCGGCGCTGGCGCGTGCGTTGCCGCGGCCGGGCGTGTGGATGGCGCACTTCAAGACGGTGATGGCCTTCCCGATGTTCGCCACCGTCGTCTGGCTGGTGTGGGTGCTGGGCCAGCAGGCCGGCATCGACGGCGTGGCCGCACTGCTGGCCTTGCTCGTGACATTGGCCTTCGCGGCCTGGGCTCTGGGTTCGCCCACGCTGGGCCCCAAAGCCCGCGGCGGCTTCGGCACCGCCGCCGTGCTGCTGCTGGCAGCGGCGCTGTTCTGGGGCGCGCCTACGCTGCGCCAGGACGCTATTGCCGCTGCCAACCCTGTTGCCGGTTCGGCGACCAACGCCAGCAATGACTGGCAGCCCTGGAGTACCGAACGCGTGGCCCAGGCCCGTGCCGAAGGCCGGCCGGTGTTCGTGGACTTCACCGCCGCCTGGTGCGTGACCTGCCAATTCAACAAGCGCACCACGCTGGCCAACAGCGAAGTAACAGCCGACTTCGAGGCCCGCCGCGTGCTGCTGCTGCGCGCCGACTGGACCCGACGCGACCCGGCCATCACGGCCGAACTGGCGCGGTTCGGCCGCAACGGCGTGCCGGTGTACCTGGTCTATGTCCCGGGTTCCACAGGGCCACAGCTTCTGAGCGAAATTCTCACTGTCGACGAAGTGCGCCGGGCCCTGGCCGCGGCGCCCACCTGAGCCAGCCCCTGAACCATCACCCCGTGTTCCCACCTGTCCACCCCTGTTCAACAAGGAAGTTCCCCATGAAGCGTTTTGCAATCGCCTCTGCCCTGGCCCTGGGCCTGTCGCTGCCCGCCAGCGCCGTGTTCGCCGCCAGCGTGGGGCAGCCCGCGCCCAACTTCACCGCCGTCGACACCAGCGGCAAGACGGTGTCGCTGGCCGACTTCAAGGGCAAGCACGTGGTGCTGGAATGGCTCAACCCCGGTTGCCCGTTCGTGCAGAAGCACTACAACAAGTCGGGCAACCTGCCGGCCACGCAGAAAGAAGCGACGGCCAAGGGCGTGGTCTGGCTGGCCATCAGCAGCACGGCAGCCGACGCCAGCGACTACAAGAAGCCAGCCGATCTGGCGGGCTGGATGAAGTCGCAGAACGCCGCCGCCACAGCCACGCTGATGGACGACGACGGCAAGGTGGGCAAGGCCTATGGCGCCCGCACCACGCCGCACATGTACATCGTCAACCCCAGCGGCACCCTGGTTTATGCCGGGGCGATAGACAGCAACCGCAGCGCCAACGCGGCTGACATTCCTGCAGCCACCAATTACGTCAAACAAGCGCTGGGCGAACTGCTGAGCGGCAAGCCGGTGACGACGGCATCGACCCAGCCCTACGGCTGCTCGATCAAGTACTCGTCAGGCGCCTGATCGGGCGGACTTTCAAAGTTCAGGCTGGCAGGCGCTGATATTGCGCCGCCAGCGCTTTGAAGTCGGCGGTGTCGACCGGCCGGCCCAGTTCATCGGCCATGATGCCCGCCACCGCTTCGGCTTGGCGCGCCGCCTCGGCCGCATCCAGAAACAGTAGCCTGCAGCGCCGCGCCAGCACGTCTTCCACCGTGCGCGCCATCTCGAAGCGCACGGCAAAGCGCACCATCGCTTCGCTGAAGGCGCCGCGACCGCTTTCAGCGTCGTGCCAAAGCCAGTGGGCCGCGCCTGGCAAGCCTTGCAGGGCGGCGGCTTCGCTGCCGTAAAGGTGTTCACCTGGTGGATCGGACAAGGGCCGCCCCGGCGCCGCACCCAGCAAGCGCAGGCGCGTCGTCACGCCCCCCGCGCGGCGCGGTAGCAGGCCGCGCGCCATGGCGCGGTCCAGCACGTCTTCGGCCATTGAACGGTAGGTGGTCCACTTGCCGCCCGTCACGGTCAGCAGGCCGCTGGCGGCCAGGTGCACGGTGTGTTCGCGCGACAGCGCCTGCGTGTTCTGCGCCGCACCCGCTGTGGCCACGGGCTTGACCAGGGGCCGCAGCCCGACCCAGACCGAACGTACGTCAGCCCGGCCCGGCGCGCGGGCCAGGTAACGCGCCGATTCGCGCAGGATGAAGCGCACTTCTTCAGCGAAGGGTTCGGGTTCACGCGCCAGGTCGTTGCGCGGTGTGTCGGTTGTGCCCAGGATGGTCTTGCCCAGCCAGGGCACGGCAAAAAGCACGCGGCCGTCTTCGGTCTTGGGCACCAGCAAGGCATGGCTGCCGGGCATGAAGGCGCGGTCGACGACCAAGTGCACGCCCTGGCTGGGTGCCACCATGCGGTTGTTGCCGGTGACGTTGCCGGTGCCGTTGCCGTTGCCGGTGCCGGTGCCTTGGCCTTGGCCTTGCCCTTGGCTCGCTTCCGACGGGTCCATGGCGCGGACGGCGTCCACCCACACGCCAGTGGCGTTGACGACGCAGCGCGCGCGCAACTCGCCCTCTTCGCTGGCCTTGCCGGCGTCATCGGTCTCGGTGCAGCGCCAACGCAGCCCGCGTACCTGGCCGTTTTCGTGCAGCAGGCCTGTGACTGCGCAGTGGTTCAGCATCAGTGCGCCGCGTGCAGCGGCCGTGCGCGCCAGCGCCAGGGCCAGGCGCGCGTCGTCGAAGTGGGCGTCCCAGTAGCGCACGCCGCCGTGCAGGTTCTTCGGCTGCACGCCGGGCAGCAGGTCCAGCGTGCGGCGGCTGCTCAACCATTCGGTCGGGCCCAGGCCCTGGCTGCCGGCCAGCGCGTCATAGGCCTTCAAGCCGACGCCGTAAAAGCCGCGTTCCCACCAGTGGTAGCCCGGCATCACGAAGGGCAGCCGATGGGTCAGGTGCGGGGCGTTGGCCAGCATGGCGGCGCGTTCGTGCAGGGCTTCGCGCACCAGCGGGATGTTGCCCTGCGCCAGGTAACGCACGCCGCCATGCGCCAGCTTGGTGGCGCGTGACGAGGTGCCCGATGCAAAGTCGTGCGATTCCAGGAGCACGACGCTGAAGCCCCGCGCCACGGCGTCCAGCGCCACGCCCAGGCCGACGGCGCCGCCGCCGACGATGGCCAGGTCCCAGTCGGCTGGCGCCCGCAGGCGCGCCAACAAATCGCTGCGCAGCAAAGGCGTGCTCGTCAAACCCGGCTACCCCGCACGTTCAGCCGCGCGCGAAGTTCACCGGCAGCCCGGGGTCGTCCACGCGCAGGGTCAGCACATGGCCGGCCAGCGGTTGTGCGGCCAATTCATCGGCTGGGCGGTTGGCGCGCGCGGTGGTGATGAACAGCGTGCGCAGATCATGGCCACCAAAGCAAGGCATCGTGGCGCAGCGCACCGGCAGGGGCAGATCGGCCAGGCGCGTACCGTCTGGCGCCAGGCGCACCAGGCGCTGGCCTTCGTACATCGCCACCCAGTAGGTGCCGGCGCTGTCGACGGCTGCGCCGTCGGGGCGGCCAGCGTAGTCAGCCAGAGGCTGGTCGGGCAGGCGCGGCGCGAAATCGACAAACGGGCGCTGCCTGGACAGGTTGCCGCTGGCGGGGTCGAAGTCGAAGGCGTGGATGCGGTGGGCGGTGGTGTCGGTCCACAGCATCGTGCGCCCGTCGGGCGACCAGGCCAGACCGTTGCTGAGCGTGATGTCGCCGGCCATGCGGTCCAGCCGGCCGCCGGCCCAGCGGTAAAGCGCCGCAGCCCGCTCGGTGCGCGGTTCGTACATCGAACCGACCCAGAAGCGGCCCTGCGGGTCGGCCTTGCCGTCGTTGAAGCGCAGCAACGCGGTGTCGTAAGGGGCATCAGCCAGATGGTGGCGCTGGCCCGTGGTGGTGTCGAAGCGCCACAGCCCGTCGCGCATGGCCAGCAAGAGGCCGCCACCCACCAGCGGGGCGCAACTGGCGGGTTCGCAGTCGAAGCTCCACTGCGTGTGCTGGCCGCCAGCCTGCACCCAGCGGTGCAGCGCCTGGCCGGGAATGTCGCACCAGTAGAGCGCGCCTTCGTCGGGATGCCAAAAGGGCGATTCGCCCAGTTGGCAGGCCGGCGCAGGCAGGGCCTCGAAAACGCTCACTGGGGCACCCTCGCGCTGCGCGCGGTCCCGCCACGCGGGACGCAGCGCTTGCTTCGGAACGGCCGTGCGCAAGCGCTCAATGGGGCACCCTCGCGCTGCGCGCGGTCCCGCCACGCGGGACGCAGCGCTTGCTTCGGAACGGCCGTGCGCAAGCGCTCACGCCGCAGCCACTTCCAGCTTCATCCAGGCATCCAAAGTTGACCCGGCGGCCAGCGTGCGCAGGCCGTGGGCACCGGGATCGGTCATGTGGATGGCATTGCTGACGTGGCTGACCGGCTCGACGCAGTAATACGGGCTGGTGGCCGGGGTGTAGACCACCAGATAGGGCAGCGACGAGGTCAAGCGCAGCGACAGCTTGTCGTCGCGAATGCGCGCCGGGCCTTTCCAGCCTTCGAAACAGTTGTCGAAGGCCAGGTGCGACACATCGCCATCGATGCCGGGCTGCGGCACGCGGCGTGTGGGCAGGCCGCTGGCGTCACTCTCCCAGCGGTCGGTCAGTTCGATGTGCAGCCGGCTGTGCGGGCGCTTCGGAAAATACGGGTGCCAGCCCAGCCCCACGGGCTGCGTGTGCGTGGCCAGGTTGGAGAACGAGAGATGCACTTCCAACGCCGTCGGCGAAAGAACGAAGCGCTGGCGCACGTCGAACGGGAAAGGCCAGTGCGCGTCTGGCGCATGCTCATAGCCCAGTTCCACTTGCTGGCTGTCCTGCTTCAGCACCTGCCAGGGCCGCTGCCAGGCCACGCCATGCACCGAATGCGGGTTGTCGTCGAAGTTCGCCTGCGTGGTGTAGTCGTGCCCCAGCCAGCGAAAGCGCCGGTAGCCCAGCCGGTTGGAATACGGCACCAGCGGGTAGCTGGCCGCCGTGCGCGCGCCCGCCAGTTCAGCCGGCTCGGTACTGCGCATTACGGGCAAGCCGCCCAGCCACAGCCCGGCGATGGCACCGCCAAGGTCGGGGCGCAGGGCCAGGCGCAGGTCGCCCGATGTCAGTTCGATGCCGGATGGGTTCATGGGCTGTTCTTGTGGGGGTGGAGGGTCTGTCGTCTCGGTAGCTATGATGCCCCAAGCGTGCGGCCCTTGAGTAACTGCGGATCGCGCGGCAGGCGCAGGCGAACCCGAAGGCGCGCGAACCGGTCAAAAGCTGGCGTGTGGACTTGGATGCAGAAGGTCGCTGAACGGCCCGTTGCGGACGTTCGTTCGTTCGTTCGTCTGTCCGTTCGATGCTTTTCACTAGCTTGCTTGCTTGTTCCCCAAGCAAAGGCGGGCTTGGCTTGGCTGCGGCGCTTATGTTCGGCGGTCGGCGCTGCGCGCCGACTTCCCTGCGATGCTCGTTCCCGTGGCCCCGCCGCAGAACTCGCTTCGTTCGCTTCGCTCTCTACGCTCAAACACCTGCGGCGAGTCAGTT
>JBBQAW010000149.1:0-9494 GCA_038316815.1 Burkholderiales bacterium
CTGCCTGGCCTTCGGCGCTATCGACCTGCAGGTCGACCTGGGCATGAAGGACGCGACCGAGGACGAGCTGCTGCCCTTCCGGCTGCAGTTGCTACTGGCTTCGCGCTTGGCCGGCATTGCCGCGCCGCTGGATGGCGTCAGTACCGCTATCGACGACACAGTGCGCTTGCAGCTTGATGTGCAGCGTGCGCGCCGGCTTGGCTTCGGCGGCAAGCTGTGCATCCACCCGCGCCAGCTGGCCGCGGTGAATGCCGGCATGGCGCCCAGCAGCGACGAACTGGCCTGGGCGCGCCGCGTGTTGCAGGCCGCAGGCGCGGCTGACGGCGCAGCGGTGGCAGTGGACGGCCAGATGGTCGACAAGCCGGTGCTGCTGCGCGCGCAGGCGCTGCTGCGTGAGGCCGCCGGCGCGCCAGCGCGTTGATGGCGGCACTGCCTGGCCGACGATTCTCAGCAAGGCAGGCGGCCAGCCACGGTGTCGGCGGCCAGCCCTCTGCTGCAAGTTCACAGCGTTGCTGCCGCCTCCCGGCTAGCATGGCCCATCACTTGCCCTGGAGCCACCCATGCAGATCCGCCTGGCCCGACCCGATGATTTTGAGCAATGGCTGCCGCTGTGGCAGGGCTACCAGACCTTCTACCAGACCCGCATCGCCGAGAGCGTCACGGCATCAACCTGGCGCCGCTTCCATGACGCCGCCGAGCCGATGCACTGTGCGGTGGCTGAGCTCGACGGCCGGCTGGTGGGCATGGTGCATTACATCTACCACCGCAGCTGCTGGACGGCGGGTGACTACTGCTACCTGCAAGACCTGTTCAGCGCCGAAGACCTGCGTGGCCAGGGCATAGGCCGCGCGCTGATCGAGCATGTCTATGCCGCGGCCGAAGCGGCCCAGGCCGCGCGGGTGTGGTGGCTAACGCACGAAAGCAACCAGAGCGCCATGCTGCTGTACGACCGCATCGCCGACAAGAGCGGCTTTGTGCAGTACCGCAAGGTGCTGTGACGCGGCGGATCCGGGCCGCCGGAGCTGCGGCCCATAACAGCGCGTGGCAGCGGCCTGGTTGACCGACCGGTCCGCATGCTGTGGTGACATCGGCCGGCATAACCCGGCTGCCACCATCCGGGTCGACAGCTCAAAGCTTGACCTTCGGTTGGCCTTGACGCGGCTGGGTGTCGCGGGCCGAGCGAACGACAGCCCGTTGAGTTCGCGAACTGGCGCTGCCGACCCTCAGCTGCCGTTCGCTTTGTCAAGATTCAAAGCCCGCGAGCGGTCGCTCGCGCCACAACTCATCGATCAGCGGCGGCGCGGACAATGAGCCGGGTTTTGGCTGGAAGATCACCATCGACAAGAGCGGCGCGAACACGGCCGCGATCGCAAGCTTCCAGGCCGACAGCGGCCTGCCCATCGAGATGCGCCGGTCGAAGTACCTGAACAACCTCGGCGAGCAAGACCACCGCGCCGTCAAACGAATCGCCCGACCGATGCTCGGCTTCAAGACCTCTCGTTGCGCCCGAATCCTGATCGCCGGCATCGACGTCATGCACATGGCCCGCAAAGACCAGATCGTCGATATCAAAGACCGATCCTCGTCTGAAGCGAACCAGTTCTACTCGCTGGTTTTGTGATCGGTGTCGGGCTTGCAGCAATGCTTGGCCTCTTGCCGCTATTGCGACAGAACCCCTCACGCCGGTGGAGCGGCCGGTGCGGCGCGTGCTGCGGCTCATCGAGCACACGATCAACGCCCAAGGTCAGGTATTGATCGTGCCCGAGTACGAGCTCGACGGCTGGACGACGAGCCTGCCGGCGGGCCAGTTCAGCGGCGCTGACATCATCGCGCTGTACGCCGACCACGGCACGCACGAGCAGTTTCACTCCGAGTTCAAGACCGACCTGGACTTGACCCGGCTGCCCTCGGGCAAGTTCGACACCAACTACCTGGTGTGCCAACTCGCGGCGGTGGCGATGAACATCCTGCGCCTGATCGGACAGCCGGGCCTGCTGGGGCCGGACGCCCCGGTTCGCAACGCGGCCAAGCGCAGGCGGCTGAACACGGTGATGCAGGAGTTGATCTACCGGGCGGGCCGACTCATCAGCACGGGGCGCCGGCTGATCCGGGGGCTGGGGGCCAACGACCGGTCGGCCTGGGAGCCTGTCGGGCTTGGGGCGTCAAAAAAATGCGGGAATCGGCCCCAGCGAGGACAGTTCTTGCCGGATTTGCAGCCCCATAGCCCCGCTATGGGGCAAAAAGACGGTGAGAAATGAACCGCTGCGGTCTATTCGCAGCCGACGCTCCCCAAGCCCGACAGGCTCCTGGCTAGGCCTTCACACCACTGCACGGCGAGCTGTTCGCGGCCAGCGCCTAGCGGGCCACCCGTGCGAACACCGCTCACCTCACGGATCCTGATTTTCGTAGCGCCAAGCGCTGGTTGCGGCGTGGACGAGCGCGTCAATCTCGTGCCGGCGGCGCAGTTCCAGCCCGCCGGACAGCCGAAATCGCGGGAGATTGGCGTGACATTGGAGCACCCTGCGGGCAGCCGCGGCACATTCGGTTCAAACCTGCGCGACAAGTTGTGAGGGGGCCTCAGCGTCACGGATTCAGGTCACCGTCCGCAGGTCCGAGCACGCAAGAAAGGCCGGCATGATTCGCATTCTGGCGTCGAACTACTCCGCCTTCGTCCTCGCCTTGGCTGTCGCGCGGGACGTCGGCGCAACCGGAGCACTCGGTGCCGTGTAGCGGGGCCACTTCGGCTGCGTCTCCAGGCTCACCGTCTGCCACTTCGGATGGTTGCCCGGCGTTTCCTGCAGTTCAACCAGATGGCGCTCGAAGCAGAACCGCGTCTGGCTCAGCATTGCGGACAGGCCGGGCGTCTTGTAGTCGCGCGCGACCAGCACCGCGTCGGTGGCCACGGTCGGCACGCCAGTCTGTCCCAGGTTTCCATAGCTCAACTTTGCCGGCCGGTAAATGCTCTTCAGCTTCCCGGCGTCCCCCTCAGCGATGGGCAACAGCCGAAACTTTCGATCCAGACGCTGCACCCAGGCCTGGGGACTGCCGCCGACCGAGAGCAGGGCGTCGACAGACTTGTCGTTCAAGGCCTTGAGCCCAGCGGCCTCGTCGGGTAGCTCGACGACGTTGAACCCGATCTCCGATTGCAGCCGAATGACCTGGGCCGTGATGAAGCTGCCGCCCCAGGCCCCCACCTTGCGATCGCGAAGATCGGCGATCGTGACGAGCGCTGTGCCGCCGAAGCCGGCGATGCCGCCCACCTTGCGTGTCTCGCTGAGTGCCAGGACGTGGACTTCTTCCGCGTGCAGCGCGAACAGCACCTTGATATGGCTCAGATCGTCCTGGCGCGACCGATAGGTCAGCACGTCGGTCTGCACGATGGCTGCGGGCACCACGTTGTTGACCAGGCGGTCGACATTTTCCATCGAACCGCTCGATGGCTTGCCGATGATCGGCCTATCAGTTTCGCTCTGGCAGGCCGTGGCCAGTTGGCGCACCATCGTGTCATACGTGTTGCCGACAGCCCCTGTCGAGACGATGAACTGTTGCGACCACGCAGAGGCGCTGAAGATCAATGCCAAGGTGATTGCAGCGGCGCGTAGAGAAGTGGAGTGTGGGTGGTTCATGTTGGTCCTTCAAAGTGGTTTGGTCGTCAACTGGGGCTCGGTGGGATTTGCGTCCCGGATTGACCGCATCGAGGGCTTCATCTCGGGTCCAGCCTGTACTGCCTGTACGGGTCGCCGGCTCCGGTGCCGTTCGATGACGACGTCGGATTGCTGGCGGATGGCCCGGCGAACACCACGTAAAGCACGCCAATGACGGCGGCAAGCAGCAGCGCGGCAAGAAATCTGAATTTCATGGGTCCGTCCTTCATTCAAGGCCCGGGCAGGCGCTCAGGCCGGTTCGATGGCGCAAGCCGCTCCTTCGCGACCGAGACCGGGCTGGGAGGTGGCAACTTCTCCTCAAGCAAGGCGATCTCGAGCCCCGCGAAAGCTTCATTCATCCGATCGGTTACCGCATCGATGGCCGTCCTCGACCGCAGCGCAGCCATTGGATCGCCCAGGGTGGCGTCAAGCGAACTGTTCATCGCGGCTTCCGCAATCACCAGCTTCCACTCGGTGCGGCAGCGATCAACGACGCCCTCGAATTCGTCGACAGCCTTGCTGGCCTGGATGTAGGAGCGCCTCCTGGCATCGGCCAGGGCGCGTGCCTTGGCCGATCGCTCGCGCCAGCGTGCTGCCATGTCGGGGTACTGCCCCGCGGCGGCGTCGGCCTGGCCGACGAATCCCTCGACCTGCGCAAGGCTGATCTTCAGCTGCTCGCGGGCCTGGCGCAGCGCAGCCTTGCGACTCAGCAGTTCGTTCTCCAGCGTCGGAATCGGGTTGCGCCGGGCTTCGGTCAGGATTTCGGCCATCCGCCAATTGGCCAGCTTCATGGCCGCCACCGGGGCCAGCGCGACGGTGACCATGGCCAAGCCGGCTGTGATCACGAGCGCCACCAGCGCCGTCAGCAAGGTGAAGGCCAGCGGCGCGAGGACCAAGCCGACCCCCGCCACCAGGCCCCAACTGAAGATCTTGGCGACCGTGTCGCGTCGGCTCTCGGCCTCATCGATCGTGAGGCCGCGGTAGGTGATCAGATTCATCATGGCGTGGTCTTCGCTGCTGGGGGCTGTACGTGCGCTTGGCGAGGCCCGAGATTGCGCTCGTGGGCCCTGCAAATCCATCTGCTCAGCTGCAGATGACGTTGCGAGCGGGCTGCCACCACCCGTCGCCTCCCAGCTCCCGGCTCCCAGCTCCCAGCTCCCAGCTGCCATCCCAGCTGCCAGACGAATCGACCGCAGCCGTCCATTTCTCACCGTCTTTTTGCCCCATAGCTGGGCTATGGGGCTGCAAATCCGGCAATAACTGTCCTCGCTGGGGCCGACTCTCGGTATCGGTGCTCCAAGCCCGACAGGCTCCTGGCCTTTACAGTTCCATCTGGACTGCCACAGATGGCGTTGCGCGCGCATTGCTGCCACGATGCGTCAAGCTCAAAAACATTCCGAATCGGTTGTTGGCGTCAGCACCAGCGTTTCGAGACCGGCGTTCGCGAAAGAGAGGCACGAAGTGGCGTGGGACATCGAGGGCATCACCTGGCCTTTGGTCGTGTTGGCGCTGGGCCTTTTGGTCGCCGCATGGGTTATGTGGGGCAGCAAGGGGCCTGCGGTCTGGCCCCGTTGGGCCGCCGCTGGCCTGGCCGTGGGCAGCTTGGCCTTGCTGGGCCAGCAGGTTCTGACCCACTCCCTCAGGCCCTTGGTGCCGACGATGGATCAGTGTCTGGCCTTGATGGAGGCCGAACCCGGCGAAGCGCCGGAGTCTCCGTCTGACGTTGCCGCGCCCGACACGATGGGATTCGTTTCCGGCGCCGTGTGGGGGGTGTATTGGCGCTTGGCTGAAGACGTGGTTGCCATCGCCAGGCAGGGTGGCGTGCCGCTGACGAACGTGCGCACCCGCGGCAGCGTGGACAACATCGCCCGCATGAAGAGTTCGGCCAACGCGGGCGTGGGAATCGTCCAGGGAGATGTGCCACTGACCATGAAGGAGAACGCCCGCAACGACGACGGGATGGCGCAGCTGGGCGCTCTCGCGGCGCTGCACCGCGAGCCGGTGCAGGTCCTTACACGCGCTGCCGCAATGAGTCCTGGCGGGGGTTCGCTGGCCGACCTTGCCGACAAGCGCGTGGTGTTCGCGAACGATTCAGAAGGCGCACGGCTCACCGCGCAGTATCTGCTGCGTCGCAAAGGCATCACGCCGCGGGGCGGCGCGGTGGAAGCCTTGCCTGCCGAGCGCGCAGTATGCGAAGTGGTCACCGGTGGCGCTGCTGCAATGGTGGTGGTCGCCGGCAAACCTGCGCCTTTGCTGCTACGTCTGCGCCGGCTGGAGAGCGATTGGAGCCGGGCGATGGCCGAATTGCGCTTCGTACCTATCCAGCCGAAAGACGGTGAGCTTCCCGACGTCTACGAAGCCAGTGAGCTCGGTCGCAGTGACTACCCCTGGTTATCGACGACAGAGCGCGTGCCCACCGTGGCGATGCGCGCCATGCTGGTCAGCTACGACTTCGGTGCCCGTGCAACGGGTGCAGCGGCTGCCAAGTGCCGGCAGATCGGTCAGCTGGTCTGCGCCCTCAGGCTAAGCCGTCCGCGGCTGAACCAGCCGCCATACGACCCGGCATGGCACGAGGTGGGCAAGATGGTGGGCGATATACCCGGCAGCTGGCCGACAAGCCGATGCCTTCCCAAGACCTGCTGAAAGCACAAACAAGATGACTGCCTCGATGGCGGGCGGCTGGACGCGAATAGCGATGGCCACCCTTGTGCTGGCCGTTCTGGTGCCTCTGCTGGCCCTGTGGTCGACGCTCCTGCCAAGAGGTATAGGCCCAGAAGCGCGTGACCCCGGCAATGATTCACTGGTCATTAGGGCCTTCGCCAGATCGCTGTCCGAAGACGTGTTGCGACAGGCCGTACTGTGCGTGGGCAACGCGGCAACCAAGCTTGCCGAAGCCGAAGCCGAAGCCCAAGCCGGAGGCGTGGAAGTGACCAACCCCCTCGCGGAGCCTTTGCGTGAATGCGCCCGAGAGCGATTCGGCCTGACGGCAATATTCGTGCTCGCTGCATCCAAGCCCGTAGCGCTGCCTAGCTCGACGGCCAAGGGTATTGCCGGCGAAGAACGGTTTGGCGACGCCAGCCATGAACTTCTGACTGCCATCGGCACCGCAGTCTCGACCAGCCGCGTGAGCTATGCGCCGCTGCCGGATGCCAGCGGCGGGCGCTCGAACGGTTTGGACCAGGTCGTTCCGCTCTTCATCAAGCCAGCCACAGTGCTGGTGTTGCGGCATCGCCTGTCCCACCTGCCGCGCGATCTTCTCGATCGGCTAGGCCCCAACCCGCAACCAGCCTTGATCGTCGGCGCCGACGCCAAGGGCCGCGGCACTCTGCTGCCTCGCAGTGGTGGCCTGCGTCTGGTGGCCGACGGCAACACCTGGCGGCCGGAGTGGAGCCGAAGCAGCCAGGGCCATATTTGGCTTCTGACAGGCTTGACGGTCGCCCTCTTGGGCGCGGGACTGCTGGCAATGAAGATCGTCGATCAGACCGAGCGCTTTCGTACCGACATCGAGCGTTCGGTGCCGGTGGGGCTGCTAACGATGGACAGGCATGGCCGCATCTTGTGGGCCAACCCGGCCTTTCTGGCACTGTCAGGCTGGCCAGCGGAACAGGTTGTCGGCCGCCTGCCGCCTTACGTCTACTGGGACGATGCTACACGCGCCGAACGCCAGGACCAGCTGGAATCGCTCATGAATGGCAGGCTTCCGAGCGACACCTACACCGCCAACTTCATGCGGCCCGATGGCAGCACCTGGCCGGCCAGCGTGACGGCGCAAAAGATGCAGAGCGGCAAAGGCTGGATGCTGGCTTGCGAGGACATTTCGGACGAAACAGCTGCCGCTCAGCGCACTGCGCGTCTGTTGCAGGCGCTGCAGCACCTCCAACTCAAGGCCGAACTGTTCAGGCAATTGGAAATCAGGCTGCATGGCCATGCCAGCACTGTCGCTGCCTGCGCGCTGCGGCTCGAATCGACGGTGGCTTCCATCGCGGCGGGCGACATGTCATTGGCCAGCGAGAAGGCCAAGGCGGTGCTGGAGACGGCCTTGAAAGCCAAATCGCAGGCCGTCGAACTGCTTCAGGCCAGCAAGCCCGAAGAGCCGCAACTGGTTCCCTTGTGGGACGCGGTGGAAGACGGCATCAGCGCGGCACAGCTGCTGATGCCCAACAGCAACACGCTGTTCATCAACAGCGTCGACAAGGACCTGCCGCGCGTGCGCCTGCCTCGCGGCATACTGCTCTTCATCGTTAGCAACCTGGTGCATAACGGCGTGCGCGCAATGGCCAGCGAGCGCCTGGCGCAGCGGCGACTGACCGTGTTCAGCGACGAAGTCGAGGCCGCCGGCCAGGTTCACTTGCTTGTGGAAGACCATGGCTGCGGCATGAGTGAAGCGCAGCGCGCAAGTGCTTTCGAGCTCGGCGTCAGCGGATACGCTGAAGGCAACGGCTTTGGCCTGTGCAACAGCCGCGAACTGGCACGTGCGTGGGGCGGCGATCTGGTCATCCTGCAAACCGCAACCGCCGGTGCGCTGCGTGGCACGACTATGCAATTGACTCTGCCGCTCGCCGACACGAACGAGGAGAACCCCGATGGCTGAGGCCAGACTTGATCGAACCGTGTACATCGTCGATGACAGCGTGGACTACCGGGACGCGATGGCCAGCGACGTGCGAGAGCTAGGCTATGCAGCGCAGACCTTTGAAAGCGGCGAAGCGCTGCTGTCGCAGTGGCATCGGGAACAGCAAGGTGTAGTCGTCCTCGACGTTGTTTTGAGCCCGGAGATGTTGAGCGGACCCGACATCGGCGCCCTGCTGATGAAGCGCGGCTGCGCCATGCCCATCCTGTACTTGACGGGACTGCGCGAAACCGATTCCCGTCTTTGCGAGTCGCTGAGCAAACGCCGACCGGACGCGCGCTTTCTCTGCAAGAGTTATGGGCGTGATGAACTGATTGCTGCTGTTCGCGACGCCATGGGATTGGCAGACCCGATGCGTGCGCAGGCTGAACGCGAGCGTGCTTGGCGACACTGGACGCTGGTGGCCCTGACGCCCACGGAACGCGACATTGCCACCGGGCTGTTGCATGGCCTGTTGAACGTGAACATCGCGGCACGAACGGGCATCGACGAAGGCACCGTCAGGGCACACCGCGAGCACATCAACAAGGCATTGGCCATGCACGGCCAGGATTGGCACCACGCCCAGGTGGCCTTGCGTGAGCTGCTTTCACGGCTGGGCATCGACGACCTGAATACGCTGGTCGCCATCGAACTCGGGTACCGAGCCTGGATGCTGGGCGACGCTCTGAAAGCCGAGTTGGCCCTATTGCTTGGGCCCGGCAGACTGTGCGCCAGCGACCCGCTGGTGGCGGAATTGCGGCTGACTTCGCTTTATGACAGACAGCGTAGAGGCGTCATACGCAAGCATTTCGCGTGGTTGCGTGACAGCTGGGCGCCCATCAACCGAGATCGAATTCAAACCGGGCCTGCATGGGACTGCGTGCGGTCGGCCTTGGCGTTCCTTCCTGAAAGAGCGGCTGCAGGTGAAGAAGTTTGATCAGTCCCGCTCCGTCAGCTCGAGGGCCATGGCTCGCATCGATATCTTGGCCAAGACGATGCGGACCTTGCGCACGTACGGGCTGGTGAGCGCACCGATGAGTTTCATGGATGTGTGGGGTTGTACCTGTTGGGCTTCATTCAAACGGAGTACTCGAATGCTAGGAGCCTGTCGGGCTTGGGGCGTCGAAAAGCGAGAATCGGCCCCAGCGAGGACAGTTCTTGCCGGATTTGCAGCCCCATAGCCCAGCTATGGGGCAAAAAGACGGTGAGAAATGGACCGCTGCGGTCGATTCGCAGCC
>JBBQAW010000150.1:0-9490 GCA_038316815.1 Burkholderiales bacterium
GCGCGACTCGGTGCCGACGAAGCTGCGCTGGCCCAGTGTCTGCAACCAGGCCAGCGCACGCTCGGTGGCCGGCATCAGATCGAAGTGCGGCTCGTCGGTGCCCGGCGGGTAGAACTTGCGCAGCCAGGCCTTGTCGTTGGCGGCCCAATCGTTCAGGTAGTCGAGCGCGGCTTTCGGGTAGACAGCCGCACCGCGTTGTTCGCGCACCGCATACAGCGCATCTTCCAGCGCCTCGGCCAGGTCCGACTGGCTGATGACGCGCCGGTTCGGCTGTACGAACACCCGATGCAGGAAGCTGGCCACCAGCGCGGCCGAATCGGCCTGCAACAACCGCCAGGCCGGGTGCTGGCGGCGCAAGGCTTCCAGGATGTCGAAGTCAAGAGGCATGCAGCATTGTCGGACACGCCCTGCAAGCCGCAGTGCAGTCAATGCGGCTTGCAGGGCGGCTTCAGTGCGCCGTCAGTGCGGCTTCAGGGCGCCTTCTTCAGTGCACTGTCAAAGCGCCGTCAATGCGCCCCACACCCACCACAGCAACCCGCCCGCCAGCGCCATCGATACCAGCAACAAAAGCGCCAGCAGAAGAAACACCGCAGCCACGGCCCAGCGGCTTTCGCGCTGCGTCTCGTGTGGCTGGTCCAGCCAGTTTTCAATCAGCTTGACATTGCGTTCGTTGGCCTTGAAGACCATGTCGAAAAGATCACCGACCACCGGGACGAGGCCGATCACGAGTTCCAGGCCGATGTTGGACACCATGCGCAACAGCACGCTGCCCGGCACGCGCAGGCGTGCCGCCTCGGCGACGATGTACGAAGACAGCAGTGCCGCAAGCAGGTCGCCGACGCCGGGCACGAGCCCGAGGACGCCGTCCACGCCGATGCGCAGGCCGCCAGGCAGCCGGATCGAACTGTCCAGCAGCCAGGCGATTCGGCGCAGGCGTGCCCGTGCTCCACCAGCGGGAACGCCGGCAGCCTGGCTGCGCCGCGCCAACACGGGGTCAGGCAGCTTGCGCGGTCGCCTGGGCCTTGCGGGCCACGCGACGAGCGGCGTTCGACGCGCCAGTGGCGGTCTGGGAAGCCTTGCGGGCGACGCGACGCGCAACTTTCGAGGTTTCGGCGCCGGCCTGCTTGGCCTTGCGCGCCACGCGACGCGCGGCGTTGGAGGTCTCGGTGGCGGCCTCGGCAACCGCCTGGCTGACCTGCTGCGTGGCGCGCTTGGTGATTTTCTTGCGCGCAGTGGCAGCCTGGCGGGTGGTTTCGTTCAGCTTGCGTGTGGCAACAGCCTTGGCTGGCATGGCATTGCCGGCGGCGCGACGCACAAGTTCGCTGCTGGCTTCCTCGATGCGGTCTGCGACCATACCGACCACATTGACGACCGGCATGACGACGCGGTTGAGCGTGGCAAGCGCGTTCAGGTTCGCGGCACGGTCCAGACGCTCGGCGTTCGCTGCCACCAGGCCGACGCCCTTCGTGGCCAGATCGACGGCCACGCCGACGACGCTCTGCGCTCGGTCTGTACCGAAGTGCACACCCTTGACGGTATAGCCGCTGACGCGCTGCTGGCCATTGGCCAGGTTCGTGCGGATGTCCTGGTTCAGCGCAGCGCTGCGGTTCAGCGCCTTCGCGATGCGCGCATCCATGAAGCTGATCAAGCGCTCGCCGCCGAAGCGGTAGCAGTTGATGACGTTGGTGGCGGTGATGCCGTAGGTCGCGATGAGGTTGGCGGCGACGGTGGAAACATGGCGTGTGGACATGGTGGACTCCTGCTGTTTGAATGGCTGTGGTTTGAATGGCTGTTGCTTCATGACTGTGGCTTCTTTGAAGCACCCGACTGCGTGCTTGACGATCTCTGTCTGAGCATTGGCAACCCGGCATGCACAGAGGATGGCGCAGGCTCGTAGAGGACGCACCCCAAAAACCCGGGTTTTCCATAGGGCAAGCACTCTAGGATGCCAAGTCGGAGGTCGATGTGCCGCCCGCGCAGCAAGAGCGGCATGGCAGCGCGCTCACCGCGCATACTGGGCTGGCGCGAAGCCAGGCCGGTAGTCCACCCGGGGGCCAGGGGCCGGGAATCTGGGCCACCATGAACGACTCGCAAAGCGCTGTGCCTTTTCGTGCAACACCCCATGCCCACACCGAACCCTCACGCCTTCATCCAGACGCAACAGCTCTGCCTGTCCTACCCACTGGCGCAGACGCGGGTGGACGTGCTGCGCAACGTGAACATCCGCATCGAAGCCGGTACACGCGTGGCCATCGCCGGGCCGTCGGGCTCGGGCAAGACCTCGCTGCTGCTGCTGCTCTCGGGCCTGGAAAGGCCCACCGGCGGCCGCGTGCTGGTCGATGGCGTGGACCTGGGTGCACTGGACGCCGACGGCCTGGCCGACCTGCGGCGCGAGCGCGTGGGCATCGTGTTTCAGTCGTTCCACCTGCTGCCGTCGTTGAGCGCACTGGACAACGCGGCGCTGCCGCTGCAAATGGCCGGCCGCCGCGACGCGCGTGCGCTGGCCACCGCCATGCTGCAACGGGTCGGCCTGGGCGGGCGGCTTGATCACAGGCCAAGCCAGCTCTCGGGCGGCGAGCAGCAGCGGGTGGCGATTGCGCGCGCGCTGGTGCACCGGCCGCGCCTGCTGCTGGCCGACGAGCCCACCGGCAACCTGGACGAGCACAGCGCCGAGTCGGTACGCGAACTGTTGTTCGAGCTCAACCGCGAACTCGGCACCACGCTGGTGCTGATCACCCACGACCTCGACTTTGCCGGCCGCTGCGACCGCGTGCTGCGCCTGTTCGAGGGTCAACTGCACGAAACCCCGGCCAGCCCCCGGCAAGCCAGGACGGACGCCACCGATGCGCTTCCTGTTTAGCCTGGCCTGGCGCGACCTGCGCGCCAGTGGCCGACACCTTTGGATCTTCGTCGCCTGCCTGGTGCTGGGCGTCTCGCTGGTGGCTGCTGGCGGCGGGCTCTACCGCCAGGTGGCCGACGCGCTGCGGGCCGACGCGCGCCTGCTCTTCGGTGGCGACGTGGAGGTGGCGTACCAGCAACCGCTGCCGCCCGCGGTGCTGGCGTGGATGCGCGCACCCCACCAAGGCGCGGCCACCGTCTCGCGCCTGATCGAACTGCGCACCATGTTGCGCACTGCCGAAGGCCGAGCGCAGCTGATCGAATTGCAAAGCACCGACGCGGCCTACCCGCTGTACGGGCAGGTCACGCTCTCGCCCGCGGGAACGCTGAACACCGCACTTGCCGCGCAGGGTGGCCATTGGGGTGCGGCGCTGGACGCCACGCTGGCCCAGCGCATGGCCATCAAAGTGGGCGACCGGGTGGAGATTGGCGACTTGCGCCTGACTGTGCGCGCCCTCATCACCCGCCAGCCCGACCGCAGCCTGCGCGCCGACTGGGGCGGCGCGCCGGTGCTGGTGAGCGAAGGCGCGCTGCGCGCCACCGGCCTGGTGCAGCCGCTCAGCCGCGTCGACTACCGCTACCGCGTGCGCACCGACCAGCCGCCCAGCGCCTGGCGTGACGCATTCACGGCCGCCTTCCCGGCGCTGGACGCCGAGGTCGACACCTTCGACGAACGCAGCGAACGCATGGCCGAAGTGCTGGGCCAGATCGGATCGGGCCTGTTGCTGATCGGCTTCTCGGCCCTGTTCATCGGCGGCCTGGGCGTGTTCAACAGTGTGCAGGCCTACCTGCAGGGCAAGCTCGCGTCGCTCGCCACGCTGCGCGCGCTGGGCCTGCGCGACGGCCGGCTGGCCGCGCTGATGCTGATCCAGATCCTCATGCTCGCGCTGCTGGCCAGCGCGGTCGGTGTGGGGGTGGGCAACCTCCTGGCGCTGGCCGGGGCGCTGGCCACGGCCGAGCGCCTGCCCATCGCACTGCTGCTGGGCGGCCTGTGGCAGCCTTCGCTGGTGGCGCTGGCATTCGGCGTGTTGACCGCGCTCGCGTTTGCATTACCCGCGCTGGGGCGGGCGCTGTCGGTCACGCCGGCGGTGCTGTTTCGCGGGGTGGATGGGCAGTCGCTGCGCACGCCGCGCAAGGCCTGGTGGCTGACGGCGGCAGTCGGCGCGCTGGTGCTCGCGCTGCTGGTGCTGGCCCTGCCCGACCCGCGCTTTGGCGCCGCCTTCGTGCTCGCCGCCGCGGCGCTGCTGGGGCTGCTGGACGCCATCACGCGCGCGCTCAGGCACCTGGCCGCGTGGCTGCAGGCCGGCACACACCGGCAGCCGCCGCTGGCCGCACGGCTTGCGCTGGCCAACCTGCAGCAGCCTGCTTCGCCCTTGCGCCCTGCCCTGCTGTCGCTGGGTTCAGCGCTCAGCTTGCTGGTGGCCTGCACGCTGGTCGTCACGACCCTGCTGCGCACCGTCAACGAGACCGTGCCGGCGAACGCGCCGGCGCTGGTGTTTTACGACGTGCAGACCGAGCAGATTGCGCTCTTGCGCGAAATCTTGCAGGCCTCGCCCGGCCTGCAGCAGATACGCACCGCGCCACTGGTGCTGGGCCGCCTGGCGGCCGTCAACGGCGCAGCGCTGCGCGACAGTGGCAACGGTGAGCGCGCCCGCGAGGCGCGCGACGAACACAAGCTGAGCAACCGCGAAGGCAACTTCGACGATGTCGTGATTGACCGTGGCGCCTGGTGGCCCACGGACCACAGCGGTGCGCCGCTGGTGGCGATGGAAGACCACGAGGCCGACCAACTGGATTTGAAGGTCGGTGACGTGCTGCGCTTCGACATCCTTGGCACGCCGGTCGAGGCCACGCTGGCCGCCATCTACAGCCAGCGCCGCATGCAGTCACGCCTGTGGCTGGAAGCCATTTTCAGCGACGGCGTGCTCGAACCGTTCATCACCCGCCACGTCGGCGCGGCCTACCTGCCCGCAGGCGAAACCCTGGCCGCACAAGACCGGCTGGCTGCAGTGGCGCCCAACATTGCCACCGTGCGCACCGAGTCGCTGCTGAACGAAACCCGTGCCCTGATGGGCCGCGCCAGCAGCGGGCTGGCGGTGGTGGCGCTGGTGTGTCTGGCGGCCAGCCTGCTGGTGCTGGGCAGCGTGGTGGCGGCCAGCCGCAGCCGGCAGGTGTACGACGCCACGGTGATGCACGCGCTGGGCGCCCGCCATTCGCTGCTGCGCCAGGTGCTGCTGTGGGAATACGCGCTGCTTGCGCTTGTGACCGCCAGCTTTGCGATCGTGGCCGGCAGCCTGCTGGCCACCGCCTTGCTGCGCTTGCGCCTGGACATGGACCCGCTCGGCCTGTACTGGAGCGGTGCGCTCACCGCACTGGCGGTCAGCGTCGTCAGCCTGGGGCTGGCCGCGCGTTACCTGCTGCGCCAGATGCGGCTGAACCCCGCACTGCTGTTGCGCAGCGGGGGTTGAGACCGACAACCACGACGAAGGGCGCCACCCGCTCAACGGTCCATGCCGCCGTCCTACGGCTGAACCCGCTGTCGGCCGACGGCGGGTGCCGCGCCAGCGCCGCAGCATCCTGGACAGGGGCGCAATTCGCGACCCGCCTTCGCAGGAGTGCCGCGCATGAGCCCGCAAACCAACCCGCTCTTCGCTGAAAAATCCCTGACCTTGGTCGCAGCGTTGTTTGGCGACGGCCAGCAGGCCACTGTGGCCGCCGAACGCTTGCGTCTGGCTCAGGCAGACGTGGAAATCGTCCAGCCGGGCGACAAGCAGTGGATGCGCAAGGTCGAGTCCGAGGGCCCGGCCATCCGGCGCGGCGCCTGGCGCTCGCACCTCACGCTGATGCTGGCCGGCCTGGCGCTGGGTGTGGCGCTGTCGTTCGTGTTGATTGGCACTTGGGAGGCAGCGGCCGCGTCGCCATTGCTGACTGGAATTGCCGTGAGCTTGCTTGCCACTTTCGCTGGCGGCATGCTGGCCGGTTTGCTGACCTTGCGGCCTGACCGGAGCGCCGTGGCGATGCAGTTGCGCGACGGCTTGAACCACGGCCGCTGGGCTGTGGTGGCCCATCCGCGCGACGAAGCCGCTGCAGCGCAAGCTGACGACACGCTTCGCAATGCCGGCGGCGAGGTGTTGCGGTCGCTGTGAGCTGTGGACTGCTCTCCGCTGTGCACCGCGCAGAGCACCACCACCGTGCACCGCTGTCGTCCTTGACCTACAGGCGCCCGGGAACTTGTCCGCCATTCGGCCTGCGCGGGCGTAATTACGATCTTGCCAACAGGCATTCAACAAGTGTGTTCGACAACCGCGTGCTGACCAGCCCGCACCACGACCCGAAGGAGATAACCATGAGAATCCGTGCCATTGACGCCATGCATGACATTCACACCGCCACCAATGATGTACTGAAAGGCTACCGAGAAATGCTGGCCAGAGCGGAGCCGGACATTCAAAGCGTCATCCGGCGGCTGACTGCGATGCATGAGCGACACGCGGCCGAACAGGAAGCGGAACTGGCGCGCATGCGTGACGCCACGAAAGACGATTCATCCATGCAGGGCACGGTGAACAAGGTCGTCGTGATCATGCGTGATTGGCTTTCCAATCTGGATCGTGACGTGCTGCCTGCAGTGCGACAGGGCGAAGAGTCACTTCTAGCCGAATACAGAAAAGCGATTGAAGAAGTGCAGTCGCGCGACAGTATGTCTGTGCTGGCATTGCTCAAGACGCAGTCTGATTCAATTGCGAGTGAAATCGCGCAACTGCCGGAAGCTTAGTTCAATTTCTGAGCACGTTCAGTGGGTGATGCAAATGAATGCATCCCCACATGAGCGCAGAATTGCCGACTTATTTCGTCATCGACCCAGCTTGGAAGTCAGTCGTGCTGACCATGCCCTTGCTGTCCTTCTTCATGCTGGCCCACATCGCATCGTGATGCTTGGTGAACTCGGCCTTCGAGATCATGCCGTCGCCGTTGCTGTCGATCATCTTGCCGCCGTGCATCATGCCGTCGCGCTTCATGCCGTCGCTCTTCATGGTGTCGCTTGTGCTCGACGTGCCGGCGTCGCGAGCGGTCTTGCCCATCGGTGTGTCTGGCGTGATCTTTTGCTGGCCTGAGGGCAGGCTCAGGTTCTTGTCCTGTGCGTGCACAGACGTGCCAACGAGACAGAAGCTGGCGATGATCGCGGCGCTGAGGATGTTTTTCATGCGTTTCTCCGAAATGTTGTGGAGTTTTCAGTTTGCGCCGGACAGGGGTGACGCACCGTGGGTGCGCAGGCCGACGCGCTGTAGGCGCACAGGCCGAGACGTCATGCCATGACAAGTTGCATCCCGGCCACGCTGATATTGCGCTGAACGACAACCGACTCAGGCGGCTGGCTGACGTCTTGACGTCCTGACGCCCTGACGCCCCGGCGGCCATGGCTGGCTGAACTGTCATCTCGGCCCACGCCCCAGGCGCAGCTGTGCCGCGAACAGATCAGCTGCTGCTTTGCCGGCCTGTTTCGCCGATCGCCGGTTCTGCAGCCGTCAGACACTGGGGCGCGGTTCAACCCGTGCCCCGGAAAGACTCTTGATGGCCCTCAACCAGACTCGACTCAGCCACCAGATAGCGTGCCTTGAGGTGACCGACGCACGGCAAGCAGCGATCGACGCCGCCGCTTACCTGCAGGCCGCACGCGAATTGCGCGACGCAATTCGGCGCGAACTCAGCGATTTGCCAATGCGCGCATTCCTGATTCCTGCGCTGCCTTCGCTACAGACCACCGCCGAGAACGTGTACTTCGACCACCACCGCCGCTTCGCTGATGTTGACGGCAGCGGCCGCGCCGATCTTGCACAAGCGCTGACGGACGGATTGCTGCAGCGCGCACGGCGCCGGTAGCTGCCAGCCATCGGCGCGCCCGGGGCCCCCTTTCGCCTCTTTCGCCTCTTTCGCCTCTTTCGCCTCTTTCGCCTCTTTTGACCTTCCGGCCCCGCGCCGCTGCCATGACCTGGACTCACAAGTTGCTGCAGACCCTGCGCACCCATCCGCGACTGACCGGTGCCTTCGCTCTCGGGCTTGCCTTGCTCGCGGTTGCGGTGACTCTGCAGCAGCGCGCTGCCGACGAAGCCATCGCGCGCCAGCTGCCCGAGGTGCGCGCCTTCGAAGCCGACGCGCAAGCCTGGCTGCACAACGAGAAGGCCTTGGCCGACTTCAGGCACAGCCTGAGCGCGCGCGATTTGACGGCAGTTGGCTTGGCGGCATCGCCACCGGGCCTGGTGCTCTACACGCTGAAGAACGGTGACAAGGCCAGCACCACAGTGCCCGGCTGCACCCCCGCCGGCTGCGCTGGCACGCTGTTGGATGGCCTGGGCGAGCGCAGCGTCGAGGTGGGCTTCGCGCTGGTCAGCGTGCGCGTCGACCCCCGCAGTACAAGCCACCGCGTTCTCGGCGCTGCCGAAACCGTGCTGACGCCGTTGCTCGTCGTTGGCATCGTGCTGGGCGCGTTGTTCGTCGTCACCCGGCTGCAGATGGGGATGGGTGGGGCGTCGATGTTGACGGTGCAGCCGCCTACGCGCTTTGCTGATGTGGTCGGCAGCGAAGAGGCCAAGGCCGCGTTGACGCGGGTACGCGCCTTTCTTGGCGAACCCGAGAATTACGCCAGGCTGGGCGCAACGCCGCCGCGTGGCGTCTTGCTGGTGGGCCCACCGGGAACAGGCAAGACGCTGCTGGCGCGCGCGCTGGCCGGCGAATGCCAGGCCAGCTTCATTGCCGTCGATGGCTCGTACTTCACAGCCATGTATTACGGCGCGGGTGTGGCCAAGGTGAAGGAACTCTTCAAGCTGGCGCGCCGGCATGCGCCCTGCGTGCTGTTCATCGACGAAATCGACGGCATTGGGCAGCGCAGCCACGGCCGCGCGGGAGGCAGCGGCGGTGGGGGTGGGGGCGGCGCCGAATCCGAGCTCAACCGCATCATCAACCGCGTTCTGGTCGAGATGGACGGCTTCGACCCGCTGAACAATGTCGTCGTCGTCGGCGCCACCAACCACGAAGACAACATCGACGAGGCGCTGCGCCGGCCGGGGCGCTTCGACATGCTGGTGCGCCTGGCCCTGCCGATGCTGCCCGACCGGCAGCGCCTGTTCGCGCTCTACCTCGACCGGCTGCACCACGACGGCCGGGCCGACACCCTGGCGCTGGCGCGCATGAGCGCCGGCATGTCACCGGCCGACATCGCCAACACTGTCAACAAGGCAGCCTCGACCGCGGCCGAGCTGGGTGCCGAGCGCGTCGGCGCCGAGCACCTGCTGCGCGCCATCGAGACGCAACAGCTCGGCGGCGACGTGTCGCCGGTCAAGGCCCTGCTCAGCGAGGCGACACGTCGACGCCTGGCCTACCACGAGGCCGGGCATGCACTCGTGGCCCACGTGCTGGAGGTCGGCTCGGTCGAGCGCGTCAGCATCGAGCCGCGCGGCCAGGCGCTGGGCGTCACCCACATCCACCGCGAGAGCGAAGAGCCGCTCTACCAGAAGGCCGAGTTGTCGGGCCGCCTGGCCATGCTGCTGGGCGGCCGCGAAGCCGAGCTGATGGTGCTGGGCAGCGTCTCCAGCGG
>JBBQAW010000151.1:0-9458 GCA_038316815.1 Burkholderiales bacterium
ATCGATACGACGCCGTCGCTGAGCACTCTGCAGGACGTTGGCGCACTCGAGAACCCACAGCGTGGGCGCCCAGATCACTTGCTCGCCCAGCCTGTCGAGCAGCCCCTCGGTAAACGATGTGGCCTCGTCCGCAAAGAACCATGGCATCGTGACCGAGGCGTCTATGACCCATCCCGCTGACACCGGGGCGGAAGGCAGCGCCTGAGGCGCTTGGGGGGCCTGGAGCGCCTGAGACCCCTGAGACCCCTGAGACCCTTTCGGCATCAGCGTCGGCCCTCCTCGATCATCTCCCGTATCGACGCATTGTTGCGGGGCAACTGACCTGGCACCCCGCCCTGCACTTCGCCTTGCCCTTCGCACCCTTCGCCCTGCACTTCGCCTTCCACACGGCGCTGTACTTGGCCACTACGGCTGTGGCGAATTCTGCGCGCCAGGGCGTGCGCCTGACCAAGCGCGTCCGGGGCCCGCGGAGGCATCAGACGTGCGACGTGCTCGCCTCTCCGGGTGATGACGATCTCCTCCCCGCGTGCGGCTCGCTCGACGAGTTCGGACAAGCGATTCTTGGCTTCAAAGATGCCGACGGTAGTCATGGTGAGGTCTCCAGCAACGAAAGCTTTATTTAAAGCTAGCTGTCTAGATTGTATTCGTCTGAGCAGTCGGTCATCTCTTCAACCTATTTTCCTCAGTTACCCCGATGCCAACGCGATCAAACCGGGGTTGGGCTTGGGCTGAGAGGCCAGGATTCGCTCGACGATTTCACGCGCCTGCGCGTACCAGAGTTGCGGCTCGTCCAACTGCGGCGCGGTCGCCCGAACATGGGAAGTTCAGACAGGTCAACTGAGGAAAACAGGATGGTTGTTGGAACCGCCACCCGAAAGGTTCAAGCATTGACCACCGCAGCCTCTATCTGGGCCGCTACCGGCATTGGCGTTGCGGCGGCCCTTGGAATTGAAGCGACCGCCGTGCTGTCAACGATCATCGTCCTGATCGTTCTAATCGTTCTTGCGGTCGTGCCACGGGTGGTGAAACCGTCAGCTGAGGTTTCGGTCGATAGCGACGACGAACCACTTTGCCCGGGCGAGACCGTCAACAGGTGAGCGCCCGGCAAGTTGGACCTGCAAGGGCGTTAATGAACGAGCCGTTGTGGCTTGAGCGTCTACTGCGAACTGAATTCAAATCAAGCAGCGCGCAAGCAATCCACGATCAGCATGCGCGAAGCACGCCAGGCCGGGATGAACCCCCCCACCACGCCCATTGCCAGCGCAAACAGCAGAGACTTCAACACGATGCCAAGCGTCAGCTTGAATTGAAACGCCAGCTCGGAAAAGGTGGCGAAGTTGGTGGTCGAGACATTGACCTGTTGCATCACGGTGGCTGCTGCCAGCCCCAGCAAGCCGCCCACCAGCGACAGCAGCAGTGCTTCACCCATGAAGGCCACCAGCACCGCGCCACGCCTGAAACCCAAAGCCCGCAGCGTGCCGATTTCGCCGATGCGCGAAGCCACCGAGCCGAACATGGTGATGGTGGCACCCACCACCGCGCCAATGGAAAAGATGACGGCCAGTGCCGTGCCCAGGATGCTGATGAAATTGGCCAGCGACTCGCTCTGCTCGGCATAGAAGCGCTGCTCGCGTTTGGCTTCCAGCAGCAGGCGCGGGTCTTGGTCGATGCTGTCTCGAAGCTGCTCGAACTGCCCGGGTTCCATCATCTTCATCAGCACGCTGGAAAACGTGCTGCGCCTGAAGGCGGCCATCAGCTGTTCACTGTCGCCCCAGATTTCGGAATCGAAGCCGCTGCCGCCCGCGTCCAGCACACCCACGATGCGCCAGTCGCGGCCACCGAAGCGCAACGATGCCCCCATCTGCACGCCCTCGAAGCCCCGTGCCACGGCCGTGCCCACCACCACTTCACTGCTTCCAGGCCTGAACATGCGGCCTTCGCTGATCCGCACCTGCGGCCGTAAGGCCAGGCCAATGTCACTGGTGCCGCGCAGGGTCACGTTGCTGGGTTTGCCGCTGTCGCGCTTGGGCAGGTTGTTCAGCACCACCGGTTCCTTGCTCAGCAGCGGCTGGCCGCCGGCGTCGGTGGCCAAGCCGGGCAAGGCCTGCAGCAGGTTGGCTTGCTCGCGGCTGATGCCGCTGTTGATCTCTGCACCCGCACCCTTGCGCAGCACGATCAGGTTGTCGGGTTGGCCGGTGGCTACCAGGGTGCTGCGGATGCCTTCGCTCATCATCAGCACGGTGGCAAAGACATAGACCACCAGCGCCATGCCGGCAGCAGTCAGTGCGGTGGTGACGCGCCGCACCCACAGGTTGCGGGCGATGTAGCTCAGCGGGACGGCTTGCATGGGCAGTGGTTCATTGAAATCCGCTGAAACGGGCTCGAATCAGTTTGAATTCGCTCAACCACGTTCAAGCCACATGCCGCAGGCCAGCCACGATGTCGATGCGGCTCATCTTCCAGGCTGGCCAGGCAGCAGCCACCGCACCCACCACCAGCGCTGCGACCAGTTGCAGCAGCATGGTCTGCTCGGTAACCTTGAAGGATGGAAACAGCGAGCCCGCGAATTGCTGGAAGGTGGCGGCCAAGGGGACGGTCACAGCAATTCCCAGCAAGCCGCCGGCCAGCGCGATCAACAGGCTTTCACCGAACAGCAAACGCACCACGAAGCCGGGTGAAAAACCCAGTGCCTTGAGCGTGGCGTATTCGGCCAGCCGTTCGCGCGCTGTCATCGTCATGGTGTTGGCCATCACCGCCATGATGATGAGGATGACGATGGCGCTAACAGCCTGCAGCGCCACCAGTATCGCCTCGCTCATCGCCACGAAGCCGAGTTGGAAAGCCTTCTCGGTTTCGGTCAAGGTTTCGGCCAGCGAATTCTTGAACTGCGCGTCGATGCGCTGCGACACCAGCGCCGCATTGTTCGGGTCCTGGATGCCGACCACGAACACGCCCACCATGTCGCCGCGCCTGGGGTTTCTGGCGCGGGCCGTCTCGTTGATGAAGGCCCATTGCATCAGCATCTGGTTCTCGTCGACAGAACCGTCGGCACCGTCGTAGATGCCGCGCAAGGTGAAGCTCCAGGTGCCGCTGTAGATCGTGCCGCGCAGCGCGATGGTGTCGCCAACGGCCCAGCCGAATTTTTCGGCCAGCTTGCGGCCGACGATGACGCCACGCCGGTCGCGCTGCCAGGCGATGCGCTCGGCGTCGCTCAAGCGGTATTCGGGGTAAAGCGCCAGGTAGCTGGCCGGGTCGACCGCAAACTGCGGGAAGAAGTTGCGCTCGGTCTGGTAGACGCCGCCGAACCAGTTGCTCCAGCTCACCGTGCTCAAGCCGCCCACCGCGCGCAGCCGCTCGGCATAGGCCAGTGGCAGCGGCACCGTCAACGACGTCGCGCTACGCACGATCAGGCGCGTGCTGGAACTGGCTTCCACCCCGGCATACCAGGCATCGACCACGGTGCGCAAGAAGCCAAAGGCGCACACCGCCACCATCAAACCCAGCAGCGTGAGCAAGGTGCGCAGCCGGTGGCGCAGCGCGTTCTTCAGCAGCAGTTTCCAGATGAACATGGGTCTTCTCTTGCCTTCAGTCAGCCTGCGTCAAATCGACAGTCAGCAACGGAGCCGGCATCAAGGGCCCACATGCATGGTGGCCGCTGCATCGTCCACCAGCACGCCCTTTTCCAGGTGCACCAGACGCTTGGCGTGAGAAGCCGCCTTGGGGTCATGCGTCACCATGACGATGGTCTTGCCCAGGTCGGCCACCAGTGCGTCCAGCAGTGCCAGCACTTCTTCGCCAGTGTTGCGGTCGAGGTCGCCCGTGGGCTCGTCGGCCACGATCATCAGCGGATCGCTGACCAGGGCGCGCGCAATCGCCACGCGCTGCTGCTGCCCGCCCGACAACTCATTGGGGTAGTGGTCGGCGCGGTCCTGCAGTTGCACCATCTCCATCACCTGCGCCACGCGTTCGCGCCGCTGGCGGCCTGACAGGCTGCTCAACAGCAGGGGCAGCTCGACGTTCTCGAAAGCCGTCAACACCGGCATCAGGTTGTAGAACTGGAAGATGAAGCCCACATTGGCAGCGCGCCAGTCGGCCAGTTCGGCATCGCTGAGCGTGGCGATATCCACGCCGCCGATGGTGATGATGCCGGCGCTAGGCTGGTCGATGCCGGCAATCAAGTTGAGCAAGGTGCTCTTGCCCGATCCGCTGGGGCCCATCAGCGCGACGAAGTCACCCGGGTAGACCTGCAGCTCGATGCCTTGCAGCACGGGGATGTCCTGATCGCCACGCTGATAGGACTTGTGCAAGGCGTGGATGTCGATCAACGGCGTGCGCGTTTCCGTGGCTGCGGCCCTGGCTGGCGTGCGCTGGCTCACTTGCTGGCTACCTTCACGGTGGCGCCCGGCTGCAATTGCGCGGGAGGCTCCAGCACCAGGCGGTCGCCCACCTTGAGTTCGGGGCTGGTGATTTCCAGCGCATCGCCCAGCGTGCGGCCGGTGGTCACGGCCAGGGGCTGCACCGTCAGGGCCTGAACCTCGCCGGCACCGACGATGCGCCATACCGTGCTCTTGCCCTCCCGCTGCACCACCGTCTTGGGGTTGACGGCCACCACCGGCTGCAGGTCGGCCTGGGTGGGGCGCTGCGACATGAAGACCACGCGGGCGCTCATCTCGGGCAGGATTTCTGGCGACAACTGCGCAAACCGCACCTTGGTCATCACGGTGGCCTTGGCGCGGTCCACCGTGGGCACGATGCGGCTGACGCTGCCCTGGAAGCGTTTGCCGGGCAAGGCGTCCAGCACGATCTCCACCGGCATGTCGATGCGCACCTGCCCGACGTTGCTCTCGGACACATCAGCCTCCACTTCCAGAGTAGTCATGTCGGCCACTGTCACCACCGCGCCCTGCGAGCCGGCGGCGCTGGAAAACGGCGTGATCATGTCGCCCACATTGGCGTTCTTCACCAGCACCACGGCATCGAAAGGTGCGCGAATTTCGGTGTTGGCGCGGTTCACTTCCTGCACCTGAATCTGCGCTCTGGCGAATGCCAGCCCGCTGGCGGCAGACAAACGCGTGGCTTGGGCCGAAGCCACCGCAGCACGCGCTGCATCGACCCGGCGCCGCGCACTGTCCAGCGCCTGAGGCGAGACAAAGCCTTGCCGCTCCAGGCTGACCTGGCGGCGCAGCTCTTCGTCAGCATTGCCCAGCTCCACAGCCGCCTGGCTTTGGCCAGCCACCGCCTGAGCCACACCCGCATCAGCCATGCCCTGATTCGCCCGTGCTGCCTGCAGCGCAGCTTGCACATCGCTGTCGTCCAGCCGACCCAGCAGTTCGCCGGACTTGACCACGCTGCCTTCGCGTACCTTCAAGTCGATGAGTCGGCCCGTGCCTTTGCTGGAGACGGCAGCGCGGCGCTGTGCCACCACGTAGCCCGAGGCCGTGAGCTGGGCGTACTGGGCTGACGGGAATGCCGACATCACGGTGCTGGCTTGCACTTCGGTTTTCCGTTCGCCGAACCAATAGAACAGCGCGCCGGCCGCCAACAGCGCGCCCACCAACCAGGGCCACCACGCACGGCGGCGCTTGCGCAGCGGGGCGCTTCGGCCGGCCAAAGGCGCCAGTCTGGACTTGAGGGAGGGGGCCTGGGTCTCGGCTTGGGGGTCTGGGGTCATGAACCTGGGGTCTGCGAAGGATGAAGATTCAAGATGCTGCGCTCAACGGATCAGCCGCACCTGGAAGGCCTGCAACGCCTGCCAAGCGCGGTCCGCTGTCACCACCATGGCACCGGTGTGTTCTTGTGCCAGCGCCAGGCAGCAACGGTCACCCAGCGACAAGCCCAAGGTGCGGGTGACAGGCCGCAGCCGCCCGGATGCCTGGGCCTGCCCAGCGGTGAACGGCAGCACCTGCAACTGCAGCGATTCGCAGATAGCCCGGACTTCAGACGCCTGCATGCCGCGGTCAAACAGACGCGCAACCACCTCGGCATGGTTGACGCTGCTGATCACCGCGTCGCCCGCTTCCATGAGCTGCTCTGCCTCACTCGCACCCGTTTCTGCAAAGACCAGGGCCAGTACAGCAGATGCATCGAAGACCTTCATTCCTGCGCTGCCTCTTCCCGCTTGTCGGCCAGGAAAGCATCGACTTCGTCCACATCCTGCCGCTTGTACTTGGCGGCTATGGCCTGAGCCTGGCGCAATGCGGCGCGCGCCGAGACCAAGCGCAGACCCTGTTCGTCGTCTATCCAACGCATGGCGTCACCAATGGCAATGCCGTATTTGGTACGCAGTTCTGCGGGAATGACCACACGACCACCTTCTGACACTTTGGCTGTGGACATGACACTTCCTTCGAAAATGACAAATGAACCGTATTCTGTCATGTTGGCTTACTGATGTCGGTATTGGAACTCTGCGCCACTCCCTGTGCTTGTGCCGGTGCTATGCATAGGTCGATCCCTGCGCCGGTTCCTGCCTCAGCCGTTGCTGCATTGCCCGCGCCAACTCAGCGCGCACCAGCGGTTTGGCAACCAGCAGGCAAATGTCCGCGCTGGCAGCGCGGCCTGCCGCCACTTGCGGACCGCCATAGCCGCTGGCCATCACGACGGGTCGCTGCGGGCGGATGGCACGCACGGCGCTTGCCAAGGTCGTGCCGGTCAACTGCGGCGTCACTTCGTCTGTCAACAGCAGAATAAAGCGGTTCGGGTCGGCCTTAAAAGCGGCCAAGGCTTGCTCGCTGCTACAAAAACCAACGGGCTCATACCCGAGGCCGGCCAGCATTTCCTCGGCCAGCCGGACCAATGATGACTTGTCGTCCACCACCAGCACGGTTTGGCTTGGTCCAAAGGCTCCCCCGTCTTGCGCCGCGGCCGCTTCAGGCACCAAGTCATTGCAAGGAAAGAACAGTGAAAACTGGGCACCCCCGCCAGGCATGTTCTGCAGTTATTTAGCGTTCGGTGAGCTCGACAAGGCCCAGCATGCGCTGACCGATGCACTGGCAATCAGGCTCGGGAGGTCGAGCGATAGGCCAGCGATGCGCGTGGCGTCGTTGCGCACCAGGCGCGCGGTGCAGAAGCGGTCCTGGCGCTTTGCAGCTACGGCGAACTCTTCGCGGATCCAGGCGATGGTGGCACTCACGGTACGCTGGTCGGTGGCCTCGCCTTCGACCCGGAAGTGGCGTTCTTAGCTTTCGCGGGGGTCCAGGCCCGGTACGACCGAGCGCATGAAGGCGAAGTGGCCGACAAGCAGTTTGCGTTGCAGTGCGGCGCTGACCGGGGTGGCGCCGCGCTGGGTTGCGCGGGCGGATGTCTCAAAGTTGGGCGCCAAAACGCCCTCCCCTGCTCGCACGCCCGACGTGCCTGTGATGTGCGCTCCGGCATGCGCCATGCTGTCGTTAGTCACTCGGGTTTACTGCACGCGATTCAAACAGGTCGTTGGGGTTGGCCTGGCCCTTGCCAGCCGCTCACACCAGTCGCAGCCACGCGCAAACTGTTGCTGTGGGCGCCCGGCCGCCGTCGCGAAGCAGGTGCTTGTCGTCACTTGGCTATGCCCAGGAACACGGCCAGACAGCGTTCGACTTCGACCATGGAATCGGCATCAATGCGTCCGAAGATCGGGCCGACCTTGTCACGCTTCACCGTCATGGCCTTGTCGGACATGACCTGTGAGCGCTTGTGTAAACCGTTCTCGGGGCTCGGTTGAATGGTGATGCGAAACAGCGGCGCTGCGACCAGGGTGCTCGTCACCGGCAGCACGGTGACGGTTGCGTGCCCGTCGTATGGGTCGGACTGGATGACCAGTGCGGGCCGCGGCTTGCCAAAGTCGCCCTGGATGGCAACGCTCACCAGATCACCCCGCCTCATTCGGTCCAAGCATCCACATCAGCCAAGGCCTCATCCATAAAGCGCTGCAGGTCGGCATTCGCCGAATCGGCGTTTGCAGCCAGAAGAGACTGTCTCCGGCATTCCTGTGCGAAGTCGGGGCGTCGCGTGTCGGGCACCCAGATCTGCACTGGACGCAAGCCTGCCGCGCGCAGAGCGTCGCGGTGTTTTTGAACCCGAGAATTGACATCAGTCATTTGAAAGCCCCAACCTGTTACATGCAACAGTCTATCCGGCTGTGGTGTTGTGTGCAACAGGTCTAGCCGGCTGACGAGGAACCGACCGTTGGGGCTGTGTTGCGTTGACGGGCGGCATTCACTGCGGACCACGCCCGGTAGGAGAGATCAAGGCGCCCCGCCCTGCGCGCCCGCTTGGGATATCTGATCCGACCTGGAGACCCGCGACTTGGGGGAGTTCAGAGGCTATGGGGATCACCCTTTTCGAACCAGTGTGAGATTACGCGGCCATCCCAGTGCACTCCGATGTGGCCGGCGGTCCGAGCGTTGTTCAGCGTCTTCGGTTTGAAGACAGCAGCACACCGGCCCTGCGGCCGGCGCACGCTGTCATAAATGATGCCCTGGCTGCCCTGCAAGCGCAGCGCGCGCCCCAGGTCCTGGCTCGCGCCGTAGCGGTCCGGGCCCGGGTCAGGGTTTGGGTGGTCAACCGCGGGCATTGGAGCGCCCTGCCCTCGCAGATCGTGCAACTTGTCCATCAGATCGGCATGCAGCCAGCACAGGTCGATGTCGATGGCCTCTTCAGCCGTTCGCGCCAGGAACAAGCCCCGGTGGTAACTGACCTCTGCCACGGCCGTGTCCAACGAGTCGGCAGCGTAGTACACGCCCCAGTTGCCGTTACTGAACCGCAAGCCCAGTGGGTTCAGGTGCGTGAAGGCAGCCATGATCAACGTCGCCCCGGACCCGGCCACACGGTCGGCGGGCGGCACCAGGCTCAATTGCCCCAGTTCCTGGCGCACACGGGGATTGGTCAGTGCCTCGATGGCGAACACCACGTCCAGGTCGGCCGCATCCGCGACTTGGTCATACAGACCGACCGTCGGAAACCGGCTTGCGATCAACCGGTGACAGGGCAGCCAGGCCACGGAGCTCAGGTCGGGGGTCATGGGCCGCACCAAGTTGAACGGGGTTGGCCAGGGTTCGCTTCGGCTTGCCGTAGTTCAGCCAATTCAGGCCTTTCCGCCGCGCTCGGCATCCAGGTACTGACGGACCACGAACAGGTCGGCCACCTGCCCGCCCAGCATGCGCTGCAGCGCCGAGTTGCCGGCCAGGAACGGGGCGGTGTTGGGCTTGCGGATCCATTCGTTCGCACGTGCGGGGACGGGCAGCAGGATCTGCAGCGCGGCGAAGATGCCGAACAGATAGGACAGCCGCTCGAGCACGTGCCGGTCCAGCGGTCCCACCTTGCCCTGCTTCCACTGGTACAGAGTCGTACGCGCCACGCCCAGCAGCGTGATCTGTTCCGTGGTCGTGAGCTTCCAAGCTTCGGCCAGGCGCCAGAAGGTTCGCAGCGCGGCCTCTGCCGCGGCGGCTGTGCTCAGGTTGACGCCCAGGGGCTTGGAGGTGGCT
>JBBQAW010000152.1:0-9438 GCA_038316815.1 Burkholderiales bacterium
TTTCACGATGTCGCCCAGTCTGTGACGACACAGACCTCGTCACAAACCTCGTCACAAAGCAAAAAGCCACCCTGTTCGGTGGCTTCCGCTTCGCAGCTAACTCGTTGATCTAGCTGCTGTTTTCGTGGTTGCGGGGGCAAGATTTGAACTTGCGACCTTTGGGTTATGAGCCCAACGAGCTACCAGGCTGCTCCACCCCGCGACTGAGCTTTGCAGTATAGCTTGTTTCCCCTACTCCCGCGCAGGCTTGTCTTTCGGCTACCGCTAGCCTGAGTGCCGGCCCCTACACTGCCAGCCGTAGGTCGCAAGACTCCTAGGCCAGTTGTTGAAGAAGGAGGCCGCGCTTGGGGCAGGCAAGACGAAGAGGACCCGACCTGGCGCGCGTGGCAGCGTTACAGCTAAGCACGTTGCCGCCACAGCAGCAGCCACAGCCCGCCTTGGGGTGCAACGCAAGCGGGCAGACGTTCAAAGCCCCAAGGCCGGTAGACACCCGCGCGCTGCGCGGGATAGAGTGCGCATTCCAGGCCGATTGCGCCATATGCGCCATAAGCGCCATAAGCGCCACTTGCGACCAGGACACCTGGGCCGTGCGGGGCGACCCGGCAGCCGTCCGCGTGTTCTACGGGGCGCTAGAGAAGGCCATGGGCCAGAAGGTTCAGCTGGGAACGGCCAAGCCAGGGCTTGCCGACGATGGCAACGCGCAGCAACCCGACTGAACAACATGGTTCTTCAGCCGAACCCCCTGGAGACAGCCGCTCAGCGGCCGGTGGTCATTGTTGGCGCTGGCGCGCTGGGCAGCCTGCTGGCTGCGCGCCTGTCGCAAGCCGGTCTGGCGGTCGTGCTGGTGGGCCGCGCGGCGCAAGTGCAGGCCATCCAGCAAGGCGGGCTGACGGTACACGACGACGCCGGCACACAGGTGCTGTCGGTACCTGCTACCACCGACATCGGCGTCGTGGGCCAAGCCGGTCTGGTGCTGCTGTGCGTGAAGTCGGGTGATACCGAAAACGCCGCGCGCGATCTGGCAGCGCCTTTGTTGCACGACACGCCGCTGCTGAGCCTGCAGAACGGCGTTGCCAACGCGCCCTTGCTGGCTTTGCGGCTGCAGCGGCCCGTGCTCGCGGGCGCGGCCTACATCGCGGCTGCGCTGGAAGGGCCCGGCGTGGTGCGCCATGCCGGCGGTCGCAGCATCGTGATGGGCGCTGTGCCGGGCCCGCAGGGCCACGCGCTGCCCGAAGTTGCCATCCATCTGGCGCAACAGCGGCTGCAGGCGGCTGGTTTCGACGTCCGCCTGAGCGCTGCACCCCAGAACGAACTGTGGCGCAAGCTGGCGATCAATTGCGCCTGCAACGCCATCTCGGCGCTGGCACAGGCGCCCTATGGGGTGATGGGCACTGTGCCGGCGGTGCGCGAGTTGCAGCACGCGGTGGTGCGCGAAGCCGTGGCCGTGGCACAGGCCGAAGGCCAAGCTTTGGCGCTGGAAGACATTCTGGACGCGGTGGACCGCGTGGCGCAGACCATGAGCAAACAGCGCTCATCGACCGCGCAAGACCTGGCCCGCGGCCGCCGCAGTGAGGTGGAACACATCAACGGTGAGGTTTTGCGCGCAGGCGCCCGGCACGGCCTTGCCACACCGGCCAACCACGCCCTGTGGGCACTGGTGAAGCTGTGCGAAGCGATGCAGACCCGGAATCACCCGGTTTGAAGCAGACGCAGCCGCTGGCGGTCGGCAGGGGCTGCTGGCGCAGCCGTAATCGCGCACTGCGTCACCGACTCGGGCGTCTCACCCAAGCGGCATGCGCGCACAGCGCGGGCCTGGATGCCAAACTGGAAACGCATGCCCACTCACCATAGAAAGACGTTTGCCTGAACCATGTCGTCCGACCCCCGCGCGCCCGGTAACGAACCGATTCCCTTGCTCTACGGCCCCGAAGCCGACAGTGCGGACGCCGTGCCGCTGGTCACGCCCAGCGAAGAGGAGATGGGCCGTCACGTAGCCGCGCAGATGGCCAAGGCAGATGCCGCGCGCCAGGCGGTTCAACTTCAAGAGAGGGGCACGTCTGGGCGCATGTCTGGACGTACGTCTGGGCGCATGTCTGGGCGCATGTCTGAGCGCATGTCTGAGCTTAAAACTGGGCTCGCTTCGGGCGACGCCGTGTTGGCAGCAGCACCGATTTCGGCCGAACGCACGGCCCGGCTGGCGGCCTTGAATCCCGTCGTGCCAGGCCAGCCAGCGCCCTCGATCGACGACGACAAGCCGCTGCCACTGCCCCCCCCGCCGACCGTGGCCACTGCCCGGCCTGTGGCTGGGAACACCGGCAACATTGATAGCAACATTCACAGCAAAACCCACAGCAGAACCCCCAGCGACGTTGTCAACACCCTGCCCGTTGGCCATCTGGCGCCCGAACCGCAACCGCAGCAAGTGGGCCGCTATCTGGTGCAAAAGCGCCTGGGCCGCGGCAGCATGGCTGCGGTCTATCGCGCCAACGACCCGCAGATGGGCCGCGACGTGGCCATCAAGCTTTTGAACGCGTCGGTATGCGAAGACGAAGAGTTGCGCTTGCGCTTTCTGCAGCAGGCCCGCGCGGCGGTTTCCTTGTCGCACCCGAACATCGTGACCGTGCACGATGTCGCCGAAATCGATACCCGGGCCTACGTGGCCATGGAACTGGTCGACGGCCAGCCCTTGTCTGTGCGGCTGGAAGAAGAGGGTGCGTTGCCGTTGCCAGAGGTGATCAGCATCGGGCTGCAGTTGGCGCGGGCGCTGGAATATGCGGCTGGTCGCGGCATCGCGCACCACGGCATCAAGCCCGGCAACATCATGCTGCTGGCTGCCGGACCCGGCGATGACCCGAAAATCAAGGTGACGGATTTCGGCATCGCGCAAATCTGGCCAATCGCGCCATTTGCGGCAGTCGCGAAAGCTGCCAATGCCCCGGGCAGACACCTGCAACAGGGCACCGTGCCTGGCAGCTTGCAGTACCTGTCGCCCGAGCAAACGCGCGGCGAAGCTGCCGACGGCCGGTCAGACCTGTTCTCCGCTGGTGTGCTGCTTTACCAGATGTTGGCTGGGGTTCGCCCCTTTCGCGCCGACAGCCCGGTGGCTCTGGCAGCGTGCATCGCCAACGACACCCCGCCCCCTTTGCCGCAGAAGCGCCCGGACGTGCCGCCTGCACTGCGCCGGGTAGTTGAACGCTGCCTGGCCAAGCAGCCCGAGCAACGCTATGCGTCGGCCAAGGACCTGGCCGAGGCCCTGCTGCGCGTGCAGGGCGAAGTGGAAGCAGCCGAGCGCGTGCGCAGCCAACCCCGCCAGGTGCCACTGCGCGTGAAGTGGGCTGCCGCCTTGGCCCTGGTGGTGACCGTGGTGATGGCGCTGACGGCTGGGCTGGTGGCGCAAAGGCAGTACGCCGCGCTGATGGCGCAAGTGGGCGAACACGGGCGGTCTATGGCCGGCTTGGTTGCCGCGCAGCACGCGGGGCAGGTTCTGGGCGAAGAATGGAACAGCATCGATGCGCAGGTGCAGGAAGTGATGCGCACAGGCAGCGTCGAACGCCTGATCGTGGTGGACGCGGCCGGTCTGGTGCGCGTTTCCAGCTTGCCGGCCCTGGTGGGGCAAAGCTATCAGCCTGAAGGTCAGGCCTTGCCCGAACTCAGCGCTGAGGGCACGACCGTGCGGCGCTTCAGCAGCCAGGAGCAAAGCCTGCTGGGCTTCGACGCACCCGTGCTGTTTCAAGGCAAGCCCCTGGGCCGCGTGCTGCTGGGCCTGGCCGAAGCGCCGCTGACTCAGGTGGCGCGCCAGTCGGTCATGCTCCTGCTGTTGCTGGCCGGGGTGACGGTGCTGGCCGTGGCAGTGGCGGTGTACTTCCTGGCGAACTGGTTTGTGCGGCCGCTGCGCACCCTGGCCGATGCGATGGCCGAGATCGGCAAAGGCCGTTTGGCGCATCGCATTGCCGAGCCACGCAACGACGAATTCGGACAGCTTTATCAATCCTTCGACGCCATGGCCCAGGCGCTGCAGCGCCGCAACGCTGGTGCCGACCCCGACAGCACGACGAGAAAATGATGACCACACGCCCCCGATCCCGGCGCTTGCCCCTGTGGCTGCTGACCGCCGCCATGGCAGCCGCAGGTTTGGCCCAGGCCGCCGCACTGCCCGAACCTCGCACGGGTGCCATGGCACAAGTGCTGGGCCGCACCGACCGCCTGCTGGTGGTGTTGCCGGCCGAAGGCGACACCCTGCCTGCTCTGGCCGAACGCTTCCTGGGCCGGGCCGACCGGGCGTTCTGGCTGGGTGATGGCACAGCCGCTGCGGCGGGCCAGCCTCTGATCGTGCCCCTGCTGCACCCGGACCCGACGGGCCTGCAGGACGACAGCTTCCAAACCGTGCCCATCCTCAGCTACCACCGCTTTGGCGACCAAGCTTCGAAGATGGTCGTCACGCCCGATGCCTTCGACGCGCAGTTGCAGGCGCTGGCCGATGGCGGCTATCGCGTGCAGCGCCTGGGCGCCCTGCGCGGCTTCCTGTCGGTAGAAGAGGCCTTGCCAGCGAAGTCTGTGGTCATCACGGTCGACGATGGGCACGAGTCCTTCTACCGCCTGGCCTTTCCTCTGCTGAAAAAGCACGCGGTGAAGGTCACGCTGTTCGTCACCACCGACACCGTCGGCACCCGCGACGCCATAACGTGGCTGCAACTGCAGGAGATGATGGCCACTGGCCTGGTAGACGTGCAGGCGCATTCCAAGTCGCTGCGCAACCTTGCAGAAAGAGCGCCAGGCGAAGCCGACCTGGCCTACCGGCGCGGCCTGGAGTTGGAGGTGCAGCTGTCTCGCAAAGCCATCGAGCAGCGGCTGCCAGGCGTGACGGTGGTGCACTTCGCTTACCCATTCGGCCAGGCCAATGCGCACGTGATTGAAACGCTGCAGCGCAACGCCTTCGAGCTGGGGCTGACGATGAACCCGGGCAGCAATGCCTTCTACGCACACCCCTACACCCTGAACCGCACGATGGTGCTGGGAGAGCACAGCCTGGACGACTTCAAGGCGCGGCTCCAGGTGCGCAAGGCGCTGGCACCATGAGGCCACTGCTGCTGAGCTTGGCCGCCGCCGGCCTGACGCTGGGTCTGGCTGGCTGCGCAGGGATGTCCGCACTGCCAGCTCCGGCCGCTTCTGCTGCGCCTACACCTGAAGCCCTGGCTGCCGAAGCAAAGGGTCGCAAGCTTGCCGCCTTCGAAACCAGCCAAAGAACGCTGGCCGAGAGTGCGGAAACACGCGGTCAATGGGCACAGGCGGCCTGGGCATGGGAAGCCCTTCAGGCGGTGCGCCCGGCAGACGAAGCCGTGACGGCACGCTGGCAACAGGCGCTGAAGGCTGCAGAGTCGCTGTCGACCCTGCGCGCCCAGCAAGCGCGCCTGGCCCTGCAGTTGAACGATTTGGACGGCGCCCGTGATCTGTTTTTGAAGTCGCTGGTGGCCCAGCCGACGCAGGCCGAGGCCATCGAAGGCTTGCGCGCGCTGGAACGTGAACGCGTGCGCAAGCTGCAGCTGGCGCAGCCCGCCAGAGTGGCCTTGCCACAGCGAGGCCGCCCGATGCGCGCCGAGATTGAACACGCTACTTTGCTGGCCGCCCAGGAAGACCTGGAAGGCGCCATCGCCCTGCTGCTGCCCTTGGCGAACGCCCGCCCGGCTGACGTGGCTGCGCGGCGCAGTCTCTCGGATTTCTATCTGCGCCTGGCCCAGGCCCAGCGGCCCACAAACCCGAGCGAAGCCCTGGCCACGCTGCAGCTTAGCCTGCAGATGGACAGGCGCAATGCCCGCGCCGCAGCGCTTCTGCGCGAATGGCGCAAGGCTACGCCGTCACCCGCCAGACGCAGCCCTTGATGGAACACCCGGCCTGAACTTCAGCGGCCTCAAAGAAAACGGCTGCACTTCGGCAGCCGTCTTGGTGCAGGGCATGGAATGCCCTGCAGCGGTCGGTGCGGCTTACTCAGCCGAATCGGTTGACTCGCCAGCATCTGCGGCAGGCGCCGGGCGATCGACCAGTTCGACAAAGGCCATGGGCGCGTTGTCGCCGACACGGAACCCCATCTTCAGGATGCGGGTGTAGCCGCCCGGGCGCGCCTGGTAGCGTGGGCCCAAATCGTTGAACAGCTTGCTGACGACATCGCGGTCGCGGGTGCGGTTGAACGCCAGGCGGCGGTTGGCCAACGTGGGCGTCTTGCCCAAGGTGATCAGCGGTTCGACGACTCTGCGCAGTTCTTTCGCCTTGGGCAGCGTGGTCTTGATGGCCTCGTGCTTGATGAGCGAATTGCACATGTTGCGCAACATCGCCAAACGGTGCGATGTGGTGCGGTTCAGTTTGCGGGGGCCGTTGCGGTGGCGCATGGTGCTTGTTTCCTGTCTTTATTGAACCCCGGCCGTGTCAGGTACCGGGGGTTGCACGGGACAAACGCTTCAGCGTTTGTCAAGGCCCTGCGGGGGCCAGTTCTCCAGCCGCGCGCCGAGTGTGAGCCCGCGCGAAGCCAGCACTTCCTTGATTTCGTTCAGGCTCTTTCGACCCAGGTTGGGCGTCTTGAGCAGTTCGGTTTCAGTGCGCTGAATCAGGTCGCCAATGTAGTAGATGTTTTCGGCCTTCAGGCAATTGGCCGAACGCACCGTCAGTTCGAGCTCGTCCACTGGGCGCAGCAGGATGGGGTCGAACGGCGTGGCGCGTGCCGGCATCTGCGGCGGGAACTGACCGCCGCCTTCGCTGACGTCAATCTGCGCGAAGAAGGCCAACTGTTCCACTAGGATGCGGGCGCTTTGGCGAATGGCTTCCTCGGGCGGAATGGCGCCGTTGGTTTCGATTTCCATCACCAGCTTGTCGAGGTCGGTACGCTGTTCAACACGTGCGTTCTCGACGGCGTAGCTGACGCGGCGCACGGGCGAGAAAGAAGCGTCCAGCACGATGCGGCCGATGCTCTTGGTGGGTTCATCACCAAAGCGGCGCAGATTGCCCGGCACGTAGCCGCGCCCCTTCTCGACCTTGATCTGCATGTCGAGCTTGCCGCCTTGCGCCAGGTGGGCAATGACATGCTCGGGGTTGATGATCTCGACGTCGTGCGGCGTCTGGATGTCGGCCGCCGTGACGGGACCTTCGCCTTCCTTGCGCAGTACCAGAGTCACTTCGTCACGGTTGTGCAGACGGAAGACGACGCCCTTCAGGTTCAGCATGATGTGGACGACATCTTCCTGCACGCCGTCGATCGCCGAATACTCGTGCAGCACGCCGGCGATGGTGACTTCGGTCGGTGCGTAACCCACCATCGAAGATAGCAGTACACGCCGAAGCGCGTTGCCCAGCGTATGGCCGAAGCCGCGCTCGAAGGGTTCGAGAGTGGCTTTGGCACGATGACCGCCAAGCGGCTCGACGATGATGGCCTTGGGCTTCAGAAGTGTGGTTTGCATTGCGTCTCTATGTTCCTGTCAATACCCTCGGCTCGTTACACCGATAAGGCTGATGGACCGCGCCGGGCTGGGTGTTGCAATCTGCCTCGCGCCCGGCGAGCGAAGCACAACAAGTTCAAAAGGCGCCGCGCAGCCATGGGCCACGCGGCGCCTGGGGATGACGGTCAGCGCGAGTACAACTCGACGATCAAGGCTTCCTTGATCTCGGCACCGTACTGGTCGCGGTCTGGCACCTTCTTGAAGATGCCTTCGAGCTTGGTGCCGTCCACCTGCACCCAATCGGCCAGCCCGATGCCTTGGGCGAGCTTCAGCGATTCGGTCACGCGCAATTGTGTCTTGGACTTTTCGCGCAGCGCCACCACATCGCCGGCCTTGACCGAATACGACGGGATGTTGACGACGTGGCCGTTCACTGTCAGCGCCTTGTGGGACACCAACTGTCGTGCCTCGGCGCGGGTCGAGCCGAAGCCCATGCGGTAGACAACGTTGTCCAGGCGCGATTCCAGCAGTGCCAGCAGGTTCGTGCCGGTGTTGCCTTTGCGGCGTTCGGCTTCTGCGAAGTAGCGGCGGAACTGGCGTTCGAGTACGCCGTACATGCGCTTGACCTTCTGCTTTTCACGCAGTTGCAGGCCGAAGTCGGAAGTGCGCGAACCGCTGGTGCGGCCATGCTGGCCCGGCTTGGTGTCGAACTTCGACTTGTCGGCGATGGGCCGGCGCGCGCTCTTCAGGAACAGGTCGGTGCCTTCACGGCGGGAAAGTTTGGCCTTGGGGCCTAGGTAACGTGCCACTTGCTATTCCTCTGGATATTCAATCTGACGCGGCAGCAGGCTCTTTTGGGAAATCCTGCCCGCGCGAGTCTGGCGGCCATGCTGGCGGGCGCACAAACGGTGGGCTTGGGAAGAGTCGGACCCTTCACGGCCCACCTTCAGGAAAACAGCCGGCGCGCAAAAGAATGCTCGCCGGCCCGGGACAACTCTTGATTCTAGCCGCTGTTGCGAGTTCTGTTTTGTCGGCCCGCAAACAGCACCCACCAAGGGAAAGCGCCAAAGGCGTTTCCCCGGGAAATCAGATGCGACGGCGCTTCTGGGGACGGCAGCCGTTGTGCGGGACAGGCGTCACGTCACTGATCGAATTGATACGAATGCCCAGCGATGCCAAGGCACGCACGCTCGATTCACGCCCGGGGCCGGGGCCCTTGATGCGAACGTCCAGGTTCTTGATGCCCTGTTCTTGCGCTGCGCGGCCAGCCGTTTCAGCAGCCACCTGGGCTGCAAACGGCGTGCTCTTGCGCGAGCCCTTGAAGCCCTGGCCGCCACTGGAGGCCCAAGCCAAGGCGCCGCCTTGACGGTCCGTGATGGTGATGATGGTGTTATTGAAGGAGGCGTGAACGTGTGCAACGCCATCCGCGATGTTCTTGCGGATCTTCTTGCTCACGCGGCGCGCCGCGGTATTGACTGGTGCTTTGGCCATGAATGACTCTCTTCAGGATACGAGTGGCTGAGCGGCTTACTTCTTCAGTGCCGCGGCACCTTTGCGCGGACCCTTGCGGGTGCGGGCATTGGTGCGCGTGCGCTGGCCACGCACGGGCAGACCCCGGCGATGGCGGAAGCCACGGTAGCAACCCAGGTCCATCAGGCGCTTGATGCTGATGGACAGTTCGCGACGCAGATCGCCTTCGATCGTCATGCGGCCGATCTCTTCGCGGATGCGTTCGAGGTCGACGTCGCTCAGGTCCTTGATCTTCTTGGAATACGGAATGCCGACCGAGATGCAGATCTTCTGCGCGGTTGGGCGTCCGATACCGTAGATCGAGGTCAGACCGATCTCCGCATGCTTGTGCGGAGGAATGTTGATACCGGCGATACGTGCCATGTTCTTTCCTTAAATCAGCCTTGGCGCTGCTTGTGGCGCGGGTCGGTGCAGATCACGCGCACCACACCCTTGCGGCGGATGACCTTGCAATTGCGGCACATCTTCTTGACGGAAGCGGCGACTT
>JBBQAW010000153.1:0-9429 GCA_038316815.1 Burkholderiales bacterium
CACCGCAGCCTTTGCGGCCAGGCTCGACAGCCTGTGCCAGATCGCCGTCAAGGAAGCCGAGAACAACGACCGCGTGGTGCCCGGGCGCGCGCTGATAGCGCCAGGCGGACGCCACCTGCTGCTCAAGCGCAGCGGCGCGCAGTATTTTGTCGAGGTCGTCGACGGGCCTTTGGTGAACCGGCACCGGCCGTCGGTCGATGTGCTGTTCCGATCGGTGGCCAAGAGCGCTGGCGCGAATGCACTCGGCGTCATCATGACCGGCATGGGCGACGATGGCGCAGCCGGTTTGCTCGAAATGCGCAACGTCGGCGCGCGCACGCTGGCCCAGGATGAAGAGAGCTGCGTGGTCTTTGGCATGCCCCAAGAAGCGATCAAGCGCGGCGGCGTCGAGCGCACGCTACCGCTTGGCGCGGTGGCGGGCGAGATCCTGAAGCAGGTCGGCTGAGCAGCTGAAAAAACGCCCCGCCGGGCCGCGACCGACGGCCGGCGCGTCCGTTCTTTGGTCATGGAACATGCGGTTCGACGCGCTGACTATGGACGAAAGCCTCATCGCCGAGCATCTCGGAGGCGTCGGCTTTCGGCCCTGCCCTTCGTCAAACTGCAAAGTCGATCACTACGCGTGAAGGTACCTCGCCATTCTCCAGCCGCTTGAATACCGTGTTGATCGCCGACAGCGGCTGCAATTCGATGTCGGCCTTGACCTTGCCATCAGTCGCGAAGGCGAGGGCTTCGGACATGTCTGAGCGCGTGCCCACGAACGAGCCGCGAATGGTGATGCAGTTGGCCACCACATCGAACAGCGGCGTCGGAAAATCACCTGGCGGGATGCCTACAAGCACACAGGTGCCAAGCTTGCGCGTCATCGCGATGCCCTGCTTGAAAGCCGGCAGCGAGGGCGCCGTGATCAACACGCCGTGCGCGCCGCCATCGGTCGCCTTGATGACCGCAGCCACCACATCGGCATGCTTGGCGTTGACCACAGCATGGGCGCCGACCTGCGTCGCGTGTGCAAGCTTGCTGTCGTCAATGTCGACAGCGCACACCTGCAAGCCCATCGCACGGGCGTATTGCACGGCCAGGTGTCCCAAGCCGCCAATGCCCGAGACGACGACCCACTGCCCGGGACGCGCCCGGGTTTCCTTGATGCCCTTGTAGCTGGTGATGCCTGCGCAGATGAGCGGCGCTGCTGCGGCGGACGTCAGGCTGGCGGGAATGTGGGCCACGTAGTTGGGATCAGCCACGATGTACTCGGCGAAACCGCCGTCGCGCGTGTAGCCGCCGAACTGCGCTGAAGCGCACACTGTTTCCCAAGCTTGCAGGCAATATTCGCAATGCCCGCAGGCCGAATAGAGCCAGGGCACGCCGACGCGGTCGCCTTCCTTTACGTTCTTCACGCCAGCACCCAGCGCCACGACGCGCCCGATGCCTTCATGGCCCGGCGTGAACGGCAGTGTGGGCTTGACGGGCCAGTCGCCGTTGCGGGCGTGCAGGTCGGTGTGGCAGACACCGCAGGCCTCGGTTTTGACGAGAATCTGGCCCGGGCCGGGTGTCGGTACATCGAGTTCCCGCATCACCAGGGCTTGACCGAATTGCTCAACCCTGGCTGCTTGCATCTTGCGTGTCATGGTGTCTCGCTCCTGTTGGAATGGCTTTGTCGTGCCGTGATGACAACAACTGCTCGTGAAAAATGTGCTCGGGGTCAATACAGACATGCGGGCCTTTATGCCGGCCTGACCGTCCGGCGAAGTTCGCTCCGCGCCAGCAATGCCAGGATCACTTCTGCGCTGAAGCCTGCGCGCCGGAAGCTGTCCGGTCTGTTCGCTGGCGCACCCGGCGTGCCCCATCACATCAAGGCCGGCCTGCCGGACTGAGGCTGCCGGGGCCTGTCCGCTTCAGAGAACGGCAGAGCGCTGGCGAAAGCGCAAAGAGGCCGAGCAAGCCGCGTTGCCGTCGTGCAGCTGAATTTCAATTTACCCGATCCTCGAAGTCGACTTGAGGGGTCTGCCGAATCAGCCATTCAGGCATGAAAACCGAACGCCTGTGCGAAGGCTCCGTGGTGCGTTCACACCTTTGTCGGTGCTGCCTCTGCAATTCCAAATACGGTCCGCAGGGTAAATCCCGCCCAGGTGCCGAGCAAGGCGCACGCGATCCACAGCTAACCGTCCAGGCTGCCTGACGCAATGCCACTGAAGAAAGCGCCGATGTTGCAGCCATAGCTCAGGCGTGCGCCGTAGTCCAGCAGCAAACCACCCACCACCGAGGCAACAAGGTGGCTGCGCGAAATGCGCCAGACCGGACTGAACTCTCCAGCCATGCCCCACCGCCAGCAGCGCGCCCGGGATGATGCCGAAGTCCATCACGGAAGTGATGTCCGACCGCGCAGCCTGTGGGCCGTGCCGCAGCGCGGCTAAGCTGGCGGTATTGGGTTCCTCGAACGGGGGGGTGCTGGTCACCGCCACGATGCTTCAGCATCCCGAACTGTTCGGTGCGGTGCTGGCCGACGTGCCGGTAATCGATGGTCTGCGAGTTTACTTGTCGGAAAACGGGCTGCAGCAGGTCGACCAGTGGGGTACGCCGGATGATCCGGTGGTGTTACCCGCCATGCGCGCCAATTCGCCTGTGCACAACGTGGTCAACGGCACCTGCTATCCGGCTGCTCTGATCACTACGTCACGTAACGACGACCGCATGCCGCCGTGGCACGCCTGCAGACTTGCTGCGGCGGTACAGGATTCCCAGGCCTGCACGAAACCCTTCCTGTTGCACGTCCGCGGCAGCGGAGGCCACGGGGGCGGTGACCCGGGTGGATGGCTGAACTCGGTCGCAATCCCGCTCGCGTTCCTCGCGCTGGCCGCACTTCGCGACGGAGCCGTGAAACGACTCCTGGCTACTCCGTTCCCTGCGCGCTTGTCGCAGCTGCTCCACGGCCAAGCAGTCCACCGTGAGCGCAAACCGCAAAGGCGCAAAGGCGCGTTCACGCTTGTCCGCGATCAGCAGGCCGATTCCGCCGAAAGTGCCGGGTCGATGGGCGGTCCTTGCAGGGTTTCGCCCGGCACCGTGGGTGTCAGCAACGCCAGCGGCACAAGCATTTCGGTCCAGTCTCCGGCCGTGGCCTCGAACTCCGCGCCGTAAGACACCGAGACGCCGCGAAAGTAAAAGGGCGGAAGCAGTTGATCCCTGATGACGGACTAATTGCCTCCGTCCCCTTCAACTCTCTTTTCTCGTGCGCCTGGCTATCAGTGGGGGTAGGCTTTGGGATGTAAAGTGCTGTGCAATTCCCGTCCTTCATCCTTTGATCAAAATAGGCTTGCAATGCCAAAGACCACGCTGATTTTCGCTCTGCTGTTGATCGCTTTAGGTGCCGTCGCGTTCGGCATTTCCTCGAGCCGCACCGCGCTGCTGCCCGCCTACGTGGGCATAGCGTTGGCGTTTTTCGCCGGTTTAGCGCTGATGTTCGAGGGCGCGCGCAAGCATCTGATGCACGTCGCTGCGCTGGTGGCGCTGCTGGGCGCGCTTGCACCCGCTGCAGCGCTCGCCATTCGCGCAGCGCAAATGAGCCCGCTGGCGCTCAGCGTCAACCTGGGCATGCTGTTGCTGTCTGCGGCGCTCCTCGTACTGATGGTGCGCTCGTTCATTGCAGTAAGGCGTGCCGGCAGCGCAGCACGTTAGCGCGCGGAGACGTTCGCCCGAGTCTCGTCCGTCAGGGCGCCGTCGGCGGTCGCTGCGCGCGGCGGTGTTTCGTTTCGTCGTTGAACGCCGAACGCCGAACACCGCCATCGCCGCCTCGCGCGCCAGCAGCAGGCTAGCGGCGAACGTCGCCGTCGCGCCGATCGCCGCCAACGCGCTCAGCAGGCCGACAAACGGTAGCCGAGTTGCCCGTCGCCGGCCACCGACAGGCTGGTAGCCACGAGGAACGAGAATTTTTCCAAGGACAGGCATGCAGAAGATCCGACCGGACAACCGGCCCCAGCCTGAGGGCGCGCTTTTGAGATGGGCCAATGAGGAAGGTAAGCGCAGAGGCGAAGAAATCGAGCTCGTTCTACAGGCGGAGGTGTTTCGTGATGTCAAGTTGCACTTTGAACATGATCGGACCAACCCGTAAAAGCCTGCGGTGGTTTTCGCGACGACCAACCGCTACACGTTGAAAGCTGACATCGCCCGAAATCCAGGTGTGGCGACGTAATGACAGGAGCCGTCGTTTGACGCGGCTTGCAGCCCCGCTTGACCTCAGGGGCTGCCGAACAACTGCTGCTCAAGGGGTCGAACTGGCGCTTCCGACCCATTGCGGTCACCCGCCGATCGTTCCGAAAGCAGACCACCGGCCTAGCCGCGTCGAGAAGCATGGGCCGTTGCAGGCAGGCGCCAGGCCTCTGCCTACATGTCTTGGTCCGGCCGCGGGTCAACCCGATGTCGAATAATTTGTAAGCATTCGGTAGACGCGTAAGTTCGTTTTGTAGCCGCGCCGAAATCGCTCGACACATTTTGCAGTACGGCGTCCCCTTCTCCCTGCGCAACTTAAAGCTGGTTGATTCAATTTGGCAAGTTGGCCACTCGCATCCACGTTGTGAAAGCATCGAATCCCGACGTCGTGCACCAAGCCGCGAATCGAGACTTGGGCCTGCAAGAGCGCCACCTTTAAAGCAATTCCATTGAACATTGCGACTCTCTACAGAAATCGTGATTCCAGAGAAGTTGCTGCAAAACGCCCTTTTGATGTCGGAGTAGGGCTTGATAGACGTTTCATCTTTACTGCGTTTGACAGCAGTGCTGGCTAACCAAAATTTGGTGGCCATAAAGCCGCCTTTACTGACGGCATGTGCCTCCTGGTGGTCGCGGTCGGCCAACCGACCATCGCAAGTCGTGGGCGGCACCCTGGCCGAAACCGGGCCGCCAGCGGGCCGTGCGCCGGATATCCGCAACCCAGCCGTCGAACAAGCTGCGCGTGGGATCGGCAGCGGCCAAGCCGCTCCTAAACGCAAACAGGCGCCAACCTCGTCACCAACTCCCGCATTGACGCTTCGTGGTCTACCGGTCTTCCAGTGTGCAAAGCACCCATGTCGGACGCCATGCGCGACTACAAGGCGACTCCGCAGGAACCTAAGCCTTACAGGCCTGGCGCAAAAATTGACGGTATCGGGCCACGCCTCGGAAAGTGGCCAAAGAGCGTGGCGCTAAGCATGACAGAGGTGCTGCTCGCGTTGGGTCTACGCACACGAGCACGCCGCCATCCTTCGTAGGTTCAGCCGATCCGGCTTAGTTGGCTGCCGCACAGAATAACGATCCGGTCTGGAGCAGGATGAACAACGGAGCCAGCTAAGTTAGCGTATCTTCATCAGCAATCTGCACGCCTCTTATTCGGCTACTCGTGAAGGTGTCCTCCGCCTTTTTGCTGACGGACCCTTTCCTTTACGCAATTGAGTCGAGGTGGACTGTGGCTTCAACTGATCCCAAACTTCAAGCCAGCAACACGCCCCGGAAGAAGGCCCCAGCGCCTAAGGGTGGGCTGCCAAAATGCCTGACGGGCATCAAGGGGTTTGACGAAATCACGGAAGGCGGACTTCCAAGGAACCGAATCACGTTGTTGTGTGGCAGCACCGGCACTGGGAAGACGTTGCTTAGCGTAGATTTTTTGATCAGCGGTGCGAACAAATACGAAGAACCGGGCGTCTTCATGTCGTTTGAAGAGAATGAAGAAGAGCTGTACAAGGACGTGGCCTCTCTGAATTTCAACTTGCAGGCGCTCGTCGCTGAGAAAAAAATTGTTTTTGACTTCGTTCTGCTCGATCGAAGAGATATTCAGGAAGAAGGGGAATTCAACCTTGAAGGTGTCTTTGTCCGACTTGAGCAAGCTATCGATTCCATCAAGGCAAAGCGTGTCGTGCTGGATTCCGTCGAGTCATTGTTCGCTGGCGTCCATGACAACGGCATCCTGCGCCTCGAAATCAAGAGACTCTTTCGTTGGCTCAAGGACAAGAAAGTCACAGCATTGATTACCGGTGAAGTGCAGCAAGGAACCGGCGAAGTGCAGCAAGGCTCGTTCACTCGACACGGGTTGGAAGAATACATTTCCGACTGCATTATCCTTGTCGACAATCGGGTGCGGGAACAGATTGCAACACGGCGAATTCGTGTCATTAAATATCGCGGCTCCAAGCACGGAGTCAACGAGTATCCGTTCGTCATCGACGATGATGGACTTTCTGTCATCCCCATCACATCTGCAGGAATGGACCAGCCGGGTACGGCAGAACGGGTGGCAACAGGCGTTGTATCGCTGAGCAAATTGTTTCAAGGTGGCGGATACACCAGAGGCAGCACGATTCTTGTTTCGGGCACCGCGGGCACTGGCAAAACCAGTCTTGCAACGGCTTTTGCCGTGGAAACGTGCAAGCGCGGGGAAAAATGCCTGTTCTTGTCGTATGAAGAATCGGCCGGACAACTGGTTCAGAATATGAAATCGATCGGGTTCGATCTTGAGCCGCTGGTCACGAAAGGGCTGTTGAAGATGGTGTCCACCCGGCCCTCGTTTTTCGGCCTGGAGATGCACTTGCTTGACTTGTACAAGCTCTTGGCCGAATTTCAGCCACGATCCGTGGTCATCGACCCGCTGACGAGTCTGTTGGAGCAAGGTGATCTATTGGAAGTTCAGTCCATGCTCACACGCATGATCGATGCCCTGAAATCCAACGGCATTACGGGCTTTTTTACCAGCTTGGTCTCTTCTAGCGCGCAAAATGACACCAGTGGTGAAATTGGCGTTTCCTCCTTGATCGACACCTGGATCGTCGTCAGGGAATTGGAGGAAGACGAGGGAAAGCGTCGAATCCGCGGCCTCTATATTGTCAAGTCGCGCGGCATGGGCCATTCAAGCGATGTGCATAAACTGGTGTTTAGCAACGACGGGATGAGTCTTGTGCCAATGGATTACGGCGCCACTGCGCCAGGCATCCCTAAAAAGAGAGTCCGAAAGGGCACCCCAACGAGACGAAAATAGCCAACTCGTTCAGGATCATCCACAATGTCCCCCCTCCCCCCGCTGGCGCGGGCGTGAACATGGAAAATTCCATGCCGACGTGCGTTGTAGGAATTGGCGGCTCGGCGGGCGCTTTGAATGCGTACAAGTCGCTTTTGGATCATTTGCCCGACGACACTGGCATGGCATTCGTCATCATTTCGCATATGAATCCGGAAGCCTACAGTCATTTGGCTCTAATTTTGGCGCGGCACACGCACATGCCGGTACTGGTGGCATCGGCGGCAATGCCCATTAGAGCGAATCATGTTTATGTTATTCCAGCCAACGCCGATCTCGAGGTCGACACTCACCAGTTCAAGGTCACTTCGCCGCGGAGTCGGCGTAATACACAGATCGATATTTTCTTCGCTTCTATCGCTGGAGCCTTCGGCGTCCGGGCCATCGGCGTCGTCGTGTCTGGTTATGATAACGATGGCACCGTAGGGTGCCAGCACATCAAGGACAAGGGCGGCATCACTTTTGCTCAGGATGAAACTGCAGAGATAGGTTCGATGCCTGTTCGTGCGCAGGCTTCAGGCTTTGTGGACTTCGTTTTGCCGCCGGACGACATTGCGGCGGCGCTGAGTGAAATTGGGACTCGCTTCGCTCGCAGCGTGTGAGCAGGGCAGTTCACCGTCGAAATCGAGCCTGCTAAATGCTTGCTAAAACGGACTGAGGCGTCAGTTCGTTATAACTGAAATGCAGTAGTTCTGTTTCTAAGCGTTGTAGCCACTGTCCAGCAACTGTCAGTGGCCATAGCGGCGAGACCGGCGCACCAATCAAAACTGGCATGCCAATAAACCTAAAAAAAGCAGTTGCATCCGTGCAATTGGTCGGGGAGTCAGCACTGGCGCGGTGATCGGTTGATTTGGCAAACTCACCTAATGGGTGAGTCAAAACGCAAGCAAAAGGTGGCGCTTTCCGAGAGCGCCGAGGGCGGCGATGCGCCGCCTGTTGTGGACACGTTGGGCGGGCGCATGCACGTGCGTTGGGGTCGGGATGCGGCGGCCACGCCGGACGGCCAGCTGGTCTTCTTCGCGGAGTTCTTGGCCACCACCGGCGTGTTCGAGCGCTGGGTATCGGAGTGCCCGCTGAGCTACCGCAGCGGCAACGCACCGGACAAGCGCGACGTGCTGGGCACGCTGATGTTGGGCCTGTTGGCTGGGCATCGGCGGTATTCGCACATCACTGCGTTGCGCGGCGACGCTGTGGCGGCACAAGCGCTGGGCATGAACAAAGTCGTCAGCGAAGACGCGTTGCGCCGTGCGTTGGAACGTATCGACGAGAGCGCCAGCGCGGCGTGGATGAGGCCCGCGCTGATGCACTCCGTGCTAGAAGCGTTGAGCCGCCCATGGGTGCTGGACATCGACGCCAGCATCAAGCCGCTGTACGGCCGCCAGGAGGGCGCTGAGCTTGGCTACAACCCCCGCAAGTCCGGCCGACCGAGCCAGGTGCTCCACACGTTTTGGGTGGGCAATCTGCGCCTGGTGTTGGACGTGCAAGTCAGCTCCGGCAAGCAGCACGCCAGCGTGCACGCCAAGACAGCGCTGAGACGGCTGCTGGACGATTTGGGCGACAGGCGCCCCGCGCTTGTTCGCGGCGACTCCGGCTACGGCAACGAAGGCATCTTGGTGGAGTTAGAGAGCCGCCAGCAGCCGTATCTGCTGCGGCTGCGCCAGACGGCCAACGTACAGCGCCTGGTGAAGCGACAGTTTGAACGTCAGGACTGGAGCCGGCCCGACAGCCAGGGCTGCCAAGTTGTTGAGGACCACTTGCAGCTAATGGGCTGGAGCAAGAAACGCCGTGTCGTGGTCGTGCGCCAGCGTATTAAGGGCGGCATCGCACGCGAGCGGCGCGTGGACGGCAAGCAACTCAAATTGGACCTGGTTGGCGCCAGCGTGCATGAGGGTGAGAGGCTGTGGGATTACGCGGTGCTGGTCACAGACGTGAGCTACCCGATCGAGGCCGTGGCGCAGTTGTACCGCGACCGCGCCGATTGTGAGAACGGCTTCGACGAGTTGAAGAATCAATGGGGCTTGAGCGGCTTCACGACCCAGGACATCAACCGCTGCCAGACCACAGCCAGAGCGTGCGCGCTGGTCTACAACTGGTGGAGTTGGTACTGCAGGGCGGCCAACCCGAAGGTGCGCATGGAGGCCATCACGAGCAGGCCGCTACTACTGGCCGCGGTGGGTCGGGCAACAAACAGCTCAGGCCAGACGACACTGCACCTCACGCCGTTGCACGGCAAGGTGGGTTTGCTCAAATCACTTATCGCCAATATCCATGCGGCTTTACAGCACGTCAAGGCTGCTGCGGAGCAGATCAAAACGACGGACCGGTGGGCCGCGCTGCTGCGCTACGTCAGCGACAAGATGGCGCCAGTCATTGCCCCGTTTAGGCTGCCTCAGGCG
>JBBQAW010000154.1:0-9360 GCA_038316815.1 Burkholderiales bacterium
CGACCTGCTGACCACCAACGAGACCTATTTCTTCCGCGAGTCCAAGCACTTCGAGCTGCTGCAGCAGGTGACGGCCCAGCCGCCACCGGGCGGCCAGCCGTTTCGCATCTGGAGCGCCGCCTGCTCCACCGGCGAAGAGCCCTACAGCATGGCCATGGTGCTGGCCGAGACGCTGGGCAACGCAGCCTGGGAGGTGATGGCCTCCGACATCAGCATGCGGGTGCTGGAACGCGCACGTGCCGCGCACTTCCCGATGGAACGCGCACGGCTGATACCGCCGGCCTACCTGAAGCGTTATTGCCTGCGCGGCATCGACACGCAGCAGGGCACGCTGCTGGTTGACCGTGGGCTGCGCAGCCGCGTGAGTTTCATGCAGGTCAACCTGAATACGAATCTGCCGCGCCTGGCCTCGTTCGACATGATCTTTCTGCGCAACGTGATGATCTATTTCAACGGCGACACCAAGCGCCAGGTGATCGCCCGCATCGTCTCGGTGCTGAAACCGGGCGGCCATTTGTGCATCGGCCACTCTGAAAGCCTGAACGACATCAGCACGGCCCTGGTTCAGCTGGCACCGTCGATTTACCGCAAACCTTCGTGATGTCTATGCCATACGCTTTGCAGCACCAGGAGGTGGTACTTCGGCCAGGCGAGTACGCCGTCGGCGATGCTCGATGCCGCATGCGCACCGTGCTGGGCTCCTGTGTCTCGATCACGCTGTGGCACCCGCAGCGGCGGGTGGGCGCCATGTCGCACTTTCTGCTGGCCGAGCGCGGCAGCCCGTCGGGCAGACCGTTGGATGCGCGTTATGGCGAAGACGCGCTGGTCCTGATGCTGCAAGGCCTGGCGAAGTTTCGTGTGTCGGCCCGCGAATGCCAGGCCAAGATCTTCGGCGGCGGCAGCATGTTCCCCGAGCAAGCGACGCCGGGCGCTTTGCAAGTGGGGCGGCGCAACGGCGAGTCGGCGCGCAGCCTGCTGGCGCAGCACGGCATTGCCGTTCATTCCGAAAGCCTGTTCGGCGACGGCCACCGCCAGATCGTGTTCGACGTCACCACCGGCGACGTGTGGTCGCGCCAGATTCAACCGAACACCGAGTTCAGCCCGAGTGAAGCACGAATGAAGCACGAATGAGGCCCGAATGAACCCGATCCGCGTGATGGTGGTCGACGACTCGGCCGTGGTGCGCCAGGTGATTTCCGGCCTGCTGGCCGAGGCCCCTGGCATCGAGGTGATGGCGGCGGTGGCCGACCCGATGCTGGCCATCGAGCGCCTGAAGCACGACTGGCCCGACGTCATCGTGCTCGACGTGGAAATGCCGCGCATGGACGGCATCACCTTCCTGAAGCTGGTGATGCAGCAAAGGCCCACGCCTGTGGTGATCTGTTCGACCCTGACGGAGAAAGGCGCCAAGACGTCGATGGAGGCCATGGCTGCGGGCGCAGTGGCCATCATCACCAAGCCCAAGATCGGAATCAAACAGTTCTTGAGCGAATCGGCCGACGAACTCGTGAGTACGGTGAAAGCGGCCGCGCGCGCCAATGTGCGGCGCCTGGCGGTCCGCGGCGGCGCGGCGCTGCCCACGCCGGCGCCCAAGCAGACGGCCGATGTCATCCTGGCGCCGGCCACCCGCGCCATGACCCAGACCACCGAGCGTGTGGTGGCGCTGGGCACATCGACCGGCGGCACGCAGGCACTCGAAGAGGTGCTCACGGCGTTGCCACGGGTGTGCCCCGGCATCGTGATCGTGCAACACATGCCCGAGAAGTTCACCGCCGCCTTTGCGGCCAGGCTCAACAGCCTGTGCCAGATCGCCGTCAAGGAAGCCGAGAACAACGACCGCGTGGTGCCCGGGCGCGCGCTGATTGCGCCGGGCGGACGCCACCTGCTGCTCAAGCGCAGCGGCGCGCAATATTTTGTCGAGGTCGTCGACGGGCCGTTGGTCAACCGACACCGGCCGTCGGTCGATGTGCTGTTCCGCTCGGTCGCCAAGAGCGCTGGCGCCAATGCACTCGGCGTCATCATGACCGGCATGGGCGACGACGGCGCAGCCGGTTTGCTCGAAATGCGCAACGTCGGCGCGCGCACGCTGGCCCAGGATGAAGAGAGCTGCGTGGTCTTCGGCATGCCCAAAGAAGCGATCAAGCGCGGCGGCGTCGAGCGCACGCTGCCGCTCGGAGCGGTAGCGGGCGAGATCCAGAAGCAGCTCGGCTGAGCGGCTGAAAAAAGCCCTCGCAGGGCCGCGGCGCCGGTGCTGTCGGCAGCGACAAAACTGCGGGGTCTGCAAGACACACGGGGCCACACCCCCGCCATTGCTTGACGTGGATGCAGGGACGACGCCCCCCTGGCTCCAATGCTGCTGCCGGTTCACGCTGATGCCGTCGGCTTGCCGAGGTTGAAATTTGCAGGGCTGACTAACCATGCTGTGGGAGACGGCACGACCAGGTCTTGGCGGCCAGCGCCGCCAGCATTGATCGCATGCTGGCGAGCACGCGCTTGCAGATCGACAGGTAACGCAGGCGCCGCAAAGGCATCGGCGCTGCTGTCCGCCGCAGCACTAGGAAATTTCAGGGCAATCGATGGCCCAGTCGACTTCGCCCGCCAGCAGCGCGGTCACCATTGCGTCGCCTCCCTTGTACGGCACGTGCGCGGCCTCGAAGCCGGCCATGCGCATGAACTGCACTGCGGCCAGGTGCGGAGGCGCGCCGTTAGCCCGGGGTGCCGAAATTCATCGCGCCTTGTTTGGCCTTGGCACGTTCCAGCAGTTCACGCACGGTCTGCGCGGGCGACGCCGCGGGCACTCCGAGAAGCAGCGCGCCGATGCCGAAGCGCGCCACCGCAGCGAAGTCGCGCAGCGCGTCCTAGCCGGGGCTGGCGAACAGGTGCGGGTTGATGGCGGCGACTCCCTGGTGCGTCATCAGCAGCGTGTGGCCGTCGGGCGTGGCGCGAGCCACCTGCGCGGTACCCACGGTCGATGAATCGAAAACTGTCCTCGGGAATGACGGCATCGGCACCGCGCGTTCGCTGGCACTGGTGTCGGGTTGGTAGCCTTAACACGATGCGCTGATCCGCAGTCAGTGAGGAAGTCCATCGGCAAGGCCGGCAGTGCCGGCAATCACCACCCTGGGAGTGATGGCCTGAGGAGGGTGGGCTTGCCGTGACGACCAAAGCTACCACGTCGTTCTCGCTGTCAAGGTCTGCGAGCTCGCCGTGCGATCGCTTGCGGCCTGCGGCCGTCTTCGAACCCTGACTGCTGCACTGCGCCGTGGTGCTCCGGTCTCGGGCAATCCCGCCCGACGCAGACCGGAGTTCGCCGTGTCGCTGTCTTCCAGTTCTTCCAGGTTTTCTGCTGATGCAGTGAGCTGGTTTTCCGGCCCACCGCATCGATGATCCCCCCACAAGTCCCCCTCGCAAATCGACGGCGGCTTGTGGGGGGAGCCGGTGGGACGACTGGCGCACGGGCTGCCATTTACGGTGGGTGGCGCAGCTCAACGAAAGCGCAACGCAACCGCCCGCAACACCACGAGCGGCGGCGGCCCCGCGAACGGCGTCCCATCTAAGTGCGCTGCAGGCAAGCGACTGGCGCGGTGGTCGAGCCGCTGCGAGCCCGATCGACCGGGCCGACAGCGATAGCCTGGCCTTGGCTGGGCGCCGTCTTCAAGGGTGACGGGTGCGTGGGGCTGGGTCGGATCGCCCGAAGGCATCGCAAGGCGCCGCCCAAACCTGGGCCGGCAGTCAGATGGATAAGCATCGTAGGTCGTGGGGCAAGTTCAAGGTCAGCGAACTCGTGGGTGTCACAACCGATGCCGAAAAGCGCTCATGCTGGCGGCGCTGAACCTCGTCGAGTGAATCGCGCAAACTGCAGCGCGACGCACCAAGTCAACGGCCTGAATGTTCGACCGGATATTGCTGACGAGCAGATTCGAATCTCCCCGCGTATGCCCGCTGTCCGGCAGTCCGTTCGGAAGTCTGGGCAGCCGCTGCCGACCCGGTCCCGAAATTCGAGCAACCGAACTCGTCGCCGCGAAGCAACCTTTCTGCCTGCATCGGTCGCATCTGTCGTGGGCGGCACAACGGCGTGCCTTGGCACACCGCGCGAGGGCGCGACCAGGACCGCGCTGTCGCTCAGGACAGGGGTTTCAATTGCTGCAGCAGGGTCGGCACCAGTTCGCTGACCGTTGGGTGAATGTGCATCGCGCGTGAGATGACGGTGCAGGGCTGCTTGGCGGCCATCACGTCCAGCAAGGCGTGCACGACCTCGTCGCCGTTGAGTCCGAGGATCGCCGCACCCAGCAACAACTGGGTGTCGGCGTCGACCAGCACCTTCATGAAGCCCTGCGTCTCGCCCGCCTCACTCGCGCGCCCGACGCGTTGCATCGGCATCTTGGCGCGCAACACCTTGCGCCCGCTGGCGCGGGCTTGGCCGCGACGTTGCAGCCGTGATGGGCTGGCAAGGCGCAGCCTGGCTCGAGCGCGAAGAGCGTGAACGCGAAGAGCGCACCGATCTATTGATGACCGCGCTGGCGCTCAAGCCCGGGATGGTGGTGGCTGACATTGGTGCCGGCACCGGGTACCTGTCGCGCCGCATGGCCACAGCCGTGGGCCCCAGCGGCAAGGTGCGATGAGCGAAGCGCAGGTGAAACGCGAAGCGGCTGCGCACCCGCTGGTGTGGGAACGTACAGTGGGCACCCTGCCCTGGCAGCACATGGTGGTATTTCGCAAGGCGCAGCCGTAAGGCTGCGCGCAGCCGCCCGTCAGACCCTGTGGTGGCGCCGGCGCAGAACAGCTGCCGCTTGCGCCAGCGCGGCGAGCTTGGCCTCGGCGATGGACTCGGAACTGACCGGGTTGTCGGCGAAGGTGGCAAAGCCGCAGTCGGGCGTGAGCAGCACACGATCGGCTCCGAACAGCTGCACCGCGCGCTCGACATGCGCGACGATGTGGTCGACCGATTCGACATGGGCATGCTTTTGATTGCAGGCGCCGATGCCAATGCGCATCTCTTCGGGCAAGTTCTTGAGCACTTCCATCTCGCCCGCGCGCGGCGTGCACAACTCAAGGAACAGCGTGCCGACCTGCATCTGCGCCAGCGTCTGCATCAGCGGCCGGTAGTCGCCGGCCAGGGCCTTGGTCTCGTCGGCGGTCCAGTTGCCTCGGCACATGTGCAGCGCCAGCCGCTCGCGCGGAAAACCGGCACTGACGGCGTTGACCAGGTCGCGTGCAAAGGCCAGCTCGACCGGGCTGTCGCCCTTGGCCGAGAGCGCGCCGCACATGAAGCTGCGCTGGCTGGCCGGCCCGCTGAACACCACCTCCGACAGCACCGGCTCATCAAGCTGCACCAGCGCCGCACCGCCGGCCAGCAGGCAGGCGATCTCCTCGCGCAGCACGCGCACCACGTCTCGCGCCAGGTCTTCGCGATTGGCGTAGGCACGGTCGGAGATGCATTCCATCCACATCGTTCGCGTCAGCAGATAGGGCCCGGGCAAGGCCACCTTGACCGGCTGCGCACTCAGGCCGCGCACGAATTCGAGCTCGTGCACGGCAATGCCGCGGCTGCGCCCCAGGCGCCCGAACACCGCCGGGTGGCGTACGTCGCCGGCCGGCACGTCCAGCGCGCGCAATTCGCGCTCGAACTCCTCGGGGTCGTCGACCAGCGGCAGCAGGTCGGTCAGCGGGATGAGCTGACAGTTGTCGAGCCTGGAGGCGACGAAGCTTGAGTAGCTGTCGCGCCGCTGTTCACCGTCGGTGAGCACATCCACGCCGGCGCGCTGCTGCGCCGCCACCGCCAGGCGCACCGCGTCGTCGGCGGTAGCTTGGAACGTGGCTTCGGCCAGGCGCCCTTCCATTTGCTCGTGCACCGCCTGCAGCATCCAGCGCGGCCGCGGCCAGCTGCCGATGCTGGTGACGGCCAGGGCCGGGATGGGCGGCGCGGGCGCGGGTTCGGGCCAGGTGCTCATCGGCTTGACATCGATCAGCTGCACACCCGCGCGGCTCGACACCACGGGCGCGGCCGCGCCGCCGCGGCGCTCGGCAAAGGCACCCTTGGCGACCAGAAAGCTGCGCTGCTTGCCCACCTTGGTGAACGACACCAGTTCGTTGCTGGTCATGCGGCACCAGGCCGGCAGGTCTTCATCGACCGAGATCTCGGTGGAGCGGATTTCGAGCAGGCCGCCGCGCGGCATGGGGTCGATGTGCCTGCGGATCAACAGCAGCAGGCCGTTGCCGCAGTCGAGCTCGCCGCCGTCAAAACTGACATCGGGCTCGTGGGGGTGGGTTTCGGTCGGGTTCATGGTTTTTCCTTTTCAGGCCAAGGCCGAGGCCGAGGCCAAGGTCGCTTGCCTGTCGTTAGGCGTCTGGGATGGGCTGGCAGTCTGGCCGTAAACATGTTGCAGTGAGGCTTCGTCGAAATCGGCCCCAGCCACGTCGAGCACGATGCGCCCATCAACAAGGCCCACCACGCGGTCGGCAAACTGCTTGGCGAAATGCGGCTGATGCAGGCTGCAGATGACGGCCAGGCCTTCCTACTGCGCATGGCAGATCGAACGCAGCAATTCGAAAATGCCGGCGCCGATGTGCGGGTCCACGCTGGCCACCGGTTCGTCGGCGATGATGAGCTCGGCGCGTTGCGCCAGCGCGCGTGCAATGGCCACCCGCTGCTGCTGGCCGCCGGACAGCGTGTCGGCACGCTGGCCCGCCTGCGCCCGCGATTTCGTTGGCCGCATGCGTGGCACCTTCGCTGTACTTCCAGAAGCTCTTGGGGTCGATCTTCCAGACCTCCTTGGCGTACCAGGTCGGGATCAGCCAGCCCGAAGTCGAGCCGATGTCGGCGAAAGACATCGACAGGCCCTGGGTCCCTTGCGGAAACCGGGTCACGTTGAGGCTGGGCCGGCCGACCACGATGGCGTGGTAGATCGGCTTCTCGTCGTATTTCGCTGTGGCGAGCGCGGTGCAGCCCGTGCTGTTGTTGGCGATGATGTAGCCCCAGGGGCCCATCCAAGCCAGGTCAAGCTGACCCGAGCCCATGGCCACGGCCATGCCGGCCCAGTCGGTGGTGGTGACGAGTTCGAAGTCGGCATCGAGTTGTTGCGCCACATGCGCGAACAAGGGGCCGAAGGACTTCTCGGTGTCTTCCGGGTTGGACAGCAGGGGCCCCAAAACCGCAGCGCAACCTGCGCCGGGTTTGCGCCTGCGTGGTGCCGGCAAGAACCAAAGCGCCTGCGGCGAGCAGGCTTCTGCGCGAGGCGGCCATGGTGGGGGCCCTTCCTGCTGCGGGTCAGTAACTGATGCTCGGGCAGACGCCGTCGCTCATGAACTCCACCAGCTTCGCGCCACCGACCACGGCCGCGCCGGCGACGAGGTTGTTCTCGTCGAGCTTGCGTTTCTTGAAGCAGGGCGAGCACACAAACATGCGGCCGCCGGCCTTGGCGAAGTTGTCCATCAACTCCTTCAAAGGCGCGAAGCCCTCTTCGTGGATGGCATCGGCCACGCCGTTCTGCGACAGGCGCGTGCCTTCGATGGACAGGAACACCACGGTGTCCTTGTCGGAGGCCACCGCGGCGTTGGCGACCACGAAGGCGACCGTGGCCTTGTCGGGGTTGTCGCCGCCATGGGTCAGGCTGATCACGTATTTTCCGGGCATCTCGCTCTCCTGGGCTTGGGTTGGGAAAAAGCGGCACGTTGCGCCGCGCGGGGGACATCAATCCTTGGCACGAATCCAGTAGGCCTTGAGCTGCCCGTCATGCGCCAGCAATTCGTGACCTGTCATGCGGCACCAGGCCGGCAGGTCGGCCGGGGCGCCAGCGTCGAGCGCCGTGACCTTGATGACGCGGCCGGGCGCCTCGCGCACGCGGCGGCGTAGTTCGAGCACCAGGTCGCCGCAGCTCATCTCGCCGGCGTTCCACTCGAGGTCATGGTGCATGCGCTGGCCTTCGGCTTGATGACGGGGCCGGCCACGCCGGAGACCAGGCTGGCGTGGGCCAGCGGCTGGGGGTGGGATGGGTCAGGGGGATGCGAAGTCGAAGGCGGGCGAATTCGGCGCGGCAGGCGTGGCGTGCTGAGCCTGCGGCCGTTCCGGCCCGGAGGGCACCGCCGCGCAGGCGGCGCGGCAGGGCGAGCGCTGCGACTCCTGCCGCCCAGCGAGATATGGAGGTGTAGAAATGCTTGAAGCGATCGAAGCGCTTGATGCGCAGCGCGCTGGCGGCGCGCACCGCCTCGCCACGCTGGCATGCGGTGGCCATGGGCGGTTGTAAGGCGCGATCGCGGGCTGGCATCGGATGCAGTTTACGTCGGCGCAAAGAGACAAGCCTGACTTCAAGGGCAATCAAGGGCAATCAAGGGCACGCGGGATCAAAACGACAAGAAACGCGCGCCGCTGGCCAGGCCGGCATCGAGCAGCGAAGCTGCGCCGCGCACGCCGCTGACTTCGGCGATCAGGTCCTCGGGGCGCAAACCCTGCTCGGCCAGGGCCTGCGGGCAGACGAAGATCTGCACGCCCAGCTCTGCGGCTTGACGCATGGAGGCCAGCAGCGGCTCGCCCGCCGCCCCGCGCCTCAGCAGCGCCACCGCAGGGCCGACGGCGTGCAACTCCACGGCCACGTCCAACGCAGCGGCGGTGGCGGCGTAGCGCAGACCCAGCGCCACCTGTTGCTGCGCTTGGGCAGACTGGCCACTGATGACGACCACCAGGCGTGCGGGGGCGTGTTGCGGCTGGGTTGAATCTGTCATGGATTGGGAGCGCTCAGCGCTTGAGATCGACGCGTGAACTGTAGCCCGATGGCGCAGGCCGGGCCACCGGGCGGTGATGTCGCGACCGATGGCGTAGACGCCTTCAGGGGACGATTCACAGCGCCCTGACGCGTTTCCCATGCGACCGAACGCGTAGGCGCCTTCAGGGGTTGACATCCGCTGATCAGCGCCGACACAACCCGGAAGTGCGGATCGAGCTATCAGATCGCAGCGCAGCGAGCTACAACTAGGGTGCCACATAGCCGCCAGCCGCCAGCCGCCAACGTCGGCAGATGGCCGTTATGCAAAGTTTGGCATACTGCAGAGAGTCTTTTGACTGGCGGTCGCGGCGCGCCCATGCTGCCGCGCGAGGTGGCATTGCCCCGCGACCGGTAGTCAAAAGATCCCGTTGTGCTAAACCGCCGCTCAGGTGGTGGCGCGCTATGGGGATTGAATGGCGCCGTTGCCGCCCTGCAGGACGTCGCGTGCCGGGCGACTGATCAGCAGCCAAGTGGCAAGAGCTTGCGCCACTCCCGCGGGCACCGCTGACTGCCGGCTTCGTGGCCGGCAATGCTGTCTATATCCCGTGCGATGTCGCCCGCGACTGACCTGGCACGGCAGGCTGGCAAGGATTCCCCATCG
>JBBQAW010000155.1:0-9352 GCA_038316815.1 Burkholderiales bacterium
GGGGAGTCGGCGCGCAGCGCCGACCGCCGAACATAAGCGCCGCAGCCAAGCCAAGCCCGCCTTTGCTTGGGGAACAAGCAAGCAAGCTAGTGAAAAGCATCGAACGGACAGACGAACGAACGAACGTCCGCAACGGGCCGAAAGCAGCCACCAGCAAGACGCTCATCTCATGCCTTCTCTGCGACGCCCACAGAACGGCGGCCTTCGACCAGCTGGCGCACGCGGTCGGGCCCGACCTGGAAGCGGTCTTCGCGGGTTTTCAGCAGGCAGCCTAGCGTGGCCATCAGCGCGTGCGGATCTTCGGGCAGCGCCTTCATGTTCAACCGGTGTAGCGCGCGTACCCAGTCCAGTGTCTCAGCCACGCCGGGTGTCTTTCCAAGGTCTTCGCGGCGCAGCCGCTGTACGAAGGCCACGGCCTGCTCGACCAGCGCACTTTCTGCGCCCGGCAGCGTGGCGCGCACGATGGCGATCTCTCGCGCCAGTGTGGGGTAGTCCAGCCAGTGATACAGGCAGCGGCGGCGCAGCGCGTCGCTGAGTTCGCGCGTGCCGTTGCTGGTGAGAATCACCTCCGGCACGTGGCGCGCGCTGATGGTGCCGAGCTCGGGCACAGTGATCTGGTAGTCGGCCAGCACTTCCAGCAAGAAGGCCTCGAAGGCTTCATCGGCGCGGTCGATCTCGTCGATCAGCAACACACACGGTTGCTCGCTGCTGATAGCGGTGAGCAGCGGACGTTCCAGCAGGTAGGCGCGGCTGAACAGGTCGTGCTCGTCGATCTTCTCGGCCTGCGTTTCGTGCAGGCGGATGGCCAGCAGTTGCCGGCCGTAGTTCCATTCGTAGGCGGCTTGCGCCAGGTCTAGACCTTCGTGGCATTGCAACCGCACCAGGCGCCGGCCTTGTGCGCGCGCCAGGGCCAACGCCAGCGCGGTTTTGCCGACCCCGGCGTCACCCTCCAGAAGCAGCGGGCGCTGCAGCTCTGCGGCCAGCCACAAGGTGGTTGCCAGACCCTCGTCGGCGATGTAGCCGGCGTGGTCGAGTGATTCGCGCAGCGCCTGGTCGTCCATTGAAGCTTGGAGCGCGGCAGGTCAGGCCGACGCCGGGCCGCCCCAAGGAGGCCTGAGCCCCCATGGGGGGTGGCGAAGGGCCGAAGGCAAGAGCCTGGGGGCAGTCATGTTCAGGACTTCTTGCTGAACAGGCCGGCGAACCAGCCTTTGATGACGGTCCAGATCAAAGCCAGCGCGTTCAGCTCCTGGGCTTGCGGAGGCGATGCGGGTCCAGCCGCCGACGTCATTGCGGGCGCTGCCGCTGGTGCTGCGCTGGTGTCCGTCTCGGCCTCAGGCGCAGCAGCATCCACAGCCACAGCCACCGGCACGGCCGCTGCCACGTTGCGGAAGTTGACGGCAAACTGCGCCAGCATGGCGTCGGAGACCGGCACCAGCAGCCGGCTGCCGAACTGCGCCAGCTTGCCGCTGACGATGATGGTGGCCTGCCCGACCAGCACCGAACTGGCCGCTGTGTCGCCAGCCTCGAGGTGCGCGGTGAGGTTCATCGACGCCGAAGAGCCCGACTTGTCGGCGCCCTTGCCCAGCATCTGCAGCCGCTTGTCGGCCGGGTTGATGTCGAGCACTTCGATGTCGCCACCGAAGCTCATTACAGCCGGGCCGACCTTGCTTTTGACCGTGCCCTTGAAATGCGTGTCGTCGATCTGTTCGGTAATGGCCGCGCCCTGCATGCAGCCGGCGGTGGCGCGGATATCCGACAGCACCGTCCAGGCCTGTGCCACGCTGACGTCGAGCGGATAACGTTTGTCGAGTTTGACTTCCATGGGTTCCTCTGGGGCGGGGCAGCAACGCCCCGCACAGCTCGTGCTTACAGGTTCACGCCGCTGGCCTTCAGCTGCTGCCAGACGCGGTAGCTGCTGTGCGGCATGGTCATGTCGGTGACGCCCAGATGCGCAAAGGCATCCACGACGGCCGAGGTGAAGGTCGGAATCGAACCGACATGCGGCGACTCTGCCACGCCCTTGGCCCCAATCGGGTGATGCGGGCTGGGCGTGACGGTGTGGTCGGTTTCCCAGTGCGGGGTTTCCACGGCGGTGGGCAGGAAGTAGTCCATCAACGTGTTGCCCAGCAGGTTACCCTGCGCGTCGAACGGCATCTGCTGGCCCATCGCCACGGCGTAGCCTTCGGTCAGGCCGCCGTGGATCTGGCCTTCGATGATCATCGGGTTGATGCGCGTGCCGCAGTCGTCCAGGGCATAAAAGCGGCGAATCTTGGTTTCGCCTGTGCAGCGGTCGATGTCGACCACGCACATGTAGATGCCAAACGGGAAGGTGAAGTTCGGCGGGTCGTAGTAATGCACCGCCTCCAGGCCCATTTCCATGCCGGCCGGCACGTTGTTGTAGGCCGCCCAGCACACGTCCTTCATGGTCTTGTGCTTGCTCGGGTCGCCCTTGACGTTGAAGCGGTCGATCTCGAAGTCGAGGTCGTTTTCGCTCACCTCCAGCAGGTGGGCAGCAATCTTCTTGGCCTTCGCGTGGATCTTGCGCGAAGCCATGGCGATGGCGGCGCCCGCCACGGGTGTGCTGCGGCTGCCGTAGGTGCCCAGGCCGTAGGGCGCGGTGCTGGTGTCGCCTTCTTCGACCTGAATCACCTCGCTCGGAATACCCAGTTCGGTGGCGATGATCTGGGCGTAAGTAGTCTGGTGGCCCTGGCCTTGCGAGATGGTGCCCATGCGCGCGATGGCGCTGCCGGTGGGATGCACGCGAATTTCGCAACTGTCGAACATGCCCACGCCAAGGATGTCGCACATCTTGCTGGGCCCGGCGCCCACCACTTCAGTGAAGGTGGACAGGCCGATGCCCATCAGCGTCGGGCTGTTGCTGTCTGCACGTTTGGCGGCTTGTTCGGCGCGCAAACCTTGGTAGTCGACAGCCTGCAGCACCTTGTCGAGCGCGGGCTGGTAGTCGCCCGAGTCGTATTCGAAGCCGAAGGCCGAGGTGTACGGAAACTGCTCTTTGCGGATGAAGTTCTTGGCCCGGATCTCGGCCTTATCCATGTTTAGCTTTTGGGCCAGCACGTCGACCATGCGTTCGATCAGGTACACCGCTTCGGTGACGCGGAAGCTGCAACGGTAAGCCACACCGCCGGGTGCCTTGTTGGTGTAGACGCCCTTCACGCTGCAATGCGCGGCCGGGATGTCATAGCTGCCGCTGCAGATGTGGAACAAGCCGGCCGGAAACTTGGTCGGGTCGGCGCAGGCGTCGAACGCACCGTGGTCTGCCACCACGTTGACGCGCAGGCCGGTGATCTTGCCGTCGGCTGTCGCGGCGATTTCGCCGTCCATGTGGTAATCACGGGCAAAGCCGGTCGAGCTGATGTTCTCGATGCGGTCTTCAACCCACTTCACCGGCTTGCCCAGCACGATGCTCGAGACGATGGCGCACACATAGCCTGGGTAGATGGGCACCTTGTTGCCGAAGCCGCCACCGATGTCGGGGCTGACGATGCGCACCTTGCTCTCGGGAATGCCCGACAGCAGGCTGACCACCGTGCGCACGATGTGCGGCGCCTGGCTGGTGATGTAGGTCGTCAACTCGCCGCGCACCGGGTCGAAGCTCGCCACGCAGCCGCAGGTTTCGAGCGGGCAGGGGTGCACACGCGGGTAGTGCATGTGCTGGCTGACGACCACGGGCGCGGCGGCGAACGCGGCCGCGGTGGCGTCCTTGTCGCCGGCGTCCCAGGTGAAGATGTGGTTGTGGTGGTCGCGCGGGCCGTGCGCGCCGCTGGTCTTGCCGGCCAAGTCGTCGCGCACCACCGGGGCGTCGGGCAGCAGCGCGGCGTAGGGGTCCATCACCACCGGCAGCTCTTCGTAGTCGACCACCATCGCCTCGACGCCATCGGCTGCGGCGTAACGGTCCACGGCAATGACGACCGCCACTTCCTGCATCTGGAAGTGCACTTTCTGGTCGGCCAGCACGGCGGCCACGTCACCGGCCAGGGTGGGCATCCAGTGCAGCTTGAGCGGCTTCAGGTCGTCGGCGGTCAGCACCGCAATCACGCCCGGCACGGCCAGCGCTGCGCTCTTGTCGATGCTCTTGATTCGGGCGTGCGCATATGGGCTGCGCACGATGTCCATGTGCAGCATCTCGGGCAGCTTGATGTCGTCGACGTAGTTGCCCTTGCCCTGAATGAAGCGGGCGTCTTCCTTGCGCAGGCGGCTTTCGCCCAGGCCTTGCAAGGCGTCCTTGCGTTCAAGCAGTTTCGGGTCGGTGGGTGCGTTCATGGTGGCGTGCTCGAGGCTCAGGCGGTGACGGTATCGGCTTGGGGTTGGGCTTGAAATTGGGTTTGGGTCTGGGCTGGTGATTCACGCAGCTTGGCGGCCGCATATTGAATCGCCTTGACGATGTTCTGGTAGCCCGTGCAGCGGCACAGGTTGCCGCTGATGCCGGTGCGGATTTCGGCCTCGGTCGGGTTCGGGTTCTCGATCAGCAAGCGGTAGGCACGCACCAGCATGCCGGGGGTGCAGAAGCCGCATTGCAAACCGTGCTCTTTGTAAAAGCCTTCCTGCACGGCGTGCAGCACGCCGCCGCCGGTTGCCAAAGACGCCAAACCTTCCACGGTCAACATTTCGGAGCCGTCGCACTGCACCGCCAGATGGGTGCAGCTTTTTACGGACTGACCGTCCAGGTCAACCGTGCAGGCACCGCAGTGGCCGGTTTCGCAACCGATGTGCGCGCCGGTCAGGTTGAGCTCTTCGCGCAAGAAGTGCACGAGCAGGGTGCGCGGTTCGACCGCCTTCTCGAAGGTGCGGTTGTTGACCTTCACGCTGATGAGTTTTTTTGCCATCGGTTTGTCTCTTCGTTGTTGAGTTGTTCAGCTGCGGGCCGCCGCGGCTATGACTGGCTGCGGCCTGCGGGCTGCGGGGCGCGGCGGTGGTCACTGGCTGGCGGCCGCGTCGGCGATCTATTGCAGCGGGCTGCGGCGGCGATCTATTGCAGCGGGCCGCAGCGGCGATCACTTGCAGCGGGCCGCGGCGGCGATCACTTGCAGCGGGCCGCGGCGGCCCGCAGGGCCCGCTTGACCATCTGCCCCGCCATCGCGGTCTTGTATTCGACATCGCCCCGCAGGTCGGCGGCGGGGTCGGTGGCGGCCATCGCGGCGGTGGCGGCTCGGTTGATCGTCACGTCACTCAGCGGCTCGCCGAGCAACGCGACTTCGGCGTCTACCGCGCGCATGGCCATCGGCGCCAGGTTGGTCAACGCAATGCGCACGTGGGTGACGATGCCGCCGTCCAGCCGCATCACCACTGCCGCGCCAGCGGTGGCCCAGTCGCCGGTCTTGCGCTTCAGCTTTTCGTAGGCCCAGCCGGTGCCGGCAGGCAGCGCGGGCACGCGAACCGAGACCATGATCTCGTCGTCAGCCAGCGCCGTCATGTAGGTGCCAAGGAAGAACTTGTCGGCCTTCACCACGCGGCGACCCTGCGGACCTTGCAGCGTGAAGCTGGCATCGAGCGCCAGGCTCAGCGCGGGGTGGTCGTTGGCGGGGTCGCCGTGGGCGATGTCACCGCCGATGGTGCCGCGGTTGCGCACCTGCGGGTCGGCAATCATCTTGGCGGCCTCGCACAGCAGCGGCACCCGGGCCTGCAGGACGGGGCTGGCGATCAGCGCGCTCTCGGACGTCATCGCGCCGATCACCACGTCGGCGCCGTCTTCGCAAATGCCGCGCAGTTCGGGAATGCGGTTGATATCGATCAAATGCGCCGGTTGCGCGAAGCGCAGCTTCATCATCGGCAGCAGGCTGTGGCCGCCGGCCAGCAGCTTGGCGTCCTGGCCCAGGCTGGCCAGTAGCCCAACGGCTTCGCTGACGGTCTTGGGGGCGTGGTAATCGAAAGCAGGCGGGATCATCCGGTGTCTCCTCTTGTGTTGGCGCGCCGCGGTGAGGCGGCTTGGCTCGCGTGTTTGCGGGGCGGGTGCGATGCCGGTGTGATGTTGTCACGCCAAGCCGAATTTCGCTGCCGGGGCGGCGAACCGTTCGCGCTGTGTAGATGGCCTTCAAGCCACCTATGAAAGCGGTTGCCAACCCTTGCCAGGCGGCATTCGAAATCGCTCGGCGGACACCGCACAAACCCTGCCCAGACAAACCCGGGCAAGACAACAAGCCCTGGACTCAACTTCGGTTCAGTGAGGGATGAACGTTCGTTGTTATCGAAGGATTTCATCTATTCATTCTATTTTTCAAAAACTGAAAGGGTTCCTAGGATGCGTAGGAATCTTGTGACTTCCCCTCAACAAACCAGAAGAGCGACATGCCTGGAATCGACCTGCTGATGACCAACCTCGTCCAGCCCATCGTGCTGGCGTTTCTTCTCGGCGCCATTGCTGGCTTCGTGAAGAGCGAACTCGAATTGCCCGAAGCCGTGATCAAGCTGCTGGCGATCTACCTGTTGTTTTCACTCGGCCTGACCGGTGGTCGCGAACTGGCCAAGGCAGAACTGTCTGACGTCGCGCCGGTCATCGCCGTGACCTTGTTGATGACGTTTGCCATCCCGTCGCTGGCCTACGTCATCGCCCGGCGGCTGGGCAAGTTCGACATTTCCAACGCCGCGGCGATTGCGGCGCACTACGGTTCGGTATCGACGGCGACGTTCTTCGCGGCGATGACCTTCGCCACCACGATGGGCACGCCCGCCGAAGGCTTCATGGCGGCAATGGTGGCGCTGATGGAGTTCGGCGTCATCTATTCGTTGGCCATCGCCCGCATCGCGATGGGCCGCGCTGGCGGCGGGGTGAATATCGGCGAACTGTTCCTCAGCGTCATCCGCGGCCGCGGCATCCTGTTGCTGCTGGGCGGCATGCTGATCGGCTATCTCTCCACCGACCGCCAGTGGACGCAAATCGCGCCTTTCTACGAAGGTCTGTTCCGCGGCATGCTGATGCTCTTTCTGCTGGAAATGGGCATCACCGCAGCGCGGCAGGTTCGTGCCTTCAAAGAGGTCGGCGTGTTCATGGTCGGCTTCGGCGTGCTGATGCCTATCTTGAACGGCATCGTCGGCGTGGCACTGGGCCACTGGGCCGGGTTGGGGGTTGGCGGTGCGTTCGTGATGGGGGCCATCTGCGCCAGCGCCTCGTTCATCGACGCCCCGGCGGCGTGCCGGGCGTCGCTGCCCGAAGCGAATCCGGGCATCTACCTGACATCGTCGCTGGCTATCACCTTGCCGTTCAATCTGCTGGTCGGCCTGCCGATCTACTATCAGTTCGCGGTCTGGCTGGCCGGGCGATAGGCGCTTTGAATGGGTCGAAGCCGGGCCGCTGCCGGGCCGTAGTCGGACCGTTGACGGACCGTTGCCGGAAGGCCGCAGCACAGCCAGTGCAGCTATCCTCGGCGCATGAATAAGGCGACAAGCCAGGCATCAAGCGAGTCGACAGGCCGAGTGACAAGTGAAGCAGCAGGCGCTGCAGCAAGCGCTGCAGCAGGCGCCGCAGCAAGCGACGCAGCAAGCTGCGCAACCAGCGCGCTGCACGGCCTGCGCGTGGTCGAACTGGCCGCCATCGGCCCGGTGCCTCTGGCCGGCATGCTGTTGGCCGACCAGGGCGCCGATGTCTGGCGCGTCGACCGCCTGTCTGCCAGTGGCCTGGGCCTGGGGCTGCTGCCCCAGCACGAGGTGCATGCGCGCAGCCGGCGTTCGCTGATGCTGGACCTGAAGGCCCCGGCCGGGCGCGACACGCTGTTGCGCCTGTTGGCTACCACCGATGTGCTGCTGGAAGGCTTTCGCCCCGGCGTGCTGGAAGGCCTGGGCCTGGGCCCCGACTTGCTGCTTGAACACTGCCCGCGCCTGGTTATCGGCCGCATGACGGGCTATGGCCAGCACGGCCCGCTGGCCCGGGCTGCCGGGCACGACCTGAATTACATCGCGCTGACCGGTGTGCTGGCAGCCAACGGGGCAGCGGGCGCGCCGCCGGTGCCGCCGCTGAACCTGGTGGGCGACTATGGCGGTGGCGCGCTTTTCCTGGCCTTCGGCGTGATGGCAGCGCTGCATGAACGCCAGCGTTCAGGCCGCGGGCAAGTGGTGGACGCGGCGATGGTCGATGGCGTGGCCGCGATGGCCGGGCTGTTCCAGGGCTTACGCGCCGCCGGCGACTGGCAACTGGCGCGCGGCAGCAACCTGCTGGATGGCGGCGCGCCTTTCTATGCCACCTATGAAGCCGCCGACGGGCGCTGCATCGCGCTGGGGGCGCTGGAGCCGAAATTCTTCGCCAACTTCGCGCGCCTGGCCGGCCTGGACGAGCGCTTCGTGCGCGGCCAGCACGACCGGGCGCTGTGGCCTGCGATGCGCCAGGCCATTGCCGACATCGTGCAAACGCGAACGCGTGACGACTGGTGTGCCCTGCTGGGTGATGGGGGTGATGCGGGTGATGCAGGTTCCCAAGCCGACGACAACGGCGGCGCCAAGCCTGTTGCCAATGACGACACCTGCGTGACCCCGGTGCTCGACTTCGACGAAGCGCCCCAGCACCCGCATGCACTGGCGCGCGGCGCTTACACACTGATGGACGGTGTGCACCAGCCCGCGGCTGCGCCGCGGTTGGGCCGCAGCCCGCCCATGCCCCCGCGCCCGGCACCGCAGCCGGGCGCCCATACGACAGAACTCTTGCAGGAGGCCGGCTTGTCCGCATTCGAAATTGAACAACTCTTCCAGCACGGGGTGGTGCGTTGAACGCGCCCTGGCAGGTGCCAGCCGATGCGCGGCCGGCAGCGTCGATCCTGTTCCTGCGTGACGCGCCCGCGCCAGCGCCAACACCAGAATCTGAACCAGAACCAGAACCAGAACCAGAACCAGATGCACCCGGTGCAGCAGGTGCAACAGCTGCAGCAGGCGCAACAGGTGCAACAGGTGCAGCAGGCGAAATAGGAGCAACAGCCGCAATTGGCGCGTTAGGCGCACCTGGCGCACCTGGCGTACGAGGCGCACCTGGCGTACGAGGCGTACCAAGCGTACCAAGCGCAGGCCTGGAAGTGCTGATGCTGGTGCGCGCCGAACGCGGCGGCAGCGACCTGCGCAGCGGCGCTGCCGTCTTTCCCGGGGGTGTGCTGGACGCAAGCGACCGCGCGGCCCACGCCTGGTGCCTTCTTGAAGAACTGACGCACGACGACGCCAGCCTGTCACGGCGCTTCAACCTGGCCGAAGGTGCACTGGACTACGCCATTGCCGCGCTGCGCGAAAGCTTCGAAGAAGTGGGTTTGCTGCGCGCCTGCGCCCCTGACGGCAATGCGCTCGACCTGGCGCCCGGCAGCGCGCTGCACGCGGCCTTGCAACCCTGGCGCGAACGCTTGCAGTCTGCGGGCTCAGACCGCGC
>JBBQAW010000156.1:0-9336 GCA_038316815.1 Burkholderiales bacterium
AACAATGCAACCCCCGTGCCCGCGGGCAGGGGGCTGACTTTAGCCGAGTCAGAAGCGGTGGCGAACGCCCAGCGCCATGCTGGTGGAATCGGTGCCCGCGCTGGCGGTTACGCCGCCCAGGTAGCCGGCACCGCCAGGCGCAGCCTGACCCAAGCCGCTGTTGTCGAAGCGCGTGAGTACAGCGTTGATGTCGGTGCGCCTGGACAAGGCGTAACTGTAGGCCGCACCGAAGGTTCTGGTGTCGGCGTTGGCAGCGCGCTTGTCGTCGAACTGCGTCGTGGCCAGGTACACCGTGTGCACGCCGGTCTCGATCTTGTAGCCCACGTGCATCAGCCGGCCGTCTTGCTTGAAGCCGTTGATGAATGCGCCTTGCACCAGCGCCGCCGTTGCAGCACCCACCTGCGGCGTGACGAGGGAAGAGATTCCGGACAGGCCGGTGGGGTTGTTATCCTTCACCGAGCCGACCATGCCGTACAGACGGCCCGGGCCCAGGTTGACCGTGGCACCCAGGACGCTGCCCGTCAGTGACTTGGCGCCGCGTTCGTTCTCGCGCGTGTTGTAGCCCAGACCAATCGACCAGCCTTTGCTCTTGTACATGGCCATGGCACCCAGCAGCTTTCCGGTGCTGGCCGAGCCTTCACCTGCCGCAGCCATGGCCGAGGCTGTGAAGCCGCCCAGCTGGATGCGGTACTGCAGCGCGTTGGAAACGCGGATGTCGAAGCTGGCGGGCAGTGAAGCTGCCTGGCCTGCGGCCAGGCTGGACTGCGTGCCCATCGTGTCGAAGCTGGCTGTCACCTCGTAGGCCGGGGTGTACTGGCGGCCTGCCAGCACTGCGCCAACGGGCGTGATCAAGCCGAGGAAGGCCTGGCGGTCCCAGAACGTGCTGTTCTGGTTCACGCCGACGGTGCTGCCGATGCCGGCACCAACGGCTGAAACCACCGGCTGCAGCTGTGCTGGCAGCCCCAGGCGTGCAGCCTGCGCTACACGGTCGGGCAACTGCGACCCTGAAGGCGGGCGGTTGCTGACGCCGCCAGTGTCGACTTCCAGGCGATGCTCCAGCGTGCCGATGGCGCGCCAGCCGCCGCCCAGGTCTTCAGAGACACGCACGCCCAGACGCGAGCCGTCCATGATGCCGCTGACCAACTGCTTGACGCTGCCGCCGCGCAGACCCGTTGTTTGCGTGACGCCGGCGTCAACCACGCCATAGAAGGTGACATTTGACTGTGCGCAGACAGCGGCGCTCGCCACGGCCAGCAGGGAGAAGACGAGCTTTTGTTTCATGGTCTTTTCAAGGTTGTGCCCTGCCAGCCGGCAAAGCCAAGGGATGGGCTCAAGTGTGGCCGCGTTGGCGGACGTCGCCACTCAGGGCTTGCACCCAGGTGGTGCAGTCGCACCACAACGCTGTTCCGGCACCTTGACGGCGCCGTACCAGGCCCGAGCCTGGCTGCGCGTGTTGTCCGAGTCGGTCATCATCGCCACCGAAACCAGTCGCCCTGGTTCTTCACCAAAGGCCAGCTTGAAGTCTGCGCGCAGGTCGCGGCGATGGTCGCGCCAGCGGCCCAGGCCGTCCGCACCGGTGTCGACGACGATCTTGCGGACGCGGTCGCTGCGCGGGTTGATGATCACGCTGCCCACTGGCGCCTGTGCGTCCCAGACATACATCAAAGTGGCATAGGGCGGCTTCTCGCCCGTCAGGGCTTCTGCCAGGTCGAACATCATGCGGGTGCGGGCTGGCAGGCGGCTGATGTCGCCTTGAAAGCCGAACATGACCCGTGCGGCCGCGTCTTCCTGGTCGACGTTGGCCACGCTGGCCTGTGGCGGCAAGGCTGGCACCCACCAGGCGAAACTGATTTCTCCGAGCGCAGCGGAGTCGAAATCCAGGCGTCGGCGCCACATGCTGGCAGAACTCTCGGAGACGGCAGCCACCGCCGCACGCCCGTCTTTGTGCGAGGCCGCGTAGCGAGTAGGGGTCTTGCCGGGCAGGGGCACGTGATGCCAGCCCTCGGCGTCTGCCACGGGGGCCGCAGGCTGCAGGCTTGCGCAGCCCGACAAGGCCAGCATCAGGCTGGCGAAGGCAAGCCACGAGGCAAGACTGCGAAGGCGGGTGGACATGGGCATCAGAACCGAGAGAGGCGTCAAACCCGAGGCATCAAGAAAAAGGCCACCCGAAGGTGGCCTTGCAGACAAGCGACGCGACAAGCGCGCCGCCCGGACATCAGAAGCTGTGGCGAACGCCGAACTCGTAGCCGGTGGAGGTGAAGCCAGTCGAATTCGCGCCCGTGGCGGCGATGGCGCGCCCGCTGCCGCTGGCGGTGAAGTCCGAACCAGCCTTGTTCTTGACGCGGCCGTAGTTGGTGTACAGCGCGGTCCGCTTGGACAGGTCGTACTGGTATCCCAGGCCGATCTGTGTGGCTGAGCGGAAGTCGCCCGTGCGGCCGTAAGTGAACTTGACCGTGCTGGCGCCAAACGGGGCGGTGAAGCCGGCCACTGCGTTCTTCAGCTCACGGCCGTTGTACTTGTAGCTGTGGTATTGACCGATCAGGCGCATGAAGCCCAGGTTGTACGAACCGCCGAAGTTGTAGGCCGTCAGGTCGTCCAGCATCGCGCCGGTCTTGTCGGTGATGCCATAGGCGAAAGCGACGTTGACGGGGCCAGCGGCATAGCCGATGCGACCGCCGATGTGCTTGTTGCCCGTAGCGCCTTCGCCAGCCGCGACCATGAACTGGCCGTATACGCCGCCCAGGCCGCCTGGCAAGAAGTAGCCGATCGAGTTGTTGGTACGAACCAATGTCGTTGCGAACGAATTGACAGGCGTCCCCATCTTGCTCGAGGCCATCAGGTTGGTCTGCGCAGCCACGCCCACGGTGTTGAACGGATCGAACAGGGTGTGCGTCCAGAAGGTCGGGGTGTAGTCGCGGCCCAGGCGAATTTCGCCGAAGCTGCCCGACAAGCTGAGGGTTGAACGGCGTTGCCAGGTCAACCCGCCGGCAGGCGCGCCAGGTCCGACCGCAGCAGTACCGCCGCCGGTATCAGGCGCAATGGCCGCTTCCAGCCAGAAGCTGGCACGCATACCGCCGCCCAGGTCTTCGACAGCGCGCACGATGAAGCGGTTGGACTGCAAACCTTCAGGGCTGAGCGTTTTGATCGAACCACCCGGGTTCGACACGCTGCGTGCCGCCAAGTCAATGATGCCGCCGATATTGACCGACGATTGGGCGGATGCCACACCAGCGAAAGTCATCATCGCGGCTACGGCAAGCAGTGTTCTCTTCATTGCAACTATCTCCTAGGTTGATCAAGAGGCTTCGATCAGACCGGTAGCAACATCGTCGCTACCGCCTCATCGACCCCCGGTTTTGGAATTTGAGCGTATTGAACCAGAGCCGCCCGTTTTTTCACCTAGGCATAATCCTCGACTGCAGCGCTTGTTGTCGTCGCGCAACGTTTTTCCCGTGAAGGTGGCGTTTGAAGCGTCTTCGGCGTTCAGGCTCTGTCGCTGAATTTGTTACGTTTCCGTTTGAATTTGTTTGCTCGGCCCACCATGACGCCTATAGATCGTTTACTGATCAGCTTTGACAACGCCCTGCGCACCGTCGCAGGGCCAGCGCATGCCGCACGCCCCAACCCGGGTATGGCCTGCCCCGATGCAGAATTGGCTTCAGAAGACCGTGCGCTGTCTGGTGCCTTGATGCGCGTCAATCATGTCGGTGAGGTCTGCGCCCAGGCGCTGTACCAGGCCCAGGCGCTGACCGCTCGCACGGAAACCATGCGCCAACAGATGCTGGAGGCCGCGCGCGAAGAAACTGACCACCTGGCCTGGACGCGTCAGCGGCTGGACGAACTGGGCGCCCGACCCAGCCTGCTGAACCCGCTGTGGTACGCCGGCTCATTTGCCATCGGTCTGCTCGCGGGCCGTTTGGGTGATCGCAACAGTCTGGGCTTCGTGGTCGAGACTGAACGCCAGGTCGAACAGCACCTGGCAGGCCATCTGGACCGCCTTCCGACCCACGACACACGTTCGCGCGCCATCGTCGCCAAGATGCAGGACGACGAGCGCCGGCACGCCGAAGCAGCGCTGGACGCCGGGGCCGCCGAATTGCCCGCGCCCGTGCGCTGGCTGATGCGCAGCGCAGCGCGCGTGATGACAGGCACAGCACAGCGCATCTGACCGCGGCGCGCGCCGGCGGCCTTGGCGCCCAGTTCAGGCTTCGACGATCTCGAACCCGGTCGTGATCTCGGCCGACTGGGCCAGCATGATGCTGGCTGAGCAGTATTTTTCATGTGACAGCGCGATGGCGCGTTCCACAGTGGCCGCCTGCAGGCCGCGCCCGGTGACGGTGAACTGCATGTGCACACGTGTGAACACCTTCGGGTCTTGCGGCGCACGTTCGGCCGTCAGCTTGACGCTGCAGCCGCGCACGTCGTGGCGGCCGCGCTTCAAGATCAGCACCACGTCGTAGGCCGTGCAGCCGCCGGTGCCGGCCAACACGGTTTCCATCGGCCGCGGGGCCAGGTTTCGGCCTCCGCCGTCGGGCGCGCCGTCCATGGTCAGGAAGTGGCCGCTGCCGGTTTCGGCAACAAAGCCCATGCCGGTGCTTGGCAGCCAGTTGATGGTGCATTCCATGGTGTTTTGGCCCCGTTCTGGAGCATCCGTTGTGTCAAGCGCAGATTCTGGAGTGAACAGTCCGAAAAGCATATTGCAGCGCAGCAAAACCATCGCTAGACTGCGCTCCATGGGTTGTCTGCGATGACCCACCGCTTGTCTCCTCCACCTCCTCCAAGGGTGGATTCAGCCCGGTGCCGCAAGGTGCCGGGCTTTTTTCTTGGGGGTCGGCCGCGCCTGTGGCGAGAGTGCCGCACCAATGCCGCACCAATGCCGCGCCTATGATCAGCGCCCGTCGACTTGAATTCCCGGGGTCCCCTGGAGCCGCACACGATGTCCGAAGGCGCTGCACGCACGAAGCCGAAGCCGAAGCCGAAGCCCGTACCGCCCGGACCGCCCGGACCGTCTGTACCGTTCGTACCGCTTGCACCGCCCCTGCGTAGCCTGCGGCCCCAGGGCAAGCGCATCGCCTCCAGCTATTTGCAGCGCATCCTGACCGCCCGCGTCTACGACGTCGCGCGCGAAACCGCGCTCGACCCGGCGCGCAGCCTGTCGCGCCGCATCGGCAACCAGGTTTTGCTCAAGCGTGAGGACCAGCAACCGGTGTTCAGCTTCAAGCTGCGCGGCGCCTACAACAAGATGGTGCGGCTGGACCCCGACAGCCTGAAGCGCGGTGTCATCTGCGCTTCTGCCGGCAACCATGCCCAGGGTGTGGCGCTGGCGGCGCGCCGCCTGGGTGCGCAGGCCGTGGTGGTGATGCCGGTGACGACGCCCAAACTCAAGGTCGACGCCGTACAGGCCCTGGGTGCCGAGGTGGTTCTGCACGGCGACAGCTACAGCGACGCCCATGCCCATGCGCTGACTTTGCAGGCCGAACGCGGCCTGAGTTTCGTGCACCCCTTCGACGACCCCGACGTCATCGCCGGGCAGGGCACGGTGGCGATGGAAATCCTGCGCCAGCACCAGGGCCCGATCGATGCCGTTTTCGTGGCCATCGGCGGCGGCGGCCTGGTCTCGGGCGTGGCTGCCTACATCAAGGCGGTGCGGCCCGAGATTCGCGTCGTCGGGGTGCAGACGGCCGATTCCAACGCCATGCTGCAGTCGGTGCAACGCGGCCGGCGTGTCACGCTGGCCGATGTGGGTTTGTTTTCTGACGGCACGGCCGTCAAGCTGGTGGGCGAAGAGACCTTCCGCATCGCGCGCGAACTGGTCGACGACTACGTGGTGGTCGACACCGACGCCGTCTGCGCCGCCATCAAGGACGTCTTCCAGGACACCCGCTGCGTGCTGGAACCCGCCGGCGCGCTGGGCGTGGCCGCCATCAAGCAATACGTGGCCACGCACAAGCTGAAGGGCCAGACGCTGGTGACGATTACCTGCGGCGCGAACATGAACTTCGACCGGCTGCGCTTCGTGGCCGAGCGCGCTGACTTCGGCGAGCACCGCGAAGCCCTCTTTGCCGTCACCATCCCTGAAGAACGGGGCTCGTTCAAGCGTTTCTGCGAGAGCCTGGGCCCGCGCTCGGTGACTGAATTCAATTACCGCATCAGCGAAGAACGCGCTGCCCATGTCTTCGTCGGCCTGGCAATTAACAAGCGTGAGGAAGCCGACAAGCTGGAACGTCAGTTCGTGCGCCAGGGCTTCGCAACGCTGAACCTGACCGACGACGAATTCGCCAAAGAGCATGTGCGCCACATGGTGGGCGGGCGCAGCGAACTGGCGCGCGACGAGCGCCTGTTTCGCTTCCAGTTTCCAGAACGCCCGGGCGCGCTGATGCGCTTTCTGGCCACCATGCACCCGGGCTGGAACATCAGCCTGTTTCACTACCGCAACCAAGGCGCGGACTACGGCCGCATCCTGGTCGGCATTCAGGTGCCGCAGGGCGACGAAGCGGTCTTCGACGATTTTTTGCGCACTCTGGCCTACCCCTGTATTGAAGAAACAGCCAATCCCGTGGCGGGCTTATTCCTGCGCCAGGGCGCATGGGGCTGACTACACTCCAGGCACGATGGTGACCACCCGATCGCTTGTTTCGCCGACGACCAACCCGCTGCTGGAAAAGGCGTTGCGTGAAAAGCTGCAGCGCCGCAATGAAGCCGGCGGCAGCCTGGGTGAACTGGAACCCCTGGCCGTGCGCCTGGGTTTGATGCAGAACACGCTCAAGCCCGGCTTCCACCACCCGCAGCTGCTGGTGTGCGCAGCCGACCACGGCCTGGCGGTCGACGGCCTGAATGCCGCCGACCCGCGCCGCACCGCCGACACCGTGGGCATGCTGCTGCGCAATGAGCTGCCCTTGACCGTTTTTGCGCGCACCCAGGGCATGTCGGTGCAGGTGATTGATTGCGGCATCGCTGATGAACTGCCCCCGCACGAAAACCTGGTGGTGCGCAAGATTGCGCACGGCACGCGCAATGCCCGCGCCACGTCGGCCATGAGCGTCGCCCAGGCCCATGCTGCCATGCGCGCGGGCATGGAGATTGCCGACCAGTTGGTGGGCAATGTCACGGTACTGGCCGGTGTGGGCACCGGCGCCCACGAAAGCGCGGCCTTGGTGCTGTCGCGCCTGACCGACTGTTCGGTGCGCGACCTGGTCATGTCGAGCATGGAAATGGACAGCGACCGCCTGGCCCAGTTGCTGGTCATCCTGCAAGGCGCCCAGGGCCGGCACCGCGAGATCGTCGAACCGGTCGAGGTTCTGGCCGCTTTCGGCGGCTTTGAGGTCGCCGTCATGGTGGGCGTGATGCTGATGGCTGCCAGCAAGCGCCATCTGCTGATGATCGACGGCCTGCCCGCCTGCGCCGCGCTGATGGCGGCCGCTCGCATTGCCCCGCCCGTCACCGACTACTGCGTCTTTTGCCGCAGCCACACCCACTTGGGCCTGGACCAGGCGCTGAACCTGTTCCGCGCTTCAGCGCTGCTGGAACTGGGCATGGACAGTACCGACGGCACAGGTGCCACCCTGGCCTGGCCCCTGGTCAAGAGCGCTGGCGCCTTGCTGACCGAGGTGGCCGATGGCGAAGACCCTGGCCCTACGCGGCCTACGCCGCTGATCGAGACACCCGAATTTGTGACGGTGCCTGCGGCCCTGGCGGCCCGTGCGGAGCCTGCAGCCCCAGACCGCACCGGCTGACTCCTGCCCGCGGCGCAATTCCAGGCCGTCGCTGTCAACGGCGCGCGCTGGCGGTGGAACTGAGCCGCCAGACGACATTGCCGACGTCATCGGCCACCAGCAGCGCGCCCTGGCGGTCCAGCGCCACGCCCACAGGCCGGCCTTAGGCGCGGCCCTCGGCGCTCAGGAAACCAGTCGGCACGTCCAGCGGCTGCCCTGAGGGGCGGCCACCTTCGAAGGGCACGAAGATGACCTTGCAGCCGCTGGCCGGCCGCCGGTTCCATGAACCGTGCTGGCCGACGAACATGCCTTGCGCGAAGGGCGCCGGCAGCGTGTTGCCGCCCGACCAGGCCAGGCCGAGCGGAGCCGTGTGGGCCCCCAGCGCGTAATCGGGCACGCGTGCCGCAGCTACGCGTTCGGGTGCCGGGGGCTGCACGCGCGTGTCGACGTGGCTGCCGTACCAGCTCCAGGGCCAGCCGAAAAAGGAGCCGTCTTGCGCGGCGGTCAGGTAGTCGGGGACCAGGTCGCTGCCCAGTTCGTCGCGCTCGTTGACCACCGTCACAGCACGCCGCTGGCGGGCTCGAGAACCATGCCGACCGGGTTGCGCAGCCCCGTGGCCCAAGGGCGCTGGGTGCCGCTGGCGATGTCGATCTGCATGATGGCGGCGCGGCCGGCTTCGGCCGCCAGGCCGCGTTCGCCGGCGTTGCTGTTCGAGCCGATGCTGACGTAAAGGCTGCGTTGGTCAGCGTTCGCCAACAGGTTCTTGGTCCAGGGGTGGTTGATTCGCCCTGCCGGCAGGCTCGCCCCTGGCACCCCGGCTGCGGTATTGCGCGTGCTGCCCAGCGGCAGCGGAAAACGCACAACGGCGTCCGTGTTGGCCACAAACAGCGCGCCGTCGATCCAGACCATGCCAAAGGGCGAATTCAGCCCTTCCTTGAGCCGTTCCAGCAACACGAACCGTTCGTCGGCCACGCCGCTGCCACGGTGTCTCGCAACAGCGTGATGCGGTTGGCGCTGGGCGTGGCTGCAACGGCATGATTCATCACCAGGCCCATGACCCAGCCGCGCAGGCCCGGCGCGGCGTCCGGCCGCTCGGGCGCGTTGGTCTCGGCCACCAGTACGTCGCCGTAGGGCAGCACCAGCAGCCAGCGCGGCTGGTCCAGCCCTGACGCGAGGGGCTGCACTTCGGAGCCTGGCGGGCCGCTCGGCACCCTGCCTGCCGGCCAGTTCTGAGCCGGCGCAATGTTTGCCCTAAGCAGCAGGCTTGATCGCGGCGCTGGCAGTTCCGACGTCGGGCCCATCCCGGCGGCCACGGGCAGGCGAGCCATGTCACCGCAGGCTGAGAGCAGCATCTCGGCCACCACCACCGTCACCGCCACAGCCACAGCCACAGCCACAGCCAGCCAAGTCCGGGCCGGCTGGGCTTTTAAAGCCGGCCCATCAACAGCAACACCACGACGATGACGAGCAGCAGACCCACGCCACCGGAAGGTGCGTAGCCCCAGCTTCTGCTGTGCGACCAGGTAGGAATGGCGCCGATCAACAGCAGCACCAGCACGATCAGCAAAATGGTTCCCAGGCTCATGGCGATGTCCCAATCTGTAGTTGGATGAACGCGGCCGCA